>JBILXX010000001.1:0-88980 GCA_044378095.1 Polaromonas sp.
CATGGGCGCTCACCAAGTTCATGATTCAATACCCTGATCTTGCAGCCTTTTAGGCGGTGCCCGCAACTTTTTTTACCTCACGTAGCGGTTAATTCGGCTGGCTTGCGGAATTCTGCAAGTCCCTCCTGCTTGAAAAAGAAAAAGCCCGCTTTGCCGGTGGCGAGATCAAAGGCAAAACGCTGGGCATTGTGGGCTTGGGCGCGATTGGCTCGATGGTGGCCGACATGGCTTTGGCCATGGGCATGAAGGTGCTGGGGTTTGACCCGGCGCTGTCGATTGACGCGGCCTGGCGTTTGTCGAATGAAGTCACGCGCATGGAGAATTTGCAGTCGCTCCTGATGCGGGCTGACTATGTTTCTTTGCACGTCCCGGCTATGGACGCCACCCGCCATTTGATCAATAACGAGGCGCTGGCCTTGATGAAACCCGGTGCCGTGCTGCTGAACTTTACACGCGAAACGATTGTGGATTCAAACGCCATTGAACGCAGCCTGAACAAAGGCAAGCTGGGCAAATATGTGTGCGACTTTCCCGAGCCGCTGCTGCTGAACCACCCCAAGGTGATTGCGATGCCGCACATTGGCGCCAGTACTGAAGAGTCTGAAGAAAACTGCGCCGTGATGGCTGCCAACCAGTTGATGGACTACCTGGAAAGCGGCAACATCACCAACTCGGCGAACTTCCCTGCCGTCAACATGGCGCGCACGCCGGGTACCAGCCGCATCACTTTTTCAAACCACAACACATCCGGTGTGCTGGGTCATGTGCTGTCGGTGCTGGCTGATAAAAAAGTCAATGTGATTGACATGATGAACAAAAGCCGGGGCGAGCTGGCGTTCAACATCATTGACGTTGAAAGCCTGCCCGACAGCGATGTGGTGACCGCAATTGAGGCGGTTGAGCATGTGATCAGGGTGCGGGTGGTCTAAAAAGGCCTGTTTTTTAATGGCAAAAGAGCCTGCAGACCAATAAAAACGGGCGCAATCAGCTCCCGAATTTATAGCGGAATAATCTCAGCTTTTGTTCAATGCAGGTGACGTGGCTTGCGGCCACCACCGTGGCCTGAGCCACCTGATGAGCCACCTGAACCACGTGGAGGCTTGCCAAGCTGCATGGAACTGACCAGTGATTCAAAACGGCGCTCGAACAGGCGGTCAATGGCATCGACTACCTCGCCCAGCTCGGAGCCGTCAAAATGCCGCTCCATCAGGCCAATGGTGTCTTGCACCAGCAGGTCGCGCTGTACCTGCATGATGGCGGCGGGCGTCGGGCCAACAAAATACATGGCAAAGTCGTCGCGCGCCTCGTCTTCGTCGCTGTCGTCGTCTTCGTCGTCAAAATCAGCGTCGTAAAAGGTGACTTCAATCGGCGCGCCCGCTTCCGCCAGGTCGTTCAGGCCCATGCACATCTCGTCAAGTGCCTGACGGAAATCTTCGTCGCCAGGAACTGTCCAGCACATTTGCAGCAAGTGCTTTTGCGCATCAAAGCGAATGCCGGGCTCTTCTTCATAGGCACTTTCAGCCGCCGCCACCAAAGACTTGGCGCCAGAATACTTCCACAGCGGCTTTAAGGCCTCTTGAAGTTGCTCAAAGGTGACGTCTTGGCGCAAAGGCACTTCGCCATGGACATGGATTTCAAAGGGGGTGTTGTTGCTGGACATGAAAATATCTTAACCACTTAAGGATTGATGTCAAAACAACTGTTGAATGCTGGTTTTTGCATGTTGTCTTGGTGCCCGAGACCGGAATCGAACCGGTACGGCCGCTATTAACGAACCGGCGGATTTTAAGTCCGCTGTGTCTACCGATTTCACCACTCGGGCAGGATGACATTGCAGCCATGACTCTGGAGGCGCGGCCCGGAGTCGAACCGGGCTAGCCGGATTTGCAATCCGGTACATAACCGCTTTGTTACCGCGCCATCTAAAAAACTAAAGCAGATTTCCAATGAAAAAGGACAGCATTTTGAAGTGCTGCCCTTTAAATTGGAGCGGGAGAAGAGTCTCGAACTCTCGACCTCAACCTTGGCAAGGTTGCGCTCTACCAACTGAGCTACTCCCGCGTTGCAAGCCTCAAATTATAGCTTATTTTTTCCGTCCAACTGAAAAATTCACAAAAAGTGCATCAATGCTTGATGGTGCTTGTCACCGCCAGGTCAGGCACAACAATCGCCGCCGCCGCAGCAACAGCAGGCGCAGCCATCTCCTCTTCCGTCAGTGGTACAGGCATGCGTTCCAGCGCCACTTTCAACACCTGGTCAATCCACTTGACCGGAATGATCTCCAGGCCGTTTTTGACATTGTCGGGAATCTCCTGCAAGTCCTTGGCATTTTCTTCTGGGATCAGCACCGTCTTGATACCACCGCGCAAAGCCGCCAGCAGCTTTTCCTTCAACCCGCCGATGGCTGTAACTTCACCACGCAGGGTAATCTCCCCTGTCATGGCCACATCACCACGCACAGGGATGCCGGTGAGCGCCGAGATAAACGCCGTGGTCATAGCTGCGCCCGCACTTGGACCGTCTTTGGGCGTTGCACCATCTGGCACGTGAATGTGGATGTCACGCTTTTCAAACAGGTCGTCCTTGATGCCCAACATGGCGGAGCGGCTGCGTACCACCGTGCGGGCAGCGTCAACGGACTCCTTCATCACGTCGCCCAGAGAACCGGTGCGGGTGATCAGGCCCTTGCCAGGCATGATGGCGGCTTCAATGGTCAGCAGATCGCCACCAACCTCTGTCCACGCCAGACCAACCACCTGGCCAATCTGGTTGTTTTTCTCGGCGCGGCCATAGTCAAATTTGCGAACGCCCAGAAATTCGTTCAGGTTGTCTGGCGTGACCACCACTTGTGCTGTCATTTTTTTGAGTTGAATGCCCTTGACGACCTTGCGGCAGATTTTGCCAAGTTCACGTTCCAGCGAGCGCACACCCGCTTCACGGGTGTAGTAACGCACGATGTCGCGCACGGCCTGCTCCTGCACTTCCAACTCTTCAGCTTTTACGCCGTTGTTTTTCACCTGCTTGGGCAGCAGGTAGCGCATGGCGATGCTGGTTTTTTCGTCTTCGGTGTAGCCCGACAGGCGAATGACTTCCATTCGGTCCAGCAGGGCTGGCGGGATGTTCATCGAGTTGGAAGTGGCCACAAACATCACATCGCTCAGGTCAAAGTCCAGTTCAACGTAATGATCACCAAAGGTGTGGTTTTGCTCGGGGTCCAGCACCTCCAGCAGTGCACTGGATGGGTCGCCCCTGAAGTCAGTGCCGAGCTTGTCAATTTCATCCAGTAAAAACAGCGGGTTACGCGTGCCGGCTTTTGACAGGCTTTGTAGCACCTTGCCGGGCAGCGCGCCAATGTAGGTTCGGCGGTGGCCACGAATTTCGGCTTCATCACGCATGCCGCCCAGCGCCATGCGCACATACTTGCGACCAGTGGCCTTGGCAATCGATTGGCCGAGCGATGTTTTACCAACGCCGGGTGGGCCGACCAGGCACAAAATCGGGGCTTTGAGTTTGTCTACCCGCTGCTGCACTGCAAGGTATTCAACAATGCGGTCTTTGACTTTTTCCAGACCATAGTGGTCTTCGTTCAGTACATTTTCGGCGTTGACCAGATCGTGTTTGATCTTGGTTTTCTTGCTCCAAGGCAAGGACGTCAATACGTCGATGTAGCTGCGTACCACGGTCGCCTCAGCTGACATGGGCGACATGAGCTTGAGCTTTTTAAACTCGGCGTCAGCCTTCTTTTTGGCCTCTTTCGGCATTTTGGCGGCTTTGATCTTTTTTTCGATCTCGTCCACATCGGCGCCATCCTCGCCATCACCGAGCTCTTTTTGAATAGCCTTGACTTGTTCGTTCAGGTAAAAGTCGCGCTGGTTTTTCTCCATTTGCCGTTTGACGCGGCCACGAATTTTTTTGTCCACATTCAAAATGTCAACTTCGCGCTCAAGCTGCTCGTAAAGGTTTTCGAGACGCTCTTTGACAGGGGACAGATCAAGAATCACCTGTTTGGCATCAAGCTTCAAAGGCAGGTGCGCGGCAATTGTGTCGGCCAGGCGGCCCGGGTCATCGATGCTAGAAATCGAGGTGAGGATTTCGGGTGGAATTTTCTTGTTCAGTTTGACATAGTGGTCAAACTGCTGCATCACTGCGCGGCGCAGGGCTTCAATTTCACTGCCCTTGTCCGCCTCAATGATGACTGGCTCAATCGGCGTGACGTTGGCGCTGAAGTGCTGCTCGCCATCTTCAATCCTGTTGACTTTGGCGCGCTGCTGGCCTTCAACCAGAACCTTGACGGTGCCATCGGGAAGTTTGAGCAGTTGCAAAATCGTGGCCACACAGCCAACATCAAACATGTCTTCGACCACGGGCTCGTCTTTGGCGGCAGTTTTTTGCGCCACCAGCATGATGCGGCGCTCCGACTCCATGGCCGACTCAAGCGCCTTGATGCTTTTGGGGCGTCCCACGAACAGCGGAATCACCATGTGCGGGAACACCACCACATCTCGCAGTGGCAACAGGGGAAGATCCAGCGGGACAGGAGGCAAGGTAGTGGGGGCGGACATAGATACCTTCAAAGATCTTTAAAACACAATGGCAATGATTGTGATTTGGGGCAAAAAAAGCAAACTTCAAGCTTTTTTGGCCGCTTCACGGTAGACCAGCAGGGGAGCGATGTTTTCTTCAATGGTGGATTCATCCACCACCACCTTGTCCACATTGCTGGTGGTTGGCAAATCAAACATGGTGTCAATCAGCGATTGCTCCAGAATCGAACGCAAACCGCGTGCGCCTGTTTTGCGGGCCAGCGCTTTGCGGGCAATGGCTTTCAGCGCTGATGGGCGAATTTCCAGATCTACGCCCTCCATGGCCAGCAGCTTGCTGAACTGCTTGACCACTGCATTTTTGGGCTCGGTCAAGATTTGCACCAGCGCGTCTTCGCTGAGTTCAGCCAGCGTCGCTATGACCGGCATGCGCCCCACCAGCTCGGGAATAAGGCCGAATTTGATCAGGTCTTCTGGCTCAACATCTTTGAACGATTCGGTCAGGCTGCGGGCTTTTTTGCTTTTGACGGCAGCACCAAATCCGATTCCCGACGCCTCGGTGCGGTTTTCAATGACTTTTTCAAGTCCAGAAAACGCGCCACCACAGATGAACAAGATGTTTGTTGTGTCAACCTGCAAAAAGTCCTGGTTAGGGTGCTTGCGACCGCCTTGCGGCGGTACCGATGCCATCGTGCCTTCAATCAGTTTGAGCAGTGCCTGCTGCACGCCCTCGCCCGACACGTCACGGGTGATGGACGGGTTGTCTGACTTGCGGGAAATTTTATCGATCTCGTCGATGTAGACAATGCCCTGCTGAGCCCGTTCGACTTCATAGTTGCAGCTTTGCAGCAATTTTTGAATGATGTTTTCGACGTCTTCGCCCACATAACCGGCTTCGGTCAGCGTAGTGGCATCGGCCATGACAAACGGCACATTCAGCGTGCGAGCCAGCGTTTGAGCCAGCAGCGTCTTGCCCGAGCCAGTGGGGCCAATCAGCAAGATATTGCTTTTGGTCAGTTCAACATCGTCTTTTTTGGCTTTTTCCTTGTGCCGCAGGCGCTTGTAGTGGTTGTACACCGCCACCGCCAGTGTGCGCTTGGCCGGCTCCTGGCCAATCACGTAACCGTCGAGCGTGGTTTTGATTTCCAGCGGCGTCGGCAGATCGCCACGTGTTTCATTGGCATCCAGTCCAACGGGCAGCTCATCACGAATGATGTCGTTGCAAAGGTCTATGCATTCGTCGCAAATAAAAACCGAGGGTCCGGCGATGAGTTTCTTGACTTCATGCTGGCTTTTGCCGCAGAACGAGCAATACAAAGTCTTTTCGCTGGAGGAGCCTTTTTTATCGGCCATTATGGGGATGCCTTATTGACGGTGAGCACGGTGGCTGTGCAGAATTTACCAATGATAACCAAATAAAAAAGGCGCTCCTTGTTACAAGAAACGCCGTTTTTCAGAGCTGAAATACGAAATTACGGGCGTTTGGAGATGACTTCGTCCACCAGGCCGTATTCTTTCGCTTCGCTGGCCGACAGCCAGTAATCCCGCTCCATGTCGCGGGCAATCTTTTCCATAGGCTGACCAGTGCGCTCCGCCAGGATTTTGTTGAGCTGTTCGCGGGTTTTCAGGATTTCACGCGCAGAGATTTCAATGTCGCTGGCCATGCCGCGTGCACCGCCCGATGGCTGGTGAATCATGACGCTGGAATTGGGCAAAGCAAAGCGCTTGCCTTTTGCGCCGGCAGCCAGCAGGAAAGAACCCATGCTAGCAGCCATGCCAGTACACAGCGTTGACACATCGGGCTTGATGAAATTCATGGTGTCAAAAATCGCCAGGCCCGCGCTGACAGAGCCGCCGGGCGAGTTGATGTACAGCGAAATGTCTTTGTCCGGGTTTTCGCTTTCCAGGAAGAGCAACTGCGCCACCACCAGATTGGCCATGTAGTCTTCAACCGGGCCGACCAGAAAAATCACGCGTTCTTTGAGCAGACGCGAGTAAATGTCATAAGAGCGCTCGCCACGGCCAGACTGCTCAATGACCATGGGCACCAAGCCAAGTGCCTCGGTTTGCAAGGAGTCGTATGCGCGGAAAGGCGCGCCGTCAAAAGGGGTCTTGTTCATGCTTTAACTCCAGATTTAGATGTGCTTAATGTACCCAAAAGAAATGGGGCTTGTGCGCTGGAGTTCAACCCATGCACAAGCCCCATTTTTCAAGTGCCTGACTTGTTTAGTTTTGCGCCATCAAGTCGTCAAAAGACACAGCTTTTTCAACCACTTTGGTTTTGGACAGCACGTAATCGGTCACATTGTTTTCAATCACAACGCCTTCGACCTCAGCCATGCGGCGGTTGTCGCTCAGGTACCACTTCACCACATCCTGCGGCTTTTCATAGCTGGCTGCCAGCTCTTCGATATGCGCCTTTAATTGCTCAGGCTTGGCTTGCAGATTGTTGGTACGCACCAGATCAGCCACGACAAGCCCCAAACGCACACGCTTTTCAGCTTGTGGACGAAAAATGTCATCGGGAATCGGCGCTTTGTCAGCATCTTTGACGCCGCGCTGCTTCAGGTCGGCTCTGGCCGCGGTGATCATGCGCTCCAGCTCGTCCTGTACGCTGGCGTTGGGCAAATCCAGTTCGGCCTTGGACACCAGGGCATCCATCACAGCCGCCTTGTTGCGCGCCAGCACACGAAACTTGACTTCACGCTCAAGGTTCTTTTTGATGTCTGAGCGCAAGCCGTCAACCGATGCATCAGCAATACCGAGTGATTTGGCCAAGGCTTCATTGACTTCAGGCAAATGCGCCGCCTCCAGCTTTTTAACCGTGACCATAAAGTCAGCCTGCTTGCCTGCAACATCCTGGCCATGGTAGTCAGCCGGAAAATTCAAGGGGAAGGTTTTGCTCTCGCCGGTTTTCATGCCGCGCACTGCGTCTTCAAATTCTTTCAGCATCTGGCCGTCGCCGATCAAAAATTGAAAGTCGTCAGCCTTGCCACCAGCAAATGTTTCACCATCGACCTTGCCTTCAAAGTCAATCGTGGCGCGGTCCCCGTCCTGCGCCGCAGCGTCCATGGCGCGCTGGGAGAAAGTGCGGCGCTGCTTGCGCAAAATGTCCAGCGTTTTGTCAATCGCTGCGTCGCTCACATCAGCGCTGATTTTTTCAACCTCAGCCGTGGTCAGGTCGCCAAATACAACTTCAGGGTAAACCTCAAAAATCGCATCAAAAGTCATTTCGCCTTCGGGTGCGCCTTCTTTTTCGCTGATGCGGGGCTGGCCTGCAACGCGCAGTTTGGCTTCGTTTGCAGCAACAGAAAACGCCTGCCCGACCTTGTCGTTCATGACTTCGTAATGGACTGAATAGCCATAGCGCTGGGCTACCACACTCATCGGTACCTTGCCGGGACGAAAACCGTCCATCTTCACGGTGCGGGCGAGCTTTTTCAGACGCGTGTCGACCTCTGACTGGATGATGCCAACAGGCAGGGTCAGGGTGATTTTTCGCTCAAGCTTTTCCAGGGTTTCAACAGTCACGGCCATGATGCTCTTTCTAGTGTCCAAATTGTCAAGGTGGTGCGCGGGGCGGGACTCGAACCCGCACAGTATTGCTACCGTCAGGACCTAAACCTGGTGCGTCTACCAATTTCGCCACCCGCGCTAAAAACGAAGCGACTGGTGATATCAGCCAGCCCTTCAGAATTAGGTCAACTTTTGATTTTAGCCTGTAACGGGTGCAGGATGGCGCTTGACTCTAAACCATGCGGGTCTAGCGCTTTTGCGCTGGCCCGCTGGGCGGATCAACTGAATGCCGGTGTTTCGCGTTTTACGCGAAACCATGCGGCGTACATGGCTGGCAGCGCAAGCAGCGTCAGCGCGGTTGCCACAATCAACCCGCCCATGATGGCGACCGCCATCGGCCCCCAGAAAACGCTGCGCGACAGCGGGATCATGGCCAGCACCGCAGCGGCAGCTGTCAGCACAATTGGCCGGGCACGGCGCACGGCGGATTCAACAATCGCGTCCCAAGCCGCCACACCGCGCGCACGTTCATGCTCGATCTGGTCAATCAGTATGACTGAGTTGCGCTGGATCATGCCCATCAGTGCAATCACGCCCAGCAAGGCGACAAAACCAAACGGCCGGCCCAGCAGAAGCAGCGCTGCAGCCACTCCGGCAATGCCTAACGGTCCGGTCAGAAACACCAGCATGGCGCGACTGAAGCTTTGCAGTTGCAGCATCAGCAGCGTAAACGTCAAGAACAGCATGATCGGCACACCCGCCACGATCGATGCCGAGCCTTTGCTGCTTTCCTCCACCGCACCTGCAACCTCAACCCGGTAAACACCAAAACCTTGCGATTTCCACTTCGTTTCAAGCGCTTTCAGTTTCGGCGCCAGCTCATTGCTGACCGTCGCGCCCTGCAATCCTTCAATGATGTCGCTTTGCACGGTGATGGCGTAGTTGCGGCCTTCGCGCCACATCACCCCCGGCTCCCAGGCGAACACAGGCTTGGCAATTTGCGTCAGCGGAATCGATTTGCCCGATGCCGTTGGCAAATAGGCGTTGGCAATGTCGGTGATGGCGTTGCGTTCATCCAGCGGCTGGCGCAGCACGATGTCGATGAGTTTGTCGCCTTCACGGAACTGCCCGACATTGCTGCCAGACAAGATCGTGCGCGACGCCTGCGCAATCGACTGGCTGGTCACGCCCAGTGCGCGTGCCTTGGACTGGTCAACCTCCAGGCGCAGCACTTTGACAGACTCGTTCCAGTTGTCGTTCACGCCGCGCGTGTTGGCATTGTCACGAAAGATCGCCTTGACTTCGTCAGCCCGCTCACGCAACACCAGCGGGTCACTGCCGACCACGCGAAACTGCACCGGGTACGGCACCGGCGGGCCATTGGGCAACAGTTTGACGCGGCCACGCACTTCAGGAAACTCTTGCGCCAGCAGCGCCGGCAGCTTGATGCGCAGCGATTCGCGTACTTTCAAATCTTTGGGCAGAACTATGAGTTGCGACACATTGGTTTGCGGGAACACCTGGTCCAGCGGCAGATAAAAGCGCGGCACGCCCGAGCCGACCCAGGTGGCAACAGACGTCACACCTTCTTCCTGCATCAGCCGCGCCTCGACCCGCTTGGCAGTGGCTTCATTGGCGGCAAACGACGTGCCTTCCGGGAACCAGATGTCCAGCATGATTTCAGGCCGGCTGGAGTCGGGGAAGAACTGCTGCTGCACTTTGCCCATGCCGACAATGCCCAGCGCAAAAATCAGTACCGTTGCGCCGATGGTGATCCAGCGGTACTGCACGCACCAGTTCACGGCTTTGCGGAAGGTGTTGTAGAACGGCGAGTCAAACATGTCGTGGTCGTCTTCAGCCGCGCTGTGGTCGTCGTGGGCTTTTTCAACCACATGGTCAGGCTTTTTCAACAGCAGCGTGCCCAGGTACGGCACAAAGTAGACCGACACAATCCAGCTCAGCACCAGCGCAATCACCGTGACTGCAAAAATTGCGTAGGTGTATTCGCCCGTCACCGACTTGGCCAGGCCAATCGGCAAAAAGCCAGCGGCAGTGATCAGTGTTCCCGTCAACATCGGCATGGCGGTGACGTCGTAGGCATAGGTGGCGGCGCGCACCTTGTCAAAACCCTCTTCCATCTTTCGAACCATCATCTCCACTGCAATGATGGCGTCGTCAACCAGCAACCCCAAGGCAATGATGAGCGAGCCCAGAGAAATTTTGTGCAGGCCAATGCCAAAGTACAGCATGGCCAAAAACGTGACGCTCAGCACCAGCGGAATGGTTATGCCCACCACCAGGCCAGGGCGGATGTCGATGTAATAGCGCTTGAACAAAGGCAGCGACTGTCCCGGCAAAACGGTGCGCTTATGAAAGCCCAGCGCAATAAAACTCACTGCAAGCACAATCACCACCGCTTCAATCAGCACCTTGACGAACTCATTGACCGATGTGGCCACAGCGGTAGGCTGGTCTTGCACCTGGACCAGCTTGACGCCTGCTGGCAGGCTTCGACTGACGCTGGCTGTCAGCACTTTCAAAGACTTGCCCAGCGCAATGATGTCGCCACCCTTGATCATTGACACGCCGATGGCAATCACTTCTTTGCCCTGATGGCGTACCTTGATGGTGGGCGGATCTACATAGCCGCGCTTGATGTCGGCGATGTCACCCAGGCGCAACTGGTTGCCGGAGCTGCCGCGAATGGGCATGGCGCTGAGCTCTTCAACCGCGCGGAACTGACCTGCGACGCGAACTTGCACCACGTCCAGCGGGGTTTGCAGCGCACCGCTGGGCTCCACCGCGTTTTGCTGTGCCAACTGGGCAAGCACCTGGTTAAAGTCCAGCCCCGACTGCGCCAGGCGCTTTTGCGAAATCTCGATGAACACTTTTTCGTCTTGCGCACCAAACAGCTCGACCTTGGCCACATCGGGCACGCGCAGCAGTTGCTGGCGCACGTCGTCCGCAAAGGTCTTGACTTCAGCGTAATTGAAACCGTCCGACTCCAGGGCGTAAATCACACCATGAACATCACCAAAATCATCGTTAAAAAACGGGCCTTGAATGCCGCCGGGCAGCGTGCCGCGAATGTCGCCAATTTTTTTGCGCACGGTGTACCAGGTGTTGGTCACGTCGGCACCTTTGATCACGTCTTTGACCTGAAAAATAACCTGCGATTCACCGGGTTTGGAATAGCTGCGAATCTTGTCGGCGTAGGGTACTTCTTGCAGCGTGCGTTCGATCTTGTCAGTGACCTGCTCAGCCACCTGCTGCGCTGTGGCGCCTGGCCAGTAGGTGCGGACCACCATGGCGCGAAATGTAAACGGTGGGTCTTCGTCCTGGCCCAACTGAAAGTACGCTGCAAAGCCCAGCAGCATCAGCACCAGCATCAGGTAGCGCGTCAGGGCTGGGTGATCCAGCGCCCACTTGGACAGATTAAAACCAGATTTCGGAGGTTGGGGTGTCATGGCGGCTTACTTTGCGGCTGATGTTGCGGGCGCTGCGAGCTTGACGGCAGCGGCGTCACTTGCTCCTGGATTAATAGCTGTTTGCGCCCGTTTTTCTTGACCTGCAACCACTTTTTCCTGGTAAATGGTGACCTTTTGACCGGGCGACAGCACATGTACACCGGCACTTACCACCACCATGCCAGGCTGCAGGCCAGCAGCAATCACAGCCTCGTTGCCATCAGCGGTCGCAATTTGCACGGTTTGTGACTTCAGCGTCATGCTGGCTTTGTCCAGCACCCAAACCGCGCTGGCCTTGCCTTCCTGGCGCAGTGCGCTGGTTGGCAGCTTGATGACCGACATGCCCTGCACACCGCCCAAGCCTTCGGGCATAACGTAGACGGTTGCACCCAAGGGAGGTGCAGGTGTTTGGCCGTCGAGGGCCAGCTTGACCTGGTAGGTGCGGGTGGCAGGGTCTGCACTGGCAGACACCTCACGCACCTTGGCCACACTTGCCGCCGTCTGAGCATCCTGCGCCCAGCCGCGCACCTTCACTGGCATGCCCGGCTTGATACCGGCAACTTTGTCTTCAGGCACTGAAAACACCACGTCACGGGGACCATCTGCAGCAATGCGAAGCACGGGCGTGCCTGCGGACACCACCTGGCCGGGCTCAGCCTCAATAGCGGTCACGATGCCCGACACGTCGGCCACCAGCACGGCATATTGGGCCTGGTTGCCCTGCACATTGAGTTGCGACTGGGCCTGGTCAACTTGCGCCTGCGCTGCTTTGAGCGTCGTCTCGCGCCGCTCCAGCTCGGCCCCGCTGATGAAGTTTTGCTCCTTCAGTGCCGCAAAGCGCTTGAAGTCAGCCGCCGCCAGATCACGGTTGGTGGCCGCCAGCTGTAACTGCGCCCTGGCAGCGTCAGCGGCCAGTTGGTAGTCTTGCGGATCCAGCTGCGCCAGCACCTGCCCGGCTTTGACGCGCTGACCCAGCTCAGCCTGGCGTTTGATGATTTTGCCGCCCACCCGAAAGCCCAGACGCGACTCGACTTTGGCTTTGACCTCGCCCGCAAACTCGTAGCCCGAGGCGAAGGTATTAACCCCCACTGTCATGATTTTCACGGCACGAATCGGCTCTTCAGGCGGCGCGGGTTTAGAGCAAGCCGCCAGCAGCGCTGTGACTGCGGCCAAAATCAAGGTTGTCTTTTTCATGGTCATTTGGTGTTGATTTCAGTTACTGACTGACTGGTTAGTAATTTAAAATAAAGCCAACAATTTGTCAAGCGACAATCTAAAAGATGAAAAATCCGGCGCACGGCGTAGACCATTACGAAAACTTTCCGGTGGCATCTTTTTTATGCCCGCCTGCGCTGCGCCCGGCCATCATCGCGATTTATTGGTTTGCCCGCACGGCTGATGACCTGGCCGACGAAGGCGACGCACAACCCGCCAAGCGCCTGGCCGACTTGGCCGCGTATCGCGCAGATTTAGCGGCTTGCGCATCTGGCCAGCCAATCTCCAACCGCTGGCCATCAATTTTTAACCGTCTGCAATCCGTCATTGCGCAATTTTCGTTGCCGATTGATTTGTTAGGTGACTTGCTCAGCGCATTTGAGCAAGACGTCGTCAAAACCCGCTATGAAACCCAGGCCGAACTGCTCGACTACTGCCGGCGTTCAGCCAACCCGGTGGGTCGCTTGCTGCTGCACTTGTACAAGGTCACAGACGCCAAGTCTTTGGAGCAAAGCGACTGCATTTGCACTGCACTGCAACTGATCAATTTTTGGCAAGACCTCAGCGTGGACATCCCGCGTGGCCGTATTTACCTGCCCGCTGATGGGTTTGCGCCGCACGGCGTGACGCAAGCGCAACTGCTGCAGCGTCAAGTCAACCCGGGGACCTCAGCCTTGGTAGCCGCCAACCTGGCTTGGGCGCAAACCCTGATGCAACGCGGCGCACCGCTGGTTAAAAAAGTGCCGGGCCGCGCAGGCTGGGAGCTGCGCCTGATCGTGCAAGGCGGCTTACGGATTGCTGACAAGATTGAGCAGCTGGGCTTTGCAACTTTGCGCCAGCGGCCTAAGCTGAATGCTTGGGATGGTGCGGTGATGCTTTGGCGTGCGGTGTGGATGTCGATTCGTAGGTCGGGTTAGCGCAGCGTAACTCGACTACACGCCTCAATGAGACGGGAGCACCCAGTTCTCCACCAAGAGGCCAGGCACCCGCTCAAACTCAGACAGATTGTTCGTCACCACCACCAAACCCTGGCATCTAGCGTGGGCAGCGATGTGCAGATCATTGACACCAATAGATTGACCCGCTTTTTCCAACACACTGCGAATAGAACCATAGTGCTGGGCAGCAGCGGCTGAGTAAGGCAACACCTCCAGCCGACTGGTGAAGTCCTCTATCACAGCCAAGTTTTGCGCGACCCGCTCGCTTTTTTCTGCCCCGTGGTACAGCTCTGCCAACGTCACAACTGACATGGCCATCCGCCCAGCGTGTTGATTGAACATCGCCAGCACCTCCAGCGGCCGCCGCTTCATCACGTAGATGACGATGTTGGTGTCGAGCAAATACTTCAACATCAAAACGCCTCGCGCTCACCTTGAGTTTGCGAGGGACGCTCTGGCAAAAAGTCGTCTGTGACCTTGTTGCCATCGAGAAAAAAACTGTCCCAGGTTTGTCCGACAGGACTGATGATGCGCTCAGCACCACGCGCTCTGACGTGAACTTTTTTGACGCCATCTGGAAAACGAGCATCCACAGGCAAGCGCACAGCCTGTGATCGGTTGTTGGTGAACACGGTTGTGGTGGACATGTGCGACTCCTATTAGCTTGTATATAGCTTAAGTATATGGCAACTTTATACGGAGTACTTCTCGGTGCGTTGGAACTTGAGGCAGTTCGCGGCATTCGTTGCCAAGGTTAATGCCTGTGGATCGCTCGCACCTTCAGATTGACACTACCCTTAGGCGACAAAAATTCAATCGTTTCGCCGCTCACCGCGTCCAACAGCGCCTTAGCCAAAGCACTATCGCGGTTGATACTGCCACTTGTGGGGTCTCCGATGCCACGCACTATTTGCGCACTAGCAAGTCGCCCATCGTCAAGATATTCGTAATCCACAGTGTCACCAACCTCGACACAAAATTCAGCATTTGCAGGAGTTTGCACTGTACTTTTCGTTTCGGACTGAAGATTAATTGGAGCCAACACTTTGGTTGCATCAATTATTTTCGTAGCTTTGGCATTCTTGAGGATGCTGATACTGCTTTTGTCGATAGACTCATCGGCCACTTGATCGATGCTTGCACGCCTAATGAACTGGTGTTGCGTGAACACAGACTTGGCTTGAACCGCTTCACGTAACGCCAGTAGCTCTTTTGCTAGCTTGTTTTTTGCCTCTTCTGAATTTTCAAACCAGTCCGTACTCCATATGCGCAGGATCTTCCAGCCCTTTGCTTCCAGAATCTCCTGCCGCCAGACGTCGCTTGTTCTTGCACGCCAGCCCGAGTGATAGCGCGCGCCATCGCACTCAAGACCGCACAGGTAGTTGCGGCTTTCTTTGCTAACACGCACACCCAAGTCAATGCGAAAGCCGCTTTCCCCAACCTGGCAATCGACATGCAAGCCCAAGGACTCAACGAATCGTTTGACATCTTCCTCAAACGGTGACTCTGTTGCACTAGCGGCCACTCTATCCTCGTGGCGCTGATCGTTGAGCTGATTGAGAACTCGTTCGACCCCCTGATGATCGTGTGCAGCGACGGCACGGGCGTAGTTCAGGTATTGCCAGACGTAGTACCGCTCCTGCGAGCCTTTTTCCGCCGCGTTGGATATATGACTGACAGTAAGCGAAGTCAGCACAATCATGCCGCGCTTGGATCTAGTAATCGCTACATTCAGGCGTTTGCGTCCGTCATTTTTGGCGTTCAGCGGACCATATGCGCGACTGCTGCCGCTGTATGTCAGGCCGAAAATGATGAGGTCACGTTCATCACCTTGCACGTGCTCAACACTGCGCACGAAAAATGAGACATCCTCCCCATCGGCACTGCGATCGTCCTCCTGCTCGTAGGCGCTGCGAAACTTTGCATCACGGTCGCACTCCTCTTGCAACACTTCCATTACACGATCGCGCTGCTTGGCGTTGGCAACAATGACACCTACGGTGGGGCGCAGATTTTCGCGCACAAGCCAGATATTTCTCAAAATCTCGACGATGCGACGGCACTCAATCTCATTGACGCCGCGCACAAATTGGCCATCAACATTTTCAAACTCAATGGCTGCTTGCATGAATGGCGGCAACTCCGCATTGCCTGCTGGAATGATCAGCTTACCGTCGTAGAAGGCGTGGTTAGAAAAATCGATGAGTTCTTTGCGCTCCGAACGGTAGTGCACCAACAAGCTGAGTCTGGATTGACTGGCCGCCGGTAACGCGTTGTCAGAGGCATCTAGCAAGCGGTACACGCCAGAGGCCGCCACAAGTGGATCAAGCTCGCCATCCAACTCCTCTTCATTGCCGTCCTCATCCTCCGTATCGGAATATGCGAAAAAATCGGCGGGCGGCATTTGCTGTCGATCGCCGGCAATGACGGCGTGCTTGGCGCGAAACAACATCGGCAAGGCTTCCGCCACGAACATCTGCGACGCCTCATCGATCACCACAACATCAAATAGTCCCGCCTTTAAAGGCAGCATGGATGAAGCTGTCTCAGGGCTAACCAATAACAACGGGACAACGTTGTTAAGCAGTGGCATCCCGTCTGAATACAATTTGCGCAAGCTGGTCTTGGGCCTGCCTTGTCCAGCGCGCAGGCGCAGCAAATTACGATTTTTTAGCGTGTTGCGTGCGTCCACCCTTCCCTGATAACCATTGAGAATATCCAACGCATCAAGTTCTCGCTTGTCTTTGAGTGCCGCACCAAGCTGCTTCACCATTGCCGATATCTTGGGTGCGTCCCTGAAGCCATCTTGCTGGCGCTTGAGTAGTTCACGCAGCCAAGTGTGAAGCGCTATGGCGTGAATATGCGTCGTCCAGTTGCCGCGCTCCTTTGGCAAATGTTCGTCGACCACACGCAAGACCGGATGACTAGCGATATTCGATTTGAGCGCCAGCAGTGAACGCAGTTCGCGCGCGTCTTCGACCAGCGTTTTCAAAAATTCGAGATTCAACGTGCCTACCTTTAACGCCGCTGCGAGCGCGTCAGCGTCAACTGCTGGATTGACGACGGCCATTTTTCGGATCGCTTCAATCCAAAATTGAAATTGTCCAAACTCGTAACGCTGGCGTGTGGTACTCAGCAAACCACTCACAGGAAAGCCGCTGTCTTCCCGGTGCAACCATGGATGCTCGGCAACCCATGATGTTTGATTATCGTGGTGTACTGGCGTTCCGCCATTGGAGAATTCGCCACCCAAATCACGGGCGGTTTCACAATGACTCAGGACCTCTTGCAACAACTCCTGATTAGCCTCCAGTGTGACGTCAACTTCAGTCCAGGAGTTCTGGCCGTATCGCAATCGACGCGCCTCTGCATCAATCTGATGAAAGCCAATGATCGAGCGCTTTAAATCCTCCAGCGTGAAGCCCTCCCCCATCATCTTGCCAACACTTTGCTTTAACTGTGGGGACCAGTTGGTTGAGGGATTCAAAAACCGTAATTCTTTGAGCAATGCTTTGATGTCCCCAAACCGAAGTCGACTGGGAAAATTGCCGTCGGTGCGGTCGTTGATAGCCTCGATGACAGCATCAATACGGTTTTCATCGGTCAGAATGTTGTTGGCGACGGTGGTTCGCTCGCGCTCATGCAGCAAATCGGAATGAAACTCCACCTCGATGCCATCAATTCGGCGCACAACCTTAAGGCGATCCTTGTCGATGTCATCGACCAAAACAGCCAGCTCACCCAGCCCCACCGCCGACAGACGTTTGTAGACCACCTCGATGGCGGAGCGCTTTTGGCATACCACCATGACCGTTTTCTTTTGTGCCAGCGCATCGGCCACGATATTGACAATGGTTTGCGATTTACCCGTGCCGGGTGGCCCTTGCAGTACGACCAGGGAATTGGCTTTTTGTGACCAAACCACGCATTCTTGGCTGGGATCGCTTTTTTCTACCAGCCATTTTCTGGACTCAACTCCCGGCTCGACGGCCTCGTGGTCAACATGGTCCGAAGCCGACATCACCAGTTTGGCCAGCGCCGGGGGACAAAGCAGCCCTTCTTCAAAGGCCTTTTCTATTTGATCTAGGTCATCAATCAAAGCCTGCCCGGAGAACTCTGCCAAACCCAGAATGGCATGATCGGCAATGTACGGATCATTACTGGTTGGATCGAGTCGTTTAAGCTCTTCCTTGGTAATTACCTCTGAGGTCTGCGGGAAACTAAACTCACGTTTGATACCCTTCCATGGCGACAGCACGTGCTGGACCCGGTTCTCCAAATCCGCACCTTTAATTTCAAAACGATGCTCATTGCCATTAAGGGCAACATCAAATTCTCTTTTGACATACGCGCACACCAGGCGATTCAGCAAAGCGTCGGAGGCCACGCGCACGCCTTGATCATTGGAATCCAACACCCGTCGAATCGTGAGCCTTTGGCTGCTGATGACGATCTGTACCGCAAAAAGGGTTAGCGGCGCCAACTTTGACTTACCACCAGCCGCTGGCAGGACTATGCAGGGATAGCCCAAAAATAATGTGTGCTGACCAGTGCTGTGCATGCTGTCACTAGCAGCTTTTTGCATTCGCTCCAGCTTCTTGATGGTTGCAGAACGGACACCGTGGATTGCACCCTCAAAATGACCCTCTAAAAGGTTGCGCACCAATGACTGCGGATTCGAGACCCCGTTAGAGTTGCGATCGACCGACGGGAGATTGGGTTGAATGCCGCGAAACAACTCATGCAGATCGACGCGGTGCGAGCCTGGCGAAAAATGCAGCAGCGGGCTCCTGGCCAATTTGCGATCCAGATAGTGCTTGCGGTGGTCGCTGACGACTTCCTGAATAGTAGGCATTAATGCCTCAGCAATATTGCGATTGCCAATCCGATCATTACGGTAGATGCAACTAACCCAGCAATCAGTATTCGTATGAACTTAACTTGAGACCGTTGAGAGCTTGCGTCAAGCGATTCAATTTGCAAACCAATGGCGCTCAGACCTTCGTGGATCTTCGTCGTGTACCCTGCCTGCGCATTGGCAATTCCGAAAATCTGCTCAGTAAAGTGCGATTGTGAACTTTGGATCTGGGTTTGTGTGTCCTTTATGGCCGCCTCCAACTGATCCATTTTGCTTTGCGCAGTTGCTTCAAATGCAGCGATATGCGTTTTGCTAGCCACGCCGATGGAAACTACCGTACTTTTGATGGAATCTAAGAGCTTGACAGAGTCATCCAGATGTTGGATTTGACGCTTTTGCTCCTCCAAAAGCTGCAACAGCACAGCTGGCAGGTAATCAAAATCATTACCCTCACCGTCTTTGATGCGCTTGGCATGGGGCTCCAGCTTGGAGAAAAGCTTTGTTTCAAGTGTCATTACTTCACATCCTAGAATTCGCCTGCCGCTCAAACAGCAAGTCAATTGCACATTTTTTGATAGTCTACATAATACGGCCCACCCAGATCTGCCGCTAAGTGAAGTTACAAACCATCTGCCTTACCGGCCAATCAGGCAGTCTTGGTTAATACTTGTACATGGTTGTATCGCCAACTCCTTGCTCTATTTGTCAAAATTCACGCTCACCCGCCATGCAACAATTAGCAAGATGACACCCGAGCAATACGTACAAAACAAAGCCGTTTCGTCCGGCAGCAGCTTTTATTACGCCTTTTTGTTTTTACCCAAAGACCGGCGCGCCGCCATCACGGCGTTTTATGCTTTTTGCCGCGAAGTTGACGACGTGGTTGACGAGGTGCAAGACCCAGGCGTGGCCCATACCAAGCTGGCCTGGTGGCAGTCTGAAGTGACCAAATCATTTGCCGGTCAGAGTAGCCACCCGGTCATGAAAGCGCTGATGCCATTGACAGCCACCTACAGCATTGAAGCACGGCATTTGCAAGCCGTGATTGAAGGCTGCCAGATGGACCTGACCCAAACCCGCTACCTGGACTTTGCTGGCCTGCAGCGCTACTGCCATCTGGTGGCTGGTATTGTGGGCGAAGTGGCCGCCAACATTTTTGGCCAAACGCAAGCTGAGACCACCGCCTACGCGCACAAACTGGGCCTGGCTTTTCAGCTGACCAACATCATCCGCGACGTGGGTGAAGACGCGCAGCGTGGCCGCATTTACTTGCCCATGTCTGAGCTACAGCAGTTTGACGTGAAGGCGCACGAGCTGTTAAAGCGCGAATATTCAAGCCGCTTTACCGCACTGATGCAGTTTCAAACCGAGCGTGCCCTGGCGCTGTACGACGAAGCGCTGGCCATGCTGCCCGCAGCCGACCGTCGCTCGCAAAAGCCCGGCCTGATGATGGCCAGCATTTACCGCACGCTTTTAAAAGAAATTGCACTGAGCGATTACCAGGTGCTGCACCAGCGCATCAGCCTGACGCCACTGCGCAAGTTTTACCTGGCCTGGAAAACCCAGGCGCTGGGCAAGATTTAGCGCATCTAATATGCCTATAGACCAATAAATACGGGCGTAAGCAGCTATGAAATCAGGAGTTAATATTGCCGTCATCGGCGCTGGCTGGGCAGGCTGCGCCGCTGCTGTTAAGGCCACCCGACTGGGTCACAACGTCACGGTTTTTGAAGCCAGCCGCACACCCGGTGGTCGCGCCCGGCGGCTGGATGTGGCGCATGACGGCCAAACCCTGAGCCTGGACAACGGCCAGCACATTCTGATTGGCGCGTATTCAGAAACTCTCAAGCTGATGGCGGATGTCGGGGTTGACATCAAGGCCAGCCTGCAACGCATACCGCTGATCATGCAGTTCCCGGACGGCAGCGGTTTGAGGTTACCCAGCTTGCCTGCGCCACTTGACGCGCTGGTGGGCATCTTGCGCGCCAGCGGTTGGTCTTGGGCAGACAAGCTCTCGCTGCTTAAGACCGCAACGCTTTGGCAATTACGCAAATTCAAATGTTCGCCGCAGCAATCCGTCGCTGACTTGTGCAAAGGCTTGTCGCCGCGCGTTATGGCCACGCTGATTGAGCCTTTGTGCGTATCCGCACTGAACACACCTGCAGACCGAGCCAGTGGCCAGGTATTTTTGACCGTTTTGAAAGACTCGCTTTTTGCACCCCAAGGAGGCTCCAACCTGTTACTGCCTAAAGCTGATTTAAGCGCCCTGCTGCCAGACGCGGCCCTGGCATGGCTGGCGGCGCGCGGTGGCAAAGCGAGATTGGGCATCAGAATACAAAGCGTCACGGCGGGCGACAACCAGCCATGGCGTCTGGTGGGCAATGCGGACGCTGACCTCGGCCCGTTTGACCGTGTCATTCTGGCCTGCCCACCGCTTGAGGCAGCGCGCCTGGTGCGCAGCAGCAACCTGCCATGCGCCGACTGGCTGACCTTGACAGAGGGCCTGCACCACGAAGCCATCGCCACCGTTTACGCCATGGCGCCAGGTAAAAGCCTGCCCCAGCCCATGCTGGCACTGCGCTCCGACGCTTTGCATCCCGCCCAGTTTGTATTTGACCGTGGCCAGCTCGGCGGCCCGGCTGACTTGCTGGCTTTTGTTATCAGCGCCAGCCAGCAGGGCAGCGCCGAGTTAAACCCGCTGGTAACAGGACAAGCCGCCAATCAGCTAGGCATCAAAGATTTGCACATCCTGCAAACAGTGGTTGAAAAGCGCGCAACGTTTGCCTGCACCCCAGGCTTGCAACGCCCCGGCCAGCAAATCGCACCCGGCCTGCTAGCCTGCGGCGACTACACAGAAGGCCCGTACCCGGCCACGCTAGAAGGCGCTGTGCGGTCGGGATTGCAGGCTGCCGGCTTGTTGTGAGGCCGCACAATCTGCTATTAATTTAGTAGCCACTTGCGCCCGTATTTATTGGGATATAGGCTAATTTGATACTTAAAAATGACCAAAAATAGCGCAAAAACCACATTTTAAATGTCTGGCTCATCAAACCCAGAAAAGACGAAAGCCGCATGTAGCGGCTTTCCATTTGGTGCATCTGGCAATTACTTGCTTCAGCTTGTTAGCGTCCAGAGCTCATATCCCAATCGATAAGTGCTTGAAATATAACTCAAAACACGGTACAAACCGGACTTCTTTTTAAAACAGTAAGGGGGGGGAACGATGTCACAAGGTATGCGCTATCGCTTGGCTTTGGATTTAGGCTCGACATCACTCGGCTGGGCAATGATTCGGCTTAACGCGGAAAACCAGCCGTGCGCAGTGATCAAAGCAGGTGTTCGGATATTTTCAGATGGCCGCAACCCCAAAGACGGCTCGTCACTAGCCGTTACGCGGCGTGAAGCCCGCGCCATGCGGCGGAGGCGTGACCGCTTGATCAAGCGTAAGGCGCGCATGATGCAAGCGCTAGTAACGCATGGCTTTTTCCCCAAGATTGAAGCAGAGCGCAAAGCGCTTGAAACGCTGAACCCTTACACGTTGCGAGCCAAAGGGCTTGATGCGGCCTTGAGCCCCGCCGAGTTTGGCCGGGCACTGTTCCATATCAATCAGCGGCGCGGATTTAAAAGTAACCGCAAAACCGACAAACCCGATAACGACTCAAGCGCGCTAAAAAACGCCATTAAAACGCTGCGTCAGAAACTACTGGACACGGGCAGCCGTACTGTCGGGGAATGGCTACATAAACGCGACGCTGCTGGCGAACTGGTGCGAGCGCGTTACCGTGAAGTAAAAGTCATAAAAGACAATGGCAAACCGGGAATAAACAAGAGCTATGACCTCTACATAGACCGCGCCATGATTGAGGCAGAATTTGATGCGCTTTGGGTAGCGCAGGCGGCCTTCAATTCTGCACTGTTCAACAACACCGCGCGCGATGAGCTTAAAGACGCATTGCTGTTCCAGCGCCCGCTAAAGCCAGTCATACCAGGTCGTTGCACGCTACTACCAGAGGAGATGCGTGCGCCGCTGGCTTTGCCCAGTACGCAGCGCTTTCGTATTTATCAAGAACTGGCGAATTTGCGAATTTTGGGCAATGGCTTGAGGGAACAGGCGTTGACGCTTGAACAACGCAACAAGCTGGCCGAGGCACTTGAAACAGGCCACAAGAGTTTTAAAACCGCTATCCCGAAGTTGCTTGGGCTAAGTGGCACCGTCAAGTTCAATCTGGCCGATGCCAAACGACTTGAACTCAAAGGCAACGCCACCAGCGCTATCTTGAGCAAAAAAGATTTGTTTGGCGATGATTGGTGGGCTTTTGACGAAGCCAAGCAAGACGCCATCGTTTTCCAACTGGTGAAAGAAGAAAACGAAGCCAAACTGGTTGCGTGGTTGCAAAGTGAAACGGGCGTGGATGAATCTCGTGCCGAAAAACTGGCCAACGTCGCACTGCCCGAGGGCTACGGCAGCTTGAGCGCCAAAGCACTTGCCCGAATCCTGCCAGCGCTACGTCACGAAGTCACTACTTACGACAAAGCCGTGATTGCGGCTGGCTTTGACCATCACAGTCGTCTAAACACGTATGGCGAAGTACCTGGGCGAACCTTTGACACGGGTCATAAGCGAGTTGACCTTGCCACAGGCGAAATATTTGACTTGCATGCCTTCCTCGCACTGCCCTACTACGGCGAAGCCTTGCAGCGCCATGTAGGTTTTGGCACTGGCAAGTTGGACGACACACCTGAAAAGCGCTTTGGTCGTATCGCTAATCCGACGGTACATATTGGTTTGAACCAGGTGCGGCTGGTGGTGAATGCCCTCATCAAACGCTACGGTCACCCGAGCCAGGTGATTGTGGAGGTAGCGCGGGACTTGAAGCAAAGCAAAGATCACTCAATAAAGGATCAGGAACCGTTCAAATTAAAAACTGGTTGCACATGCCAACGCTGTGTTACCGCGCGCCAAGCATTCAATCAGATCCGAAACCAGCGCCACCGCACGTTGATTGCCGGTATCTTGCACATCAGTGAAGAACGCGTACGTGGCGCTGACTTGCAAAAAATGGTGCTGTGGGAGGAACTGAGCTTTGACCCGGCAGAACGACGTTGCCCGTATTCTGGGGTGCAAATCAGCGCGGCCATGCTGCTAAGTGATGAGGTGGAGATTGAACATATCTTGCCGTTTTCACAAACGCTGGACGACAGCCTGAACAATAAAACCGTATCGATGCGGCACGCCAACCGCTACAAAGGCAACCAAACGCCGTGGGACGCGTTTGGCAAAAACCAAGTTCAAGGCTTTGACTATTCAGCCATCTTGCAGCGCGCAGAACTGATGCCGCGTGCAAAACGCAGTCGCTTTGCAGAAGACGGCATGGAGCGCTGGCTAAAAGATGACAAGGGCTTTCTAGCTCGTGCGCTGAACGACACAAAATATTTAAGCAAAGTGGCGCGCGAATACATGAGCCTGATTTGCCCACAAGACACGCGGGTGATCCCCGGCCAAATGACCGCCATGCTGCGAGGCAAGTTTGGTTTGAACGATGTGCTGGGCATTAACGGTGAAAAGAACCGAAATGACCACCGACACCATGCTGTAGATGCATGTGTGATTGGCGTGACCGACCAAGGACTGCTGCAGCGCTTTGCAAAAGCCAGTGCTGATGCGCGTGAAAAGCAGCTAAATCGGCTGGTTGAAACCATGCCCGATCCTTGGCCAACTTATCGGGCACATGTGATGCTTGCAGTTAGCCGTATTTGGGTGAGTCATAAGCCTGATCATGGGCATGAAGGTGCGATGCACAACGACACCGCTTATGGCTTGCTAGGCAATGGCCGCGTGCGTGTTCACAAGCAAGTCGAGGGCAAGCGCACCTACATCGAAGACAACCTGAAAGTGATTGAGTTTGGCAATGCCAAAGCGGTGCACAGGCATGGTGTGTTGCCAGATGGCTCGCCTCGACCTTACAAAGGGTACAAGGGTGACAGTAACTATTGCATTGAGATTGTCCGCAACGAAAAGGGAAAGTGGGAAGGTGAAGTTATTTCAACTTTTGAGGCTTATCAGTTAGTACGCACGTCTGGGCTTGCGCGGCTCAAGCATTTCAGCCTAAGCATGAGCGAGCGACCGCTCGCAATGCGGTTGATTCGAGGAGACTTTGTTCGGTTAAACCACGATGGCGAGATTAAAACACTGCGACTGTGCAAAATGAGCGGCGATGGGGTTATGGCATTTGCAGCGACTATCGAAGCCAACGTAGATGCGCGAACTCGAACCAAAGAAATTTCGTATATTTTCAAAACCGCAGGTTCAATGCAAAAGTCTGAGGCCCGCCGCATCACCATCTCCCCCATCGGTGAACTCAACGACCCAGGCTTCAAGGCGTAGCCAACATGATTGGCCGCATCGTTGAAGTGGCCGATGACAGGCGGCACTTGTTGTTGCATCGCGGCTTTATGGTGGTGCGCGACACCGAGGGCGAGCGCAAAGAGCTGGGGCAAATTCCGCTGGACGATATTGCCGCCGTGATTGCTAACGCGCATGGCCTGAGCTACACCAACAACCTGCTGGTGGCTTTGGCCGAACGCGGTGCGCCGTTTGTGCTGTGTGCAGCCAATCACAATGCGGTTGGCATGCTGCTGCCGATTGAAGGCAACTTTGAACAGTCCAAACGCATTGAAGCGCAAATAGCCGCCAGCCAGCCTACACACAAGCGCCTGTGGGCCAGCGTTGTACGCGCCAAGCTGGAACAACAAGCCGCAGCACTTGAAGCCACAGGCGCACCCACAGCACCGCTGACTGCGCTGGCGGCCAGAGTTAAAAGCGGTGATCCTGAAAATCTGGAAGCGCAAGGCGCGCGCCGTTACTGGGGGCTGCTGTTTGGCAATGCCTTCAGGCGTGACCAAAACGCGGGCGGCACGAATGGCCTATTGAACTACGGCTACACCGTGCTGCGCGCCACCACAGCACGCGCCGTGGTGGCCGCTGGCTTGCACCCCGGCATTGGCCTGCACCACAGCAATGACAACAACGCCATGCGCCTGGTCGATGACCTGATGGAGCCCTTTCGGCCCATGATCGACTTGAAGGTGTGGCAGCTCAAA
Source organism: Polaromonas sp. (assembly GCA_044378095.1). Classification (GTDB taxonomy): domain Bacteria; phylum Pseudomonadota; class Gammaproteobacteria; order Burkholderiales; family Burkholderiaceae_C; genus Polaromonas. Next base: position 25,637 of record JBILXX010000001.1, read on the forward strand.
CGCAACGGTGAAGACGAAGTCACCCCTGAGACCAAACGCGCATTGGTGCGCACGCTGTATGACGACATGCAAACCGACGCCGGAGCCACGCCCGTGATGGTGTGTGCGCAAAAGCTGTGTACGTCGCTGGCGCAAGTTTACTTGGGGGAGCGAGACAAGCTGGACTTGCCTTTGCCCGGTTTGCCGTTGGCGCTTGCAGCAGCGCTAGGCGACGAATAGCAACGGCTGTCGCGAAGGGTTTTATGGAGGTACTTGCATGCTTTCAGGATACCGACTCATGTGGCTGGTAGTCATGTTTGATTTGCCAGTCGTTGAAAAAATCGAGCGCAAGGCCGCGACTGACTTTCGCAATGGCTTGCTTGACCACGGCTTTGCCATGTCGCAGTTTTCGGTCTATATGCGGTTTTGCACCAGTCAGGCGCAGGTAGATACTTTGTGCAAAAAGGTAGAAAATGCGTTACCACTGGGGGGTAAAGTCAACGTGCTGCAATTTACCGACAAGCAATACGAGCGCATCATCTCGTACCACGGCCAAGCCAAGCAACCTGCGAACAAAGCGCCTGACCAGTTTGATCTTTTTTAGTTTTTCGATACAAAAAATGAAGCCGCAAGTCAAAAACCATTGCTGGTTTTCAACTGAATTTAAAAGTCCAGAAACGAAAAACCCCTTGATAAATCAAGGGGTTATCGCCGACCTAGTCTAGTCGATTGGGATATGAGCTCTGGCCGGAACATAGCGTCTAATCGGCCGAGTATTTCAGTTAGTCTAGTCGATTGGGATATGAGCTCTGGCCGGAACTACCCTGCGTGGTTTCGGCTGCTTGAGGCTAGTCTAGTCGATTGGGATATGAGCTCTGGCCGGAACTGGACAATCAAAGTACGCCTGCGCCTTTTTAGTCTAGTCGATTGGGATATGAGCTCTGGCCGGAACAAAAGTCCGGCTTCTCTATTTGATGTGCGCAGTCTAGTCGATTGGGATATGAGCTCTGGCCGGAACATGGCCTCACCCCCTGGTGCTGGTGGTGCAAGTCTAGTCGATTGGGATATGAGCTCTGGCCGGAACCGAGCCAGCCTTGACCATCAAAGCTGTCGTAGTCTAGTCGATTGGGATATGAGCTCTGGCCGGAACAACTAATTTATTTAATGTCAATCAGGGAAAAGTCTAGTCGATTGGGATATGAGCTCTGGCCGGAACAACTTAGTCATGCTGTCACCTCTTTTTGTTAGTCTAGTCGATTGGGATATGAGCTCTGGCCGGAACATGTAGCCCACGAGCAAATCTGGCACGCCTAGTCTAGTCGATTGGGATATGAGCTCTGGCCGGAACGACACATCGGCTTCACAGACGAATCACTTAAGTCTAGTCGATTGGGATATGAGCTCTGGCCGGAACCCTCTTCTGCGGCTCTGCGAATGCCTGCGCAGTCTAGTCGATTGGGATATGAGCTCTGGCCGTAGGCGTTGGTTGGACAGGCGCTTCGCACCCGTCAAACCAACGCCCGCGCCAAGGCGCGATGTTTATCAAGACTCAAAATCATCAAGCCGTGGAGTTTTGACTGCGATCAAAACGCTATTAATTCAGTAGCTGCTTGCGCCCGTATTTATTGGGCTAGAGGCCGATTTGGCACCTGAAAATGCTCAAAATAGGCGTTCTTGAGCATTTTTCAGGATTCCAGCGGCTCACCAGCCTCCAGGTGGTCACACAACTGCCTCAGGTTGGTCACGGTGATGTGGGGGGCCTCCGAGTGGCCCCACTGGCTCTCGTCCCGATTGAGCCAGACGGTTTGCATGCCGGCGTTCAGCGCGCCCAGCACGTCGAGGCCGGCATCGTCGCCGATGTGCAGCACGTTGGCTGGGCTGACGTCTACCGCACCTGCCGCCGCATGAAAAATTCGCGCATCGGGCTTGCCCACACCAAAGGCCTGGGCGCTGATGCTGGCGCGAAAGTAGGGTTTGATGCCAATGCGCCCGATGTCTGCATTGCCATTGGACAAAGCCACTATCGGGAAGCGAGCCGACAGAAACTTCAGCGCCAAAATGGCGTCGTCAAACAGGTTGACGCGGTTTCTTTCGGCATAAAAAACCTCAAAGGCAGCCTCTGCCAGCAAGGGGTCCTCTTTGGCGCGGTACAGCGTTGTGCGAATGGCCTCGCGGCGCACAGCGCTTAGGTTGTGTTTGAGCTCGGGACGGGTTTGGACGATATAGCTGCGTATTTCGTCGCGGACTACAGCGTCGGCAAACAGGGCTGCGGCCATGGGTGCGTGCTGGCTGAGCCAGTTGTCGAGTGCTATTTCTGCTCTTTGAATGGCGGGCCATACAGGCCAGAGGGTGTCGTCAAGGTCTATCGTGATGGCTTGGATTATTTTTAAGTTGAGCATGGGTAAACAATAAGCAGGTGGGGGAGAATAACCCATGCCTTTCACCACTGAACCCACTTTTACGCATGGCGACGTCGCCAAAACAACAGCTTGTACAGCCGTTTTGTATTGCAACCTTGGAACGCCTGACGAACCCACCGCCCCTGCCCTGCGCCGCTACCTGGCTGAATTTTTAAGCGACCAGCGTGTGGTTGAAATTCCGCGCCTTTTGTGGCTGGCCATTTTGCACGGCATCATCTTGCGCATTCGCCCGAAAAAATCGGCCGCCAAATACGCCAGCATCTGGATGCCCGAGGGCTCGCCTTTAAGAGTCTGGACGCAAAAGCAGGCGGGCTTGCTGGGCACTGAGCTGCAAGCTCTGGGTCACCATGTGCAGGTGCGCTACGCCATGCGTTACGGCAACCCGTCAGTAGCGGCGCAGCTTGACGCGCTCAAAGCCGATGGCGTGACCCGGGTGTTGATCATGCCCGCTTACCCCCAGTACAGCGCCACCACCACCGCCAGCGTATTTGACGCGGTCTATGCCTGGGCCACCAAAGTGCGCAGGCTGCCCGAGTTCAGGTTCGTCAACCATTACCACGATGATTCTGGCTACATTGCCGCGCTGGCCGCATCGATTCAAACCTTTTGGGCGGCTAACGGCCAGGCCGACAAACTGGTCATGAGCTTTCATGGCGTGCCAGAGCGCACCCTGCAGCTGGGCGACCCCTACCACTGCGAATGCTACAAAACCGCCCGCTTGGTGGCCGAAAAGCTGCAACTGCCCAAAGACCGGCTGCAGGTCACGTTCCAGTCCCGCTTCGGCAAAGCCAAATGGCTGGAGCCGTATACCGAGCCCACGCTCATCAAGCTGGCCGAAGAAGGCGTCAAAAGCGTTGATGTTGTCTGCCCTGGCTTTACCGGTGACTGCCTGGAAACGCTGGAAGAAATCAGCATGGAAGCGCGTGAAGCTTTTTTGCACGCTGGTGGCGAGAAGTTCAGCTACATCCCGTGCATGAACGACAGCCCGGCGTGGATCACCGCGCTGGCTGGCATTACCGCCCAGCACCTGAGCGGCTGGCGCACGCTGGTTGCGCCTGATGTGGAGGCACTGGCAGCGTCCAAGGCAGCTGCGCTGGCGCTGGGGGCGACGCAGTAACTCTTTAAATAGCTATATTTTTGGGAGCTGCTTGCGCCCGTATTCATTGGTCTAGAGGCCGATTTGGCACCCAAAAAGGCATGAAAAAGCCGCTGAAACGTTGATTTCAGCGGCTTTTTAACGGTTTGGTGGAGCTGGGGGGATTTGAACCCCCGTCCGCAAGCCTTCTTCGGGCAGATCTACATGTTTAGCGGTCTGGTTTGAGTCTCGCCACCTGTGTCGCGCAGTCGCACGCTACACAGGACGCCAGCACCCTATTTTCTCAACCCTAGCTAAGGTACCCAGCTAGAGCCCAGCCGATAAAATTATCTTTACAGCCTGGACTTTTTAACTTGCGCTAAAAACCCCTTGCCCAGCCCATCGGCCTGCTGTTGTAAAGCTCACAGGCAATTAAGCTGCGAGTGCGAAACGTTCGTCGTTTGCAGTTAGTTTGTTTGAATCAGTTTTACGAGCACACTCAGCTCGACATGCACCACACCGCGTCCGAACCCACGTCGAAACCAATGCAGCCCCAGCCAGATAGTTTAAGGCAATACTGACAATTGCAAGAGCCCCAGCAAGTCAAGAGGCGTTGCAATGGTGGCATCAGCCTGCCAGTGGTCGGTGGCGGCGACGGCTCCCAGGTACCCGTAAGCTGCTGCCACAGTGGGCATACCCGCTGCACGTCCGGCGATGATGTCGCGTTCGTCGTCGCCAACGTACAAACACCTTTCAGGGGCGATGCCTATCTGGCGGGCGGCTTCCAGTAACGGCGCCGGATGCGGTTTGGCATGGGGCGTGGTGTCGCCGCCGACAATCGTTTGCGCGGTACTGAACAGTGGCATAGCGCGGGTCAGGGGCAATGCGAAACGCTCAGATTTGTTGGTCACTACACCCCATTTGAGACCGGTCTGGTCAAGCTTCACTATCAATTCAGCAATGCCATCAAACGCATAGGTGCGCTCGGTCATGCAGGCTTCGTAGTTTTTAAAAAACTCTTCTTTGAGGACCTCAAAATCAGCGTGGCCTGGCGCCATGCCAAAAGCCACACCCAGCATGCCGCGCGCACCAGCACCGGCCATTGGCCTGTAATCGGCCAATGGCAGTGAAGGCAAGCCGCGATCTGTACGCATTTTGTCGGCGGCAGCGCCCAGGTCAGGTGCGCTGTCAATCAGCGTGCCATCCAGGTCAAACAGCACCGCATCAATATTTTCAAACATGTCAGGACTTAACGGTTGCAAACATGTAGTTGACGCTGGTGTCAGCGTCGAGCCAGTAGTTTTTGGTCAGCGGGTTGTACTGCAAGCCTTTGGTATAGGTAAGATTCAAGTCTGCAGCTCGGCAATGTGCCGCCAGCTCACTGGGTTTGATCAGCTTGGCATATTCATGCGTGCCGCGTGGCAGCAAATTGAGTACGTATTCAGCACCCACAATGGCAAACAAAAAGGCTTTGGCGTTGCGGTTGATGGTGGAAAAAAACACATGCCCACCCGGTTTGACCAAGGTGGCGCAGGCTTTCACCACGAGTGACGGGTCTGGCACATGCTCCAGCATTTCCATACAGGTGACCACATCAAAAGTACCGGGCTGCTCGGCAGCCAGCGCTTCGGCACTGATTTCACGGTAGTCGACACCTTCAGTTTTTGCTTCCAGGGCATGCAGTTGGGCGACTTTGAGGGCTTTGCTGGCCAAGTCGATGCCCAACACGTTGGCGCCCTGGCGCGCCATGGCATCGGCCAGAATGCCGCCACCACAACCAACATCAAGCACACGCAGACCTTTGAGGGGGATCAGGTTCTGAATCCAGTCCAGTCGCAGGGGGTTGATTTGATGAAGAGGGCGAAATTCGCTTTCCTTGTCCCACCAACGGTGAGCGAGGTCAGAAAATTTGGCAAGTTCGGCCGGGTCGAAGTTGTCTTGGGTTTGCATAAGCTGATTATCGTTCGGGCATAAAAAAACCGCGCCGGAGCGCGGTTTTTCAAAGCAATCTTAAGGGATTACTTGTTGGCACGTGTACCAACAACTTCGATCTCGACGCGGCGGTTTTTCGCGCGGCCTTCGGCAGTCTTGTTGTCAGCAACTGGCTGTTTCTCGCCTTTGCCTTCGGTGTAAACGCGGTTTTTCTCAATGCCTTTAGACACCAAGTATGCCTTGACAGCTTCTGAGCGGCGAACCGACAGCTTCTGGTTGTAGCTATCGCCACCAACAGCATCGGTGTGACCGACAGCAATGATGACTTCGAGGTTAATGCCCTTGATCTTGCCGATCAGGTCATCCAGCTTGGCTTTACCTTCTGGCTTGACAACAGCTTTGTCAAAGTCAAAGAAAGCGTCAGCAGCGTAGGTAACTTTGGTTGCAACAGTTGCTGGAGCGGGTGCAGGTGCTGGAGCAGCAGCACGTGGGGCGACAGCAGCTGGAGCCGGAGCTGGAGCTGGAGCAGCAGCTGGGCGAGGAACAATAGCACCATCGCAGCCTGCGAGTGCCGTTGCGGGCGTCCAGAAGGCATCACGCCAGCACAGTTCGTTGGTGCCGTTTTTCCAGCCCAGTTCGCTGGAACCGTTTCTCCAATTGTCGATAGTTTGTGCACCGGCGGCGGTAACGAGCGCTGCGGAAGCAAACAACATTGCCACTTTGTTGAGTTTCTTCATGGTTCTCCTCTAGAGAAAAGCCGCAGACTGGCTGCGATTGATAAGTTATACGCTTTGAATGACCATCACCCAAAGCGTTACGTTTATTGTGCCACAGTCAATTACTGGTACAAGCCCACAATCGCATTCGTCTGACACACAACTCAGAAACTTGGTTCTTTGTTGCTGTATAGCCACAACCTATAGATATGGCTCAGGCCCTAAAATGCGGGATTAAACGTTGCGCAATGCGACAAAAATATTCCTCCAGACCGTTCATGACCCAGTTTGCTAAAGAAACCCTGCCCATCAGTCTTGAAGAAGAAATGAGGCGCAGTTACCTGGACTACGCGATGAGCGTGATCGTCGGTCGGGCTCTGCCTGATGCCCGCGACGGACTCAAACCAGTCCACAGGCGCGTGCTGTTTGCGATGCACGAGCTGAACAATGACTGGAACAAACCGTATAAAAAATCAGCCCGTATTGTGGGTGACGTGATCGGTAAATACCACCCTCATGGCGATCAGTCGGTCTACGACACCATCGTGCGTATGGCTCAAGATTTTTCCATGCGCCACTTGCTGGTCGATGGTCAGGGCAATTTCGGTTCGGTTGATGGGGACAACGCCGCCGCGATGCGCTATACCGAAATCCGTTTAGCAAAAATAGCGCATGAATTACTGGCTGATCTGGACAAAGAAACTGTCGACTTTGGTCCGAACTATGACGGCAGTGAGCAGGAGCCGCTGGTTATGCCGACGCGCCTGCCTAACCTCCTTGTCAATGGGTCGGGCGGTATTGCGGTGGGTATGGCCACCAACATCCCGCCGCATAACCTGAACGAAGTAGTCGACGCTTGCCTGCATTTGCTGAATAACCCAGAAGCCACGATTGATGAACTGATGGACATCATCCCGGCACCGGACTTCCCGACCGCTGGCATTATTTACGGCATCAATGGTGTGAAGGACGGCTACCGCACCGGACGCGGCAAAGTAGTGATGCGCGCCAAATGCCATTTTGAGGACATCGACAAAGGACAGCGCCAGTCCATCATCGTTGATGAACTGCCTTACCAGGTCAACAAGAAAACCCTGCAAGAGCGCATGGCCGAGCTGGTGCATGAAAAGAAAATTGAAGGCATCAGCCATATTCAGGACGAAAGCGACAAATCCGGCATGCGCCTTGTGATTGAGCTCAAACGTGGTGAAGTACCCGAAGTGGTGCTAAACAACCTGTACAAGCAAACGCAGTTACAGGACACCTTTGGCATCAACATGGTGGCACTGATCAATGGCCAGCCCAAGCTTTGCAATTTGAAGGATTTGATCGCCGTCTTCTTGTCGCATCGCCGTGAAGTCGTGACGCGCCGAACAGTGTTTACGCTGCGCAAAGCACGTGAACGCGGCCATGTGCTCGAAGGCCTGGCCGTAGCGCTGGCCAATATTGATGACTTCATTGCCATCATCCGCAATGCGCCGACGCCTCCAGTTGCAAAAGCGGAACTGATGGTCAGGCCTTGGGACAGCAAACTGGTACGCGAAATGCTGACCCGAACGCGCGCGGACGGCGGCGTAGTCAATGCTGATGACTACCGCCCGGATGGACTGGAAATGCTTTACGGCATGGGTAGCGACGGCCTGTATCGACTGTCAGAAACACAAGCACAAGAAATTTTGCAAATGCGCTTGCAGCGCTTGACGGGACTTGAGCAAGACAAGATTGTGGCCGAGTACAAAGAAGTCATGGCCGAGATTGATGACTTGCTGGATATCTTGGCCAAGCCTGGGCGGGTGTCCGTCATCATTGGTGAAGAGCTGGCCACCATTAAACAGGAGTTTGGTCAAACCAAACTGGGCGCGCGCCGCAGCCAGATTGAGCATTCCTCATTTGACCTGAGCACTGAAGACCTGATCACGCCGACCGACATGGTGGTGACGCTGTCACATACGGGTTACATCAAGAGCCAACCACTGTCTGAGTACCGCTCGCAAAAGCGCGGTGGACGCGGCAAACAGGCGACGGCTACCAAAGAAGACGACTGGGTTGACCAACTCTTTATTGCCAATACGCACGATTACATTTTGTGTTTTTCAAACCGCGGGCGACTGTATTGGCTCAAGGTGTGGGAAGTACCCGCAGGCTCACGCGGCTCACGCGGTCGGCCGATCGTCAACATGTTTCCGCTGCAGGAGGGCGAAAAAATCAACGTCGTACTGGCACTGACGGGCGACAAGCGCGTCTTCCCGGCAGACCAGTATGTCTTTATGGCCACATCGATGGGTACGGTCAAAAAGACAGCGCTGGATGAATTCAACAACCCGCGCAAAGGCGGCATCATTGCAGTCAATCTTGACGACGGTGACTATTTGATCGGCGCTGCGCTGACCGATGGGAAACACGATGTGATGCTGTTCAGTGATGGTGGCAAAGCAGTGCGGTTTGATGAAGACGACGTTCGCCCGCTCGGCCGCAATGCGCGTGGTGTGCGTGGCATGGCACTGGATGTAGGTCAAAGCGTGATTGCCATGCTGGTGGCCGAAGATGAACAGCAAAGCGTATTGACCGCCACACAATACGGCTACGGCAAACGCACATCTATTACCGAATACACCCGCCACGGGCGCGGCACCAAAGGCATGATTGCCATCCAGCAAAGTGAGCGCAATGGCAAGGTTGTGGCTGCGACGCTGGTACATACCGACGATGAAATCATGCTGATCACCGACAAAGGTGTGCTGGTGCGCACACGCGTCAGTGAAATCCGCGAAATGGGCAGGGCCACCCAGGGTGTGACGCTGATTGGCCTGGATGAAGGTTCGCAGCTCAGTGGTTTGCAACGAATTGTTGAAAATGATGCGGCCTTGAACGATAGCGCAAGCGACCCATCTATCAGTGACCCGTCAATTGACGCAACGTCACCTAACCCGGATACAAACGAATGAAAAAAATACTCACAGTCATGGTATTGACTGCCATGGCTATGTCAGTCACGGCACAGGCACAAGCGCCTGATCCTAAACTCGAATGGGCCACCAAGGCAGTTGCCTTGCAGCAGGGTCCCGAGCTTGAAAGGCTGGTCACTCAGTTGGCTGACTCAGCTTCACAGGATGTTGTTCAAAGCTGGGGCGTCAAACTCCGCAATGATGTGCCTAAAGAAAAGTTGGACCAGACAGCGCAAAGCCTGAACGGCGAATTGAAAAAATATTACGACGATGTATCGAAAATCATCAGCAACAAGGTCAACAAAGCCAGCGCTGACAGCTTGATACCTGCCTACATGGCCCGTTTCTCGCTGGATGAACTCAAGCAACTGGTGGCCTTTTTTGAGTCTCCTGCCGTCAAAAAATACCAGGCTGCAGCGCCTGAACTAGGTAACGTTTTTGTGAATCAGCTGATCATGGAGACCCGTGCAGACGTTTCAGCACGAGCCAAACTCTTTGATGATGCAGCCGTCAAAATCATCGGTACTGCGCCCAAATCGCCTGCGGCAGCTGCCAGCAAGCCAGCAGCCAAAAAATGAACCTGAATCTCGCTGACCTGCGCGGCCAGATTGATGCCATTGACCAACAACTGCTGGCGCTATTGAACAGCCGCGCCAAAGTAGCTGAGCAGGTCGGCGAGGTTAAAAAGCGCGAAGGTACGCCTTTTTTCAGGCCAGACCGGGTCGCTAAAGTCATTGAGCAGATTCAGCATGCCAACCCGGGGCCATTGAAAAGCGAGCACATTGCGTCCGTCTGGCGTGAAATCATGTCAGCCTGCCTGGCACTTGAATCGCCCATGCGGGTGGCGTATTTGGGACCCGCTGGAACTTTCAGCGAACAGGCAGCCCTGCAATTTTTTGGCAGCAGCATTGAATCTGTGCCCTGCCCCAGCATTGATGAAGTATTTCGTGCCACCGCTTCGGGAACAGCTCACTACGGCGTCGTTCCAGTTGAAAACTCCACCGAGGGAGTGGTTTCACGGTCGCTAGACCTGTTCCTGAATTCGCCTCTGCACATTGTGGGTGAAACCAGTTTGATGGTACGGCACAACCTGCTGCGTTTGACTGAGAGCATGGAGGGAATTGAGACGGTGTACGCTCACCCTCAGGCTCTGGCGCAATGCCAGGCTTGGCTGACCACGCACCTGCCCAAGGCCGTCAGGCAAGCCGCATCCAGCAATGCAGAAGGTGCACGTCTTGCGTCAACCAACCCAGCGTGGGCCGGTATCGCCAGCGAGCGTGCTGCGGCTCAGTATGGTCTGTACACAACTGCGCACGGTATTCAGGACGATGCATTCAACCGTACCCGATTTGCCGTCGTCTGCCTGCCTCAAACCTTGCCTTCACCGCCAGCATCTGACAAAAATTGCACCAGCTTGGTGGTGTCGGTTTCAAACCGACCAGGCGCAGTGCATGATCTGCTGGTGCCCTTAAAAAATCACGGTGTATCCATGACCCGTTTTGAGTCGCGTCCTGCACGCTCTGGTCAGTGGGAATATTATTTTTATATCGATCTGCAAGGTCACCCCTCGCAGCATCATGTCCAACAAGCTTTGCTTGAGCTACAGCAGCTATGTGCATTTTACAAAGTGCTGGGCACTTATCCCGTCAATGAATAATAAAAAACAGGCGACATCAGATGTTTGAACAATTGGGACTAATTGGCTGCGGCTTGATGGGTGGCTCGTTTGCACTGGCACTCAAACGCGCAGGCCTCGTCAAGCGGGTGGTTGGTTACAGCAAGTCGCCTTCCACGACGGAGCGTGCGCGTCAGATGGGCGTGATTGATGTCGAGGCACCCTCGGCCCTGCTTGCTGTTTCGGGGGCGGATATCGTGTTGCTGGCAGTTCCTGTGTCGGCAACTGAAGCTTCATTCAAAGCCATCCGCCACCTGATCACGCCTAACACTTTGGTGATGGATGTCGGCTCCACAAAACGTGATGTCATAGATGCCGCCCGCCGCGTCCTGCGTGAGGATGTGGGCTGCTTTGTGCCTGCACATCCCATTACAGGTAAAGAGCTGTCAGGCGTTGAAAATTCGGATGGTAATTTGTACGCGGGCAAGCAAGTTATCCTTACGCCAATTGAGCGCACTTACACTGCGCAACTGAATAAGGCAATCAGCTTGTGGACGGCCTTGGGTTGCAACGTCGTTCAGATGTCCCCGCAAGCGCATGATGCGGCCTATGCGGCTGTCAGCCATCTCCCACACCTGATTGCCTTTACATTGATGAACAGCATTTCAGGGCAGGCTCAAGGGGCAGAGTACTTGTCACTGGCCGGACCTGGATTCAGGGACTTTTCACGTATTGCTGCCAGTGATTCAGAAATGTGGCGCGATATTCTGATTGCCAATCGGGAAGAGCTGTTGGCGCAATCCAAAATCTTTCAGCAAACCCTGCAATCACTTGAAAAACTGATTGCAGCAAGCGATGGCGAAGGGCTGGTACGACAGCTTGAAAAGGCCAGTCTCACGCGAGCCAACTGGCGTATCAGCTCACAAAAACCGCACAAGTAACGCGTCGTCATGTTCGATATTGAGTTCCTGGACATCCCGCCTTTGAGCCGGGCAGGAGGCCAGGTTCGCTTGCCCGGTTCCAAAAGTATTTCCAATCGTGTTTTGTTGCTGGCGGCTTTGAGTCAGGGCATCACCACAGTTCATGATGCCCTGGCATCTGATGACACAGCGGTGATGTTGACAGCCCTCAAGCAATTGGGCTGCGTTATTTCGCAAAGTGGCACCACCATTACCATCGACGGTCTGGATGGGCAACTGGTCCATAAAAAATGCCAGCTGTTCATGGGTAACGCTGGCACAGCGATTCGCCCCCTGACGGCAGCACTGGCTTTGATGGGCGGCGAGTTTGAACTGTCTGGTGTGGCGCGTATGCATGAGCGGCCCATTGGGGATTTGGTCGATGCGCTTCGTCAACTGGGCTGCGGTATTGACTACCTTGGCAAAGAGGGCTTTCCTCCGCTTAGATTGCGTGCCCGAGAATCAGGCCGCCTTACACTGGACGAGCCAATTCGGGTTCGCGGTGATGTGTCAAGTCAATTTCTGACAGCCCTGCTGATGGCACTGCCGCTGGTTGCTGATCAAGATATATGTATTGAGGTAGTGGGTGAGCTGATCTCACGGCCCTACATTGAAATCACGCTCAATTTGCTGGCGAAATTTGGCATTCAAGTCAAGCGCGATGGCTGGCAGCGCTTTACCATTGCGGCAGGTAGCCGCTACCAGTCGCCTGGCGATATTCATGTTGAAGGCGATGCGTCGTCCGCTAGTTATTTTATAGCGCTTGGCGCTATATCTGCGGGCACTAAAAGGTCAACAAGCATTGAGATTTCAGGAGTTGGCGGAGATTCGATCCAAGGCGACATTCGTTTTGTAGACGCTGCCCGCATGATGGGCGCACAGATTGTCAGCACGCCCAACACCCTGACGATCACACGCGGCGAGGCGGGCGCTGGCTGGCCATTGCGCGCCATCGATCTGGATTGCAACCACATGCCTGACGCGGCGATGACATTGGCGGTGATGGCCCTTTACGCCAATGGCACGACTGTGTTGCGTAACATAGCCAGCTGGCGAGTGAAGGAAACTGACCGCCTGACCGCCATGGCATGCGAGCTGCGCAAAGTGGGCGCCACGGTTGAAGAAGGCAGTGATTTCATCAAAATCACGCCTCCCGCGACATCGGCCGACTGGCAAAGCGCGTCTATCCACACTTATGACGATCACCGCATGGCGATGTGTTTTTCTCTCGCAGCATTTAACCCGGCGCAGCTTCCCATCCGTATTCTTGATCCGAAATGCGTTGCCAAAACCTACCCCGACTACTTTGAAGACCTGTTCTCCATGGCCGAAGCCAATGCCAGTGCTATTCCGGTCATCTGCATCGACGGCCCCACCGCTTCAGGCAAAGGCACGCTGGCCGCTAAAGTGGCAAACCATTTGGGCTACCACTACCTGGATTCAGGCGCTTTGTACCGTTTGACTGCTTTTGCCGCCAGTCAAGCGGGTGTTTCGCTGGATGATGCGGACGGTGTAGCGCAAATTGCGCAGTCACTGCCGGTTCGGTTTTCGGGAGACCAGGTATTGTTGGCAGGCGAAAACGTCTCGGACGCTATTCGCACCGAAGAAGCCGGCATGGCAGCCTCCAAAGTATCGGTTCATCCCGAAGTACGGACCGCTTTGGTCGCACTTCAGCACAGTTTTCGCGCCCTCCCCGGCCTGGTGGCCGATGGGCGTGACATGGGCAGTGTGATTTTTCCAGATGCACCACTCAAAATCTACCTGACTGCCAGCGCCCGTCACCGAGCCGAGCGGCGTCATAAGCAGTTGATTTCAAAGGGAAATTCGGCTATACTGGAAGATATTCAGCAAGATTTAGAGGCTCGCGACGCGCGTGACACATCGCGACTCGCAGCGCCCTTAAAACCTGCTGAACACGCCAAGCTACTGGACAACTCTGATTTGTCGATTGAAAAGTCGGTTCATCAGGTACTTGAGTGGTGGCAAGGCACGCGGCCCTTTTGATCACTTCAGCGCCTCATGGCGCATTGATCAAACGGATCATTAACTCAACCCGCAGCCAACTTGGCAGCACTTAACGCTCCCTTAGCAGATTTAAAAACCTTTCAGCAATAGTGCTGACTGAACCCTGCGTTGTGGACAAGGAAACTACATGTCTGAATCTTTTGCCGACCTATTTAACGAATCGCTCAAGCGCTCTGAAATGCGCACCGGTGAAGTCATCACCGCTGAAGTCGTTCGCATCGACCACAACCACGTCGTTGTCAACGCCGGACTGAAGTCCGAGGCCTATGTGCCGCTCGAAGAATTCAAAAACGACCAGGGCGAGCTTGAAGTTCAAGTTGGCGACTTTGTGTCGGTTGCCATTGACTCCGTTGAAAACGGCTATGGCGATACCCTGCTGTCACGCGACAAAGCCAAGCGGCTGGCCTCATGGATGAGTCTGGAAAAAGCCCTGGAATCCGGCGAGTTTGTCACTGGCCAGACCAGCGGCAAAGTCAAGGGTGGCCTGACTGTTCTGGTCAACGGTATCCGCGCTTTCCTGCCAGGCTCACTGATCGACACCCGCCCCATCAAGGACTTGTCTCCGTACGAGAACAAGACCATGGAGTTCAAGGTCATCAAGCTGGACCGCAAGCGCAACAACGTCGTGTTGTCACGCCGCGCGGTTGTCGAAGCCTCAATGGGCGAAGAGCGCGCCAAGCTGATGGAAACCCTCAAAGAAGGTTCCTCCGTCAAGGGTGTGGTCAAGAACATCACCGAATACGGTGCATTCGTTGACCTGGGCGGCATTGACGGCTTGCTGCACATCACAGACATGGCATGGCGCCGCGTGCGTCACCCAAGCGAAGTGGTGACAGCTGGCCAGGAAATTGTGGCCAAGATTCTCAAGTTCGACACCGAGAAAAACCGCGTGTCCTTGGGTCTGAAACAAATGGGCGATGACCCATGGATGGGCGTGAACCGCCGCTACCCACAGAGCACCCGCTTGTTCGGCAAGATTACCAACATCGCCGACTACGGCGCATTTGTTGAACTCGAGCCAGGCATCGAAGGCCTCGTGCACGTGTCCGAGATGGACTGGACCAACAAGAACGTTGCGCCTAACACGCTCGTGGCACTCGGCGATGAAGTCGAAGTCATGGTTCTGGAAATTGACGAAGACAAGCGCCGTATCAGCCTGGGCATGAAGCAGTGCAAGGCCAACCCATGGCAAGAGTTTGCAGTTGACACCAAGCGCGGCGACCGCGTGAAGGGCCCGATCAAATCCATCACCGACTTCGGCGTGTTCGTCGGTCTGGCTGCTGGTATTGACGGTCTGGTGCATTTGTCTGACCTGTCATGGAACGAGCCAGGCGAAACCGCTGTGCGCAACTACAAAAAGGGCCAAGAAGTCGAAGCGATTGTGTTGGCCGTTGACGTCGACCGCGAGCGTATTTCCCTGGGCATCAAGCAGCTTGACTCTGACCCGTTCACCACGTTTGTGTCGATCAACGACAAGGGCGCGATTGTGACCGGCAAGGTCAAGACTGTAGACGCAAAGGGCGCCGAGATTGACCTCGGTGAAGACATCATTGGCTACCTGCGCGCCAGCGAAATCAGCCGTGACCGCGTTGAAGACGCACGCAACGTGCTTAAAGAAGGTGACGAAGTCTCTGCGGTTGTGGTGAACGTGGATCGCAAGACCCGCAACATCCAGTTGTCGGTCAAAGCCAAAGACAACGCTGACCAGCAAGAAGCCATGGCTACTTTGAGCCAGCAGTCAGCCAAGGAAAGCTCTGGTTTGACTAACTTGGGCGCATTGCTGCGCGCCAAGATGGATAGCGAGAGCAAATAAGAAAAAGGTCATTGCAGGTCACCCCTGCAATGATAATTTTTATTCCCATGACCCGAAGCGACCTCGTCGAAGAACTGGCCAACCGGTTTGGCCAGCTCACACACCGTGATGCTGAATACGCCGTCAAGACCATTCTTGACGCGGTCAGCGATGCGCTGGTGCGTGGTCACAGGATCGAAATTCGGGGCTTTGGCAGTTTTTCTGTAAACCGTCGCCCGCCCCGCATGGGTCGTAACCCGCGTTCAGGCGAGAGCGTGTCGATTCCTGAAAAGCGTGTGCCGCACTTCAAGCCCGGCAAGGCGTTGCGCGAAGCTGTTGATGCACGAACTGAGGCATTGCTGACAGCGCAGGCGACGACACCCCAGCATTGAAGTTTGCCCGCTACAGGGCTGACTACAATTGAGCGACTGACTCCATAAGGCTGTTTGCAAGTGAAATACCTGTCATGGCCGCTCAAAGCAGCCATTTTTTTTACGCTTTTTGCTTTCGCGCTGAACAACCAGCAAGCGGTGGCCGTGAATTTCTTTTTCGGCACCTTCTGGACAGCGCCATTGGTGCTGGTCGTGCTGGCCGCCTTTGGCACTGGGTTGGCACTGGGAGTACTGCTCATGATGCCGCGCTGGTGGCAAAAACGAAATACAAATGCCACCAAAGCGTACGACACCTCCAATCACACCACCCCATCGGCGGGACAAGGTAATGCCAGCCTGACAGCAGTGACCGCAGACAACCCTGGCATCCCGCGACATGGACTTTGACTTCTCCTGGATCCTGCTCGGCCTGCCTATTGCGTTCACGCTGGGCTGGCTGGCCTCGCGTGCTGATTTGCGCCAACTGCGTATTGAAAACCGCCAGGCCCCCAAAGCCTATTTTCGCGGCCTGAATTTTCTGCTTAACGAGCAGCAAGACCAAGCCATTGATGCTTTTATTGAAGCGGTACAAAACGACCCCGACACATCGGAGCTGCATTTCGCACTCGGCAATCTTTTCAGACGGCGCGGCGAATACGAACGCGCCGTACGGGTGCATGAGCACCTGTTGCAACGCGGCGATCTGCCGCAGCCAGACCGAGACCGCGCACAACACGCGCTGGCCCTCGACTACCTCAAAGCCGGCCTTCTGGATCGTGCCGAAACCGCATTGCGCAAACTGGAAGGCACCAGCTACCAAGAAGAGGCCCTCCTGGCACTGCTGTCGATTTACGAGCGCTCGCGAGACTGGCAGCACGCCAGAGACATTGCCAGCAAACTGAACAACTCCGGTCATGCAAGCTTCAGTGGCCGGCAGGCTCATTACCTTTGCGAACAAGCCCTCAGCCTGCTGGCCACGGGCGACATATCTCAAGCCGCCGACCTTCTTGAGCTTGCTTGCAGCACCGCCCCAACATCCGCCAGGCCGTTGATAGACCTGGCCAAGCTCCGCCTGCAAAACGGCCAGCCGCGAGCCGCTTTTGACACGCTCAAAAATTTGGGGGAGATTGCGCCTCAAGCCATGCCACTGGCTGCAGGCCTGCTGGTTACCCTGGCGCAACATGACGGCTTGAACGCACCTGTGATGGCGCTGCTCAAAGCCCACTACCAGCACACGCCATCGGTTGATGTGATGGACGCGATTGCCCGGCTTGAAAAGGACCTCACCGCAAGCCGCCAAGGCTACATCTTGCACCTCGAAACAGAAGCATCGTTGGTGGCCGCAGCCCGTTGGGTGGCAGGTGAAAAACCGACAAATGCCATTGAGGAACACAACCACCAGTTGGTGCAACGCGCGCTGGATCAGGCCACCAAACCACTGATGCGCTATCGCTGCGCCGCATGCGGTTTTGAAGCCACCCAGCACTTTTGGCATTGCCCCGGCTGCCAGGCCTGGGACAGCTACCCAGCTCGGCGCATTGAAGAGTTATGAATACCCACGTCGGACGCTCACTGCGTGTAGCGCCTTCCCCCCTTGCAGGGGGCAGACACCTGTGGCTTGGCAAAGCCAGATCCACGGCGTCTACTTGAATAAGAATCCAGAAACATGACAACGCTACCGACTATTTCTCAAGACAAATTAGCAGCAGCTCGCGTCCTGGTCGTCGGCGATGCCATGCTGGACCGCTACTGGTATGGCGCAGTCGATCGCATCTCACCCGAAGCTCCTGTGCCGGTTGTGCGTGTTACCCGCACCGAAGAACGTGTCGGCGGTGCAGCCAACGTGGCCAGCAACATTGTGGCGCTTGGCGCCAAGGCAGCGCTGCTGACTGTGGTGGGCGACGATGAAGCCAGCCATCAGCTTGAAGCCCTTGTCGCCAGCTCAGGCATCACCCCCCATTTCGGACGGGACGCCCGCCTGAAAACCACCGTCAAGTTACGGGTCATTGGACGCCAGCAACAACTGATTCGGCTTGACTTTGAAAACACGCCTGACAACGAAGTGCTGGCATCCCAGACGAGTACCTTTGAAAAGCTTTTGCCACAGCACGATGCTGTTTTATTTTCAGACTACGGCAAGGGCGGGCTGGCGCACATCACCCTGATGATTGACCATGCCAAAGCTGCCGGCAAGGTGGTGCTGATTGACCCGAAAGGCTCAGACTACACCCGCTACAAAAACGCGAGCGTCATCACCCCGAATCGCGCCGAGCTGGAGCAAGTCATCGGCACCTGGGCAACCGAAGCGGAACTCCAAGCCAAAGCCCAAAATTTGCGTGCATTGCTCAACCTGCAAGCCCTTCTGCTAACCCGCAGTGAAGCCGGCATGACGCTGTTTGACGAGCAAGGCCAATTGCATGTACCCGCTGTTGCGCGCGAGGTGTTTGACGTGACTGGCGCGGGCGACACCGTCATTGCCGCACTGGCCGCGTTGGCCGCAGCAGGCGTGAAGCTCCGCGATGCGGTGCCGATTGCAAATCAGGCTGGCGGCATCGTGGTGGGTAAATTCGGCACAGCCACTGTCAGCTACGGTGAGCTGTTCAACGTCGCAAGCTAAGGGGAACAAACCATGAAAATTGTCGTTACGGGTGCTGCCGGGTTTATCGGCAGCAACCTCATCAAAGGCCTGAACGCACGGGGCGTTGACGACATCATTGCTGTTGATGATTTGACGATGGGAGACAAGTTTAAAAATCTGGCCGACCTGCAGATTGCCGACTACGTGGATGCCGACGATTTTTACGACCTGTTTGCTGAAGGTGCTTTTGGTCAGATTCAGGCCGTGTTTCATGAAGGTGCGTGCAGCGACACCATGGAGCTTGATGGCAAATACATGATGGACAACAACTACACGCTGTCGTGCGAGTTGTTTCACGCCTGCCAGGATCAGGGCACACGGCTGCTATATGCGTCATCAGCGGCAACCTACGGCGGCTCCAGCGACTTCAGCGAATCACCTGAATTTGAAAAACCGCTGAATGTTTACGGCTACTCCAAGCTGCTGTTTGACCAGCGCCTGCGCCGCGAGTTGGGCCAGCGGTTTGAAAACGCCACCACCCAGGTCGCAGGCTTTCGCTACTTCAATGTTTATGGTCCGCGTGAGCAGCACAAGGGCCGCATGGCCAGTGTGGCTTTTCACCAGTTCAACCAGTTTCTAGCCGATGGCAAGGTCAAGCTGTTTGGCGACTATGGCGGCTATGGCCCAGGCGGGCAGATGCGCGACTTTGTGTTCATTGACGACGTGGTGGCGGTTAATTTGTGGTTTCTCGACCATCCCGAACAATCCGGTATTTTTAACCTGGGTACAGGCAAGGCGCAGCCGTTTAACGACGTGGCCATCAGCGTCGTCAATGCCCTGCGCAAAAGTCAAAACCAGGCCGCCTTGAGCATTCAAGAAGCCGCCCACGGCGGACTGATTGACTACATTTCCTTCCCGCCAGCCTTGGTCGGCAAGTACCAAAGCTACACCCAGGCAGACCTCAGTGCCCTGCGCGCTGCAGGCTGCGACCATGCCTTTGCCGATGTGCAAACCGGTGTGGCCGCTTACATGCAGTGGTTAAATCGCTGAAAAAGCTCAAAATCAGGGTTTTCCCATTCTAAAACTCGGGCCCACGGTCAACCCGGAGGGCTTTGACCCGTTAGTGGATTGACCCACCTCGCCCAGAGGCTGGTTTTGTTCTCTATTCCAACCAATATTTGAGGAGTTTCCCATGTTCAAGAAATTGCTGGCATTTTTTGCCGCCATGACCGTTGCTGTTGCTTTTGCAGCGGTTGACGTTAACAAAGCCACCCCCGCAGAGCTCGACGGCATCAAGGGCATTGGCCCATCGATTTCCGCCAAGATCGTTGACGAGCGCAAAAAAGGTAACTTCAAAAGCTGGGAAGACTTCATCGAGCGCGTCAAAGGCATCGGCGAAGGCAATGCCGCTAAGTTTTCTGCTGAAGGCCTGACGGTCGGCGGCGCTGGCTACAAAGGCGCTGCGGCTGCCCCAGCTAAAAAAGACGACAAGCCTGCAGCACCTGCTGCTGCCGTTAAAGCTGACGCAAAACCAGCCGCCGCACCCGCTGCTGCTGCCGCGCCTGCCAAGGCCGATGCCAAACCTGCAGCCGCAGCGGCTCCAGCCGCACCAGCCGCCAAAGAAGAGAAAAAAGACCCAAAAGCTGAAGCCAAGGCCAAAAAAGAGGCCGAAGCCAAAGCAAAAGCTGACGAAAAGAAAGCCAAGGCTGATGCTGCCAAAGCTAAAAAAGACGCTGACGCAAAAGCCAAAGCCGATGCCGCCAAGGCCAAAGATGCCAAGCCAGCCGCTAAAGCTGACGCAAAGGCCGACGCCGCCAAGCCTGCCGCCAGCGCTGCCAAGAAGTAATCTTCGGCACTTTGCTTCTAGCCAGCCTTTCTGGCAAATTCCATCAAAAAACCCGCTTCGGCGGGTTTTTTGATGCCTTTTAGGCCTATTTTATCTATCATTTAAGCCTTTAGATCAATTAATACGGGCGCAAGCAGCTCCTGAATTAATAGCAAATAATGCTCTGTTCGGTGCTTCGTGTCCAATACAGGGATGACACCAGAGCCAAACAAAACCGTACTCCAGGCCCAAGACCTGCATTTCAGCTACCCGAGCAATCAGTTATTCAGCGGTTTATCCATCAACATCGCCCCGGGCATCACCTTGATCCAGGGCGGCGACGGGCGTGGCAAAAGCACGCTGCTTCGGTTGCTGGCCGGTGTGCTGCCAGCCCAAGCGGGGCAGCTTCAAATCAACGGCACCGGGCTGCAAGGCCAGCCCTCGGCTTACCGCAGCCAAGTGTACTGGGCCGAGCCACGCTCCGAGGCGCATGACCAGCTCACGGCGCACGACTACTTTGAAGTTCAGCGCCGCGCTTATGCTGATTTTGATGACGCAATACTGGCTGATGCAGTCGCCGGGTTTGACCTGGCACCCCACCTGCACAAGCAGCTTTTCATGCTGTCCACCGGTTCAAAACGCAAAGTCTGGCTGGCGGCGGCGTTAGCGTCTAACGCCGCCGTCACCCCGTTAGACGAGCCCTTTGCGGCGCTGGATACAGCATCTATCAACTACCTTTTGACGTGGCTCGCAGCCAATGCCCGCACAACCGACCGGGCCTGGGTGATGGCAGACTACGTCGCACCAGATGGGCTGGCTTTGTCGCAAGTGATTGATTTGGGTGACTGAATTTTCATGTCCAATACCTGCATGACAACACCAGACACCATTGATCAGCGCCTGACCGCTCTCGAAATCAAGGCCACGTATACCGAGGATTTGGTCGAGCAGCTAGACAAAATCATTGCTCGCCAGCAGCAGCAAATTGACCTGCTTCTGCGCGAGGTAGCCGAGCTGCGGCAGCCCGTACCGAGCGGCTCAGTGCTAGCTGGACGCAGTCTGCGGGACGACTTACCGCCGCATTTTTGAGGCAATCCAAGCGCTATTGATCTGGTAGCTGCTTGCGCCCGTATTCATTGGTCTATAGCCCTTAATTAGCCTGAAAAACGGTTGTTTCAGCCATTTTTCAGCATGAATACTCACATTTTCTTGCCAATCGCGGTGTACAGCTCGCTCAGGGGCACCACGCGGCCATGCAGCGGCAAAATCTGGTCGATGCCGAGTTGAAGGCGCTCGATGTTTTGCACCAGATTCACATGCAGCGCATTGGGCACGGCTGGCGCGGGCGCATTGGGTGCGCCGGGGGTGTAGGCGTCGGCTTCGATCAGCAGCCTTTCTTTGGGCATGTGGGCCATCAAAAAGCCGTTGGCGTGAACGCTGCCCTCAATGTAGTAAACATCCACCACGCGCGCACCATCGGTAAAGGTGCGTTTGCCGCTGACACCTGTCACCGTTGCTTTTTTGCCTGACAACTGCATCGCATCAGGCTTGATGCTGTTGGGGTTGGCCATCGTGGCTTCAAAAAATGGCCGAGCCAGTTCGCTGGTGACCAGCGTTGCGCCTTCAGCCACGGCGCTGCGCAGGCCACCTGAATGGTCAAAGTGGTGGTGCGAATTGACGACAAAGCGAATCGGCTTGCCCGGGCTGAGGTTTTTTACCGCAGCCAGCATGGGCTTGGCGCGGCCGTCGTACAGGGGGCTTTCCACCACCATCATGTGGTCTTTCATTTCAATGGCCACGCTGTTGTGAGAGCCGCCCGCCAGGTGCCAGACGCCATCAGCGACCTTGGTGGCCACCACGTTTTCAGCAAAAGCCGTCACGAGTGCGGGAATCTCAATCCCGGCCGATACGTTGGGTTTGACCTCGTTCACCGTCAGGTCCAGCACCGGGTGGCCGCCCATGCTTTGCTGGATACGCATCGGAAACTTCACACCACCCGTGTCTTTGTAGTCAGAAAAGCGGATGACGGACGCGGTGTCACCTGTCACCGGGTGCGGCTGGGTGGACTCAATCTGCTCGACCAGACCTGCAGCGTTGATGAGCGCGGTGGCCCGGTAGCGACCCGGCACAGCAAAAGACACAGCGGTGAGCATCCTGCCATCAACCGTGCGCATGGCTGACGTGGCGTTGTTGGCCAGGGCGGCCTTGATCACACCGTGTGGGGTCGTCCACAAATCGTGGACGCGCATGTCATAAGCCACGGGCGAGGCAACCGGTGCGGGCCCCACCATGTTCCAGGCGCTGGCACCGCGCATCAAACTGGTGGTGCGTTGCTCACCAAGCCCCATCAGCGGAATGGCACCGCCGCCATTGGGCTCGGCGCGGGTGCGGGCGGCGTCTTCCCTGAATGCGGCGTTTTCATAGTCAGCGACACGCGAAAAACTTGAATAGTGATTTTGGGCCAGGCCTGCCCTGCCAGATAAGCTTGCCCAAAAGTGGCGCCCGCACCGCTGCCGGCAAAAGAAATACTTTTGAGGGCTGTGCCACCCATGGCGCTGTCGGCGCGCTGCAGGGCCGAGCTGGCACTTTCGCCTGACATGCTGGCGCAAGAGGCAAGCATGACGACGACTGCTGAATAAAAGGCCGACCGACCGACTGCTGCCCAAACGCGATGTTGCATGGCGTATCCTTGTTTTGAGTTCGTTTTTGCTCGAAGGAGTCAAGCATCGTAAGCCGATACAACCGCTGCATGACCTAGGGAAAACACAAACAAAATGGGCTGACTGGGTTGAACGCCTGCATTTCAACTCAAGCCTGACGTGAAGCAAGCCAAAAGCTGCCTTGCGTTCTGAAAGAGATGCCAACGACGATGTTGAAATAACCAAATTTGGCGTACCGATATTTTTAGACCAGCTCATTAAAACACTGGCCATCGAGCAAAGTGACAAGCCCAAGGAGAGCAGCAGCGTATTGGGCAATGCCATGGGGTGTTCGTAACACTCGGAGATCGGGCAGTCAGCAAACCGCCAAGGCCACGCGCTGTCAGAGCTCGGATACACCATTGAACAGGTCGTGCACAACTATGGCGATCTGTATCAGGCCATCACCGACATGGCGCACGAGCTGGCAGAGCCTCTCAGTGCTGACGAGTTTCGAACCCTCAACAGATGGCTGGACAACGGCATTGCCGATGCGGTGACTAAATTTACCCGTCAGCGGCGGCTGGTCAATGATGGCAGGAAGCAGCAGGCGCTGAACCAGCGTTCAAGATTTTTTTGCGCATGAATTGCGCGACCATCTGAACATCATGATGCTCGCCATATCGGCCATCAAATCGGGGCAAGTCGGGTTTGTGGGCGCAACTGGCAAAGTCATGGACCGCACAGCCTGCCACGACACCGCAGCGGTGAGCCTGCGGCAGTTTCAGGCATGATCGCTGGCCTGGAAATGTAGGCTAGGCCAATTCGTCGAAATCGGCAGGCAACCGCTTTGAGACTTGCCTTGGCTCATGCTTTTGAAGCGCTGTTGACACCGCTCGTTTAAGTTTGCCAGCTGCCCCGTGAATAGCCTGGTGTGCGCTGCCTGCACGGTCTTTGACCACTACTGGCTCCAACCCAACCAGCCTTGCTTCGAGAGTGCATTGAATGTCGCCCGGTGCGTTTTTTGCAACGCTGTTTTCATCGGCAATATGAGCCACCACCCGCGTCACACGCTCACCAAACTGGGCTACCGCGTCTTTGACGACAACTGTCAAATGGTCCGCCATTTCGTGGCTGCCATCTGTGTGGTGGTCAGTATTCAACATAACTTGCATGAATGTCCTTTGAAGTGAACTCCCATCTTGCAAGCCAGTCCAGACAGCCCGCACAGGTTGGCACAGCGTTGGCCTGTCAGCCAAAGCCTTCATCCACCAGCACGGCTTGCGCATCCACCAGAACCAAAGCGGTGATGATGGCGTCAAGCGATAAAACATGTCGGCAAAGATAAATTGAACAATCACCGTAAAAATAGTCAAGGTGGCGATGACGACTCGCAAGCCGCATCAAGTTCAGGCGCCTAAAAATTCGCCAATGGGTTTCAGGTCATCGACCCGGTCACACACCGATTTGACAATCATCAAAATCGGCAGCCCCAGCAGCAACCCCCAGACACCCCACAGCCAGCCCCAGGCCAGCAAGCCCACAAACACCGCCACCGGGTTCATGCGGCTGGCACGGCTGGTCAGCCACGGGGTGATCAGATTGCCAACAATGGTATGAATCAGCATTGACGCGCCAGCCACCAGCAACGCCATGTTGATGGAGCCAAATTGCAAAAACGCCACGCCACCGGATGCCACAGCCGTGACCAGTGATCCCACATAAGGCACCAGATTCAACACCCCGGCAGCAATACCCCAAACCGCCGCGTTCTCCAGCCCGATGGCCCAAAAGGCCAGACCCGTCAGCACCCCCACCAGTGCGCTGGTGGCCAGTTGCACCTGCAAGTAACGCTGAATTTGCCCGGTGATTTCATCCAGCGCCTGCAGGGTGATTTTTTTGCTGCTCAGCGATGGGCCAGCCAGCTTGATCAGCTTGCGCCTGAAAGTGTTACCGGAGATCATTAAAAAGTAGGTCAAAAACACCACCACGGTGATTTGCCCCGTCAAGGTAGCCAGGCCAATCGTGCCGGTCCATAAATAGTCCTTGATGTTAAAGCGTGCGGGCTCAACCACAACCCGCATCGCACCCCGATTGGTCGCGGGAATGCCTGATTCCTGCGCTGCCTGTTCAATCTGTGTCGCAGCTTTTTGCACGGTCTCCAGCGTGCTGTCCGTGCCGCCTTGCCGCTTTTTAAGAGCTTGCCTGAATTTTTGTGCCGCAGCTGGCAAGGACTCCACCAGTTGCACTGCCTCGTCAGACAGCACATAGGTTGTTGTTCCCATGGCCGTCAGAAGACTCAGAATCAGAATGCCTGCACCCAGGGCACGCGGTATGCGGCGCGACTCCATCCAGTTGACCAGTGGGGACAACGCATAACTGAAAACCAGTCCGAGCATGAAGGGAACAAACACCGCTCTGGCCCAATGCAGAACAAACAGGCTCGCAAGTATGGCAATGACCGCCAGCGACAGGCTGCGAATGCTGACGGGCAATTGCGAAGGAGAAAGTACGGTCACAGGGGTTGAAGATTCCGGCTCGCTTGACATCCAGCATCCTTAAGGTCGTTAACGAAGCCACCTTTTTCACAAAGACAGCAAAACGGTTTGAAAGCTCTAACCCTGCGAATATCGAAGTTTGCGCAGGTGAAGGCCCAAGTAGTATTTACGGAAATATTCCAGCATGGATTGCAGAGAATGCGTGTAATGAAAACTCGCTGATACATACCAGCTGTTCAAGCCAGTTCGCATGAGAAGCTGATAGTTGTTGCGCTGCATCAATCGGTGCTTATCCAGATGCGTGACGTGGTCTTCAAGCAGCACGAGTTGTGGCCGCCACTTGTCGAAACTGAAACCCGATAACGCTGCAATCTCATGGCCTTCAATATCCATGGAAAGGAGTTCAAAGCCGACCGGCACATCATGACCCGTCAAAATGGTGTCGAGCATTTCGCACTGCACAGCGACAGTGGATCGAACCACCGCTCCCAGAGCAATGGGGGTTTTCTCCAGCGAGGAGTGCGGTCCGGCGCGATTGAGCAAAAGTTGCCTGCCAGCATTTTCAGGGCTGGAGCAAGCCATTTGAACCACAGTACCGGTACGGTTTTTTCTCAGAAGGTCACAGCAATCCGGGTCAGGCTCTATCAGCAGACCTGTCCAGCCCAAAGATTCAAGATGCTGGGACTGCGAATCAAGCACCGGGTCATTGGCACCAACATCAACATAAAAGCCCTGCCGGCCTGCAAAAAAAGTCTGCACCAGTTGCTGTTCAATGGCTGGTTCATTGCTGAATTGGTAGATACGGCGGGTATTGAAATCGGCGCGGATTGTCATGAACGGAGGGCTGAAAAAAAATGAACCCTCATTATCAATGGGCAATAGCCTCGCGAACAGCGCTTAACTGGCGTCTGGACACCGCCAGCAACTCAGGAATGCCGTTCAGGCGTACCGCCCAGCCTTCGCCCTCTTCGGCGTCGTAATGCTTTTCAAGCGCCCGCACGGCACGGCGGGCAATCAGCGCGTTGCGGTGAATCCGCATAAACTGCGCTGCAAATTTTTCTTTCAGCTCATTTAAAGAGCCATCCAGAATATAGCTGCGCGCTGCCGTGCGTACCGTGACGTACTTCAATTCAGCCTTCAGGTAAAGCACCTCGGACAAAGGCACTCGCTCTGTCCGCCCCCGGTCCTGGATGATCAGTATCTCGCCCGGCGACTCGGATGATTGCCCCAGTTTTGACTGCACAAGTCGCTCTGCTTTTTGGAGCGCCTGTTGCAGGCGCTCCAGGCGCACGGGTTTGGTCAGATAGTCCACCGCCGCCACATCAAAGGCTTGCACGGCATGTTCAGCATGCGCGGTGACAAACACCACCGCAGGCGGCTGGGGCATGCTGGCAATCGTTTGTGCAAGTTGCACGCCGTCCATCCCGGGCATGCGCACGTCCAGCAGCACCAGGTCAAATGATGCTTGCCTGATGGCAGCAATTGCCTGCGGGCCGTTGGCTGCCTCGGCCAGCACCTCGGCGGCAGGCGCGGTGCAGTCTGCCAGCAACATGCGAAGCCTTTGCCTGGCCAGCAGTTCATCATCGACCAGCAATACTTTTAATGTCATGCAGGCAACTCCAGTCGAACTTGAAAGATACCGTCTTTGTAAACCGTTTGAAACCTCGCCTGCACATCATGCAGCAACAGCAAACGCTCTCGCACATTGGCCAGCGCCAGCCCGTTGCCACGCTCACCCACGCCCGCAGGCGTGCTGTTGCTGACTTTCACCACCACGGTGCTGCCGCGCCGTTCAGTTGAAATTTTGACTTGCGCACCGGTCGCGCTGGGCTCAACGCCGTGTTTGATGGCGTTTTCAACCAGCGGCTGAAGCAGCAACGGTGGCAGGCGCGCCTGCATCGCCTGGGCATCGAGCTGCCAGCTGATCTGCAGGCGATCTCCAAAGCGGATTTTTTCAATCGCCAGATAACGCTCGGCCAAAGTGATTTCCTGGCCCAGCGTGACGGACTCTGCCGGGTCAGCCAGCGCGCTGCGAAACAGCTCGCTCAAATCTTCAAGTACCGCCTCTGCCTTCAGCGGCTCGGCGCGCACCAGCGCAATGGCGCTGTTGAGCGTGTTGAAAAAAAAGTCCGGGCGGATACGCGATTGCAGCTCAGCCAAGCGTGCCGCAGTGGCCGCCGGGGTGCGTGCCCGCGCCCGCCAAAAAAGCCCGGCCAGCAACATGCCAGACAGCAACGCCCCGGCCGCGGCACTGGCAAACCAGGGCACAGGTTGCAGCATGCCCATAAAACCCAGCAAGCCGCAGCCATACAGGCCAGCAACGGCCCCCAGACTGATGCCTGCCAGCCATTGTGCAGAAGGCTTCAGCCGTGCCAGGCGCGACTTCAGGGCGCAAGCTGCAATCAGCCAGGCCAGCGTGGCAGGCAACACCCCGCCTGTCAACAGTGAAAAGCGCAGCAGCCATTCCAGCGGCTGGCTGGCCACAAACATCGCGCCGACGCCCACCACGCCTTCAACAAACAGCACCGCCCGCAGTACCACACCCACATGGCAGGCATCAAACATATTTGGTCGCACTGCAGAGGCACTGAAAGCGGCTGCACCATCGTCAAGCGGGGGCAAGCCGCCTTGGAGTGTGGACTCAGCAAATGCTGACGGGGTTGTTTTCATGAAAGTCTGGGGCGGGCAGATAAAATCAATTGGCCAAGTATTGCATTGCCGACGTGGTGAGACAAGCAGATACACCCCTGAAAGTTTAAATTGAACCAATTCGACAAAAAATCCCAAGCCTGGTCGGCGCTGTTTTCAGAACCCATGAGTGACCTGGTCAAGCGCTACACGTCCAGCGTGTTTTTTGACAAGCGCTTGTGGCAAGCCGACATTCAAGGGTCATTAGCGCATGCTGACATGCTGGCGGCGCAAGGCATCATCAACGCCGCTGACCATGCGTCCATCCAGGACGGCATGGCATTGATCACGGCTGAAATTGAAACAGGCGCGTTCGAGTGGAAGCTGGACCTGGAAGACGTGCATCTGAACATAGAAGCCCGCCTCACCGCCTTGGTGGGCGATGCAGGCAAGCGCCTGCACACCGGCCGCTCGCGCAACGACCAGGTGGCCACGGATGTGCGGCTGTGGCTGCGCGGTGAGATTGACCTGATTGCCGATTTGCTGACAGCGCTGCAAACAGCATTGGTCGATATTGCCGACAAAAACATCGACGTCATACTGCCCGGTTTTACCCACCTGCAAGTGGCGCAACCCGTCAGCTTTGGCCACCACATGCTGGCTTATGTGGAAATGTTTGCGCGTGATGCCGACCGCATGGCGGATGTGCGCAAACGCGTCAATTTTCTGCCGCTAGGCTCCGCGGCATTGGCTGGCACCAGCTACCCGCTTGACCGCGAACGCGTCGCCAAAACATTGGGCATGGTCGATGAAAACGGCCAGCCCTGCGTCTGCCAAAACTCGCTTGATGCGGTGAGTGACCGCGACTTTGCCATCGAATTTACCGCTGCTGCGTCCATTGCCATGGTTCACATCAGCCGCATGAGCGAGGAACTGATTTTGTGGATGAGCCAGAACTTTGGCTTCATCCACATCCCTGACCGTTTCACCACCGGCTCGTCCATCATGCCGCAGAAAAAAAACCCCGATGTGCCCGAGCTGGCGCGCGGCAAAACGGGTCGCGTGGTCGGTCATTTGATGGGGCTGATCACGCTGATGAAGGGCCAACCGCTGGCCTACAACAAGGACAACCAGGAAGACAAAGAGCCGCTGTTTGACACGGTGGACACACTCAAAGACACGCTGCGTATCTTTGCCGAAATGGTGGCCGGCATCACTGTCAAACCCGAAGCGATGGAGCAAGCCGCGCTGCGCGGCTACGCCACAGCGACAGACCTGGCCGACTACATGGTGAAAAAAGGCTTGCCGTTTCGGGACGCACATGAGGCAGTGGCCCACGCCGTCAAAGCCGCCATGTCGCACGGCGTCGATCTGTCAGAACTGCCGCTGGCCGTACTACAAGAGTTCAACCCAAAGATCGAAAAAGACGTGTACGACGTGCTGAGCCTGCGCGGCTCACTGAATGCGCGGAGCACGCTGGGCGGCACAGCACCCGTCCAAGTGCGGGCGCAGATTGCGCGGCATCGGGCACGGTTGGGATAACGCTTCAATACTAGCGAACACCTCTGGCTTGCAGCAGCAGGACTTGAGCTTCAGCGTTCTTGTTGCCCGCTGCTGCGGCTTTGCGATACCAGGCCAATGCCAATGCATCGTTTTGTGGAACCACCAGTCCTGTCAGGTAATAGGTAGCAAGATTCGACATACCAAACTCATCGCCTAGTGCCGCCGCTTTTTGATACCAGGTCAATGCCTGTGCAGCGCTCTGCGGCAGCCCAGCCCGCCCGTTAGAGTGAAAAAAACCGACGCGGTTCATGGCTCTGGGTTCACCAAGTGCTGCTGCCTTTTGCGCCCAGCTCAAAGCTAACAGGTCGTTTTGCGGCGCGCCAGCACGCCCGTTTTCATACATCTCCGCAAGATTGGACATGATGGCGGGTTCTCCGGTTGCAGCTGCTTTTTGTACCCAGGCGAACGATTGCGCGTTATCGCGCGCAAACCCCATCCCGCCGTTGGCATATTGATGACCCATGTTGAAAAGGGCGCGCCCGTCGCCAGTGGCAACTGCTTTTGACAACCACTCTTGGGCGAGGAGCAGGTTTTTAGGCAAGCCTCCTTTTCCATCAGCGTATAAAAGACTCAAGCCGCTCATGCTTCTCCCGTCGCCTGCAGCCGCGCCTTTGCGCCACCACTGCTCCGCAAGAACTTCATTCTGACCAGGACCTACCGCGTTGAAATAACTGGCACCCAAGCCGCCCATGCCCCGTGGGCTGCCAGCATCGGCCGCCTTTTGGTACCACGCGCTGGCCTCCGGCCGATGTATGGGCGCCAATTCCAACTGCTGGGCAAGCTGCAATATGCTGGGCAAATCGCCAGCCCGAGCTTTGCTTAGCAGTGCCTGATCGGCCGGAGGCTCCGACGCAGGTACCGCTAAAGTTGCGTTCAACGGTGCAGTTGCAATGGCTGGTGCCGAGCCAATTTCCACGACCACATCGCGCATGGCCTTGTTGCGCCACACCCTCAACTGCGCCTTGAAGCCCGGCCGCATACGGCTCAGGCTTTCTTGCAGATCAGCTGGGCTTTGCACTTGCTGACCGGTGATTTCCGTGATGACATCCAGAGCCTGAAGGCCCGCTTTTTGTGCGGGACCGCCGGCCTCTGCCTCGACAACAAGCGCACCAGCGGCCTGACGCAACCCAAGCGACTGGGCAAAGCCCGGGGAAACGGTATCAACCCTGGCGCCGATCTGGGGCAACAGGCCTGCAACAACTGGCGCCACACGGGCTGGCTCTGGTGTTGCTCTGGGAGCATTGACGGCCGGTCGGGCCGCGGCTGGCGCGTTGTCACATTCGCGCAAGACCTGAGAAAATGCAGCACGATCGGGAAAGACTTCACTCTCCCAAAGTGCAAGACGTTCGGCATGGCTTCGGTCCACTCTGGCAATACCACTGAGTTTGGGCGCCTGAGAATTATCGAACTGCTCAGGATAACGTACAGGCAGCTCGCGTAAATTTGCGCAGCTCAGGGCGCGGTAATACGTCAGAGACTGGGGTGACGGTGCTACCTGTGTCACTTGGGCCCGGCCCTGCACATGGCTCAGACCTATCAGCAAAACCATGCAGACGGGAATGGCGCCACGAATATCAAGTTTCATTTGGGTGTCCTGTTAAAGGGTTTGTCGAAGAATCAGGTTATTCAGCGCGCCGGCACCGCAACCTCAATCACCACGTCACGCATGGATTTTTGCCGCCACACACGCACCTGTGCCTTGTAGCCTGGCCGCATGCGACCCACGATAGCTTGAAGGTCTGCTGGTGTTTTAACCATTTGGCCGCCCACTTCAGTCACCACGTCGAGCGGCCGGAATCCAGCATTTTCTGCAGTAGCGTTATTTCCCGCCTCAATCACCAATGCACCTGCCGTCGATTCAAGTCCCAGAGACTTGGCAAACGCTGGCGACACCGCATCAAAACTTGCCTTGAAAGCGCCCACCACGGGAGTGCTAACGGGTGATGGGCGCACGGCCACCGGGATAGCAGTCAAGTCCGGACCCGCTTGGGGCTTGGCTGTCGCCACCAAAGGCTGTGGAGCAGGCGTGTTCGGCGTCCACGGCACATTGGTGTTGCTGACGTTAGCAAACCGGTACATGGTCCAGGTTTTTTGCCGGGCCGCTTCTGCTTTGGCCTGGCTGTCTTCGCCTTGACAAATAACACTGTCGGGCGACTGCCCATAACTGCTCTTTAGCAAGGCACTGAACTGCTGTTCCTCACGCTTGCCAACGTCAGCAAACCAGTCGACATAACGGAAAGTGGTGGACACAAAATGTTTGCGGCTTTCTGTGCTGGTGTACCAGCAAAAGCCGAACATGGGCACTTGCGCAGCGACCGCCGACAGCGCTTGTCCTGGCTTGTTACAGCCCTGCTCGGCAAGCACCTGGTTAGCGGCATCCACATAAAAACCCAAAACCTTTGCATCCAAAGCGCTTTGCTGAGGTTTTTTTTGCTCAATCGCCAAGCTATCGGCCTGGGCTTTGATTGACGCGCAATCCTGCCCACGGTACAGAGCCGTGGACACACCCATGCTTTCGGGCGTTGCATTTCTTTCGACAGCAGACTGAATGCCCGCGTCCAGCATAGGCGACACAAGGCCATGAATGGCGGTCGCGCAGCCAGAAAGCAGGCTGCAAGCTAAAGCCGCGGCGTAATGCACCTTGATTCGGGTGAAAAAAAACATAAGCTCTTTCATTTTTTTTGAGGTGATATGAAAATACTCTATACGACTGGCTAGCATACAAGTCGGAAAAGCTTTGAGTTTTTCACTGTAATCACAAGCATGACGCTTGCAATCCCATAAATATGGCAGGTTTTGCATATGCCCTAAGCAGGAATAGTATGCGCACAGAGGTGTTGTCCTACTCCCTTATCATGGCTCACTTAGCGAGGGAAGACCTAATGCTGAAAATGGCCAAAATCATCGCTGCACTGCTTGCAGGCACACGCACTGCAAATCACCAGTTTGAGCCCACAAGGCGAGGTGACGCGCATGAGGCGCAAGCCCACGCTGTGAAAGCCGCCATGTCGCACAACATGGGCTTGTCTGAACTATCGCTTGAATCGCTTCAAGGCTTTCACCCGAAAACTGAAAAAGACGTGTGCGACGTTTTGAGCCTGCGCGGATCGCTAAATGCGCGTAACACACTGGGCGGTACAGCACCTGTGCAAGTGCGCGCCCAGATTCAAAGGCATCGGCTGCGCCTGTCAAAATAATTTCAATCTGCAAACGGCAATTTTCACACACGGCATGGCGGGTGCTTGCTATTATCAATTTGCTCAAAAAT
The DNA here is from genome assembly GCA_044378095.1 of Polaromonas sp. Taxonomy (GTDB): domain Bacteria; phylum Pseudomonadota; class Gammaproteobacteria; order Burkholderiales; family Burkholderiaceae_C; genus Polaromonas. The sequence continues at coordinate 58,465 of JBILXX010000001.1, forward strand.
TACAACCCGAGACAACACCATGACAATCATCACCAACATTGAAGACCTGCGCGTATTGCACAAAAAGCGTGTGCCGCGCATGTTTTACGACTATGCCGATTCAGGCTCGTGGACTGAAAGCACCTACCGCGCGAATGAGACGGACTTTCACAAAATCAAGTTCCGCCAGCGCGTGGCCGTCGATATGTCTAATCGCAGTACCGCCACCAAAATGGTGGGGCAAGACGTCAAGATGCCCGTGGCCATTGCGCCCGTGGGCCTGACCGGCATGCAAAGCGCCGACGGCGAGATCAAGGCCGCCAGGGCGGCTGAAAAGTTTGGCATTCCGTTCACCTTGTCCACCATGAGCATCTGCTCGATTGAAGACATCGCACAAAACACCACAGCCCCTTTTTGGTTTCAGTTGTACATGATGCGTGACCGTGCAGCCATGGCGCGCATGATTGAACGCTGCAAAGTAGCCAAATGCAGTGCCATCGTTTTAACCCTTGACTTACAAGTCATCGGCCAGCGCCACAAAGACATCAAAAACAAAATGCGCGCATCGGTGATCCCCACGCTGGGCAACATCATCAACATCGCCACCAAGCCGCGCTGGGTAATGGGCATGATGGGCACACGCCGCCACACCTTTCGCAACTTGGTCGGGCATGTGGAGGGGGTTAGCGACATGAGCTCTCTGGCATCGTGGACCAACGAGCAGTTTGACCCCACCCTGAACTGGGAAGACGTGGCCTGGGTCAAAGCGCAATGGGGCGGCAAACTCATCCTCAAAGGCATCATGGACGTAGAAGACGCTGAGCTTGCTGTGGCAAGCGGAGCCGACGCCATTGTGGTCAGCAACCACGGCGGACGCCAGCTGGACGGTGCGCCCAGCAGCATCGAAGCCTTGCCGGCTATTGCGGCAGCCGTTGGCGACAAAATTGAAGTCTGGATGGACGGCGGAATCCGCAGCGGGCAAGATGTGCTCAAGGCCTGGGCGCTAGGCGCACGCGGCACCATGATTGGCCGCGCCATGGTTTACGGCCTGGGCGCCATGGGGGAAGCTGGCGTGACCAAAGCGCTGGAAATCATCCACAAAGAGCTGGACATATCGATGGGTTTTTGCGGCAAGACCGATATCAACACGGTGGACAAAGGGATTTTGTTGGCTGGGAGTTATTGACGCCGTTTAGTATTAGGGCATGAGCCCCACACGCCGTATCGCCCACCTCGACATGGACGCTTTTTTTGCGTCGATTGAGTTGCTGCGTTACCCGCAGCTCAAGGGTTTGGCGGTGGTGATAGGTGGGGGGCGGCGCAAGGTCGATGATGCTTTGCTGGCCGCGCAGCCTGAGCGTGACCCGCGCTTCATACCTGTCGCTGATTTCCCGCTGCTCAAAGACTATGTGGGGCGCGGCGTGATCACCACCGCGACTTACGCGGCGCGGCAGTTTGGTGTCGGATCGGCCATGGGCATGATGAAGGCCGCCAAGCTGTGCCCGCAGGCGATTGTGCTGCCGGTTGATTTTGAAGAGGTGCGCAAATACTCGCGCCTGTTTAAAAGCACGATTCTTGAGATTGCCCCGCTGATGGAAGACCGGGGCGTGGACGAGGTGTACATCGACTTCACCGACGTGCCGGGTGGCCAGCGTGAAGGTGGCCGGGTGCTGGCGCGCCTGATGCAAAAAGCAATTTTTGAAGCCACCGGATTGACCTGCTCGGTAGGTGTAGCGCCCAACAAGCTGCTGGCCAAAATGGCCAGTGAGTTCAACAAGCCGAACGGTATTTCTATCGTGCATGAGGCAGATCTGCAAAGCAAGATCTGGCCGTTGAAGTGCCGCAAAATCAACGGCATTGGGCCCAAGGCGGACGAAAAACTGGCGGCGCTGGGCATTCAAACGATTGGTGAGCTGGCCGCACAAGAACCCGAATTTTTAATCAAGCGCTTCGGCAAAACCACAGGCGCGTGGATGCATGAAGTGGCCTGGGGACGCGACGACCGCCCGGTGGTGACCAGCAGCGAGCCCGTCAGCATGAGCCGTGAAACCACCTTTGACAAAGACCTGCATGCGGTGCGTGACAAAGCTGCGCTGGGCGCGATATTTACCGAGCTGTGCAACAAGCTGGCGGCAGACCTGGCAAAAAAGGGTTACGCGGCCAAAACGATTGGTGTCAAGCTGCGCTATGACGACTTCAAAATCGCCACCCGTGACCAAACGCTGGAGGGTTACACGCTGGACGCTAAAACCATCCGGCAAACCGCCGGGCAATGTTTGAAGCGCGTACCGCTGGACAAAAAGCTGCGTTTGCTGGGGGTGCGGGCTGCCTCACTTGAAAAGACTGAAAATCTGTCAAAAACCGCTAAAAACAGTGCTTTTCAGGTATCAAATAGGCCTTCAGACCAATCAATACGGGCGCAAGCAGCTCCTGAAAAAATAGCAATTATCAAGCCTGACGATCAGTTGTTTTAAGGAAAGCCACTATTTCAACGTGACCAGATAGGCTATCAGGTCGGCTCGCTCCTGTTCACTCTCGATCAAAAAACCCATCCGCTGACCATTGACCAGGTCTTCCGGGTCGCCCAGCCATTTGTTCAGCGTTTGCGGTGTCCAGCGCAGGCGCGATGCGGCCAGTTCGCTTGAGTATTTGTAACCGGGCAAGCTGCCCACCCTGCGGCCCACAACACCACGGTGCGCCGGGCCAATCTTGTTGCTGTCTATCGCGTGGCAAGCCGTGCAGTGCTGCTGGTAAAGGGCCGCACCCTTTAAAGCGTCGCCGGGCGGGGGGCTCACCCACTCACGCGCAGGTGCGACCTGGCTGATGGCGATAGCGCTGGCCGTGCAGCCCAGCAACATGACAACGCATCGGATTATTGGCTTCATGCCTGGCTATACGCCACAAATGAGCAAATTGGATTCAGCCCAGACCAAAAATGCTTTCCGCTTCGCAAAATAATTGAATCCGATTTCCAGCGCCCGTCGTATTTGATTCAGATACATCAGATGACATTTTTCAACTTAACTCTCAACATCGACTGGAGCCCCATGAAAACAAAACTCGCCACCACCCTGGTAGCCGCCTGCGCAGCCGCCTTTTGCGCAGGTGCGCAAGCTGAAACTGGCAAACTGCTGCTGACAGGCGGCGTGAGCAGCATTGACGGCGCTGCTGGCGGTGGCTTGACGCCCTGGGCCGTGATTGGCACCAACGCCACCGACGACGAGATTGGCGGGTCAGCCTTTATCACCAACGCGGGCACACGTGACTACGGTCTGAATATTTACGGCGCTGCGGTGGGTATCAATGATCGGTTCGAGTTATCAATTGCCCAGCAAGACCTTGACACGCGCGGCACGGGCACCGCTCTGGGCTTACCCGGCTTGCGGTTAAAGCAAACCATTTTTGGAGCCAAGGTACGTGTGGCGGGCGACGCGATATTGGACAGCGACAGCCTGATGCCGCAAATCGCCGTGGGCCTGCAATACAAAACACTGGGCTCGACCGGTTTTGACGGCACGCTCAATGCACTGGGCGCCAAGCGCAGTGGTACTGATTTTTATGTCAGCGCCACCAAACTGTTTTTGGGTCAAAGCCTGCTTGTCAATGGCACGCTGCGCGCGACCAAGGCCAATCAAAACGGCTTGCTGGGCTACGGTGCGACGCTGGGCGGCAGTGAAAACGGCTACAGCCTGCAGCCTGAGTTTTCAGTCGGCTACCTGCTGACCAAAAACGTGGTGGTTGGCGCGGAATACCGTTTTATGCGCAACAAGCTGACCAAAGCCGGTGCAGCGGCGGGCTTGGGCAATGGCATCAGGTCTGAAGACTGGAAAGACATTTTTATTGCCTGGGCACCCAGCAAAAACCTGTCACTGACGCTGGCCTACGTCGACCTTGGCGTGATCGTGCCCGCTACCACCGCCAGCCGCAAACAAACCGGTTATTACCTGTCGGCGCAAGTCGCGTTTTAAACAACTCCTTTTTTAACCATCCACATCATCATGAAAAAATCCCTTCTTTCTTTTGCCTTAGCCGCATCTACTTTGCTGTTTGCAAGCGCATCCATCGCTCAAACCATACCCGCCAAAGACGACCAGCTCTACAAAGCCTTCGGTGAAAAAGCGGGCCTGGTCGCGCTGATGGACGACTTCATGGTCCGCCTGCTGGCCGATGCACGCACGGGACCGCACTTCAAACCATCCAACCAGCAGCGGGTCAAAGAGCAACTGGTAGACCAGCTGTGCTCACTCAGCGGTGGGCCTTGCGTATACAAGGGTGCCGACATGAAAAGCTCACACGCCAATCTGGACATCAAAAAGTCAGACTTTCATGCTCTGGTCGAAGTTTTGCAAAGCTCGATGGACGCCAAGGGCATCCCGACACGCAAACAAAATGAAATGTTGGCCTTGCTTGCGCCGATGCATCGTGACATCATCACGCCAAAGTAAATTGAAATGTCCCATCAACAAAACTTGCCCATCATGAAGAAATCACTGGTCTGTTTCGCTTTATCAACGTTGGCGATGGCTGCGACGGCAGGCAGTCTGTCGGTGTCTGTGGTCGACAAGGACGGCAAGCCCGTGCCAGATGCGGTGGTCGTCATCGTGCCCACCAACAAGTCGGTACAGCCAAAAACGCCGCTGCCCATGCAGGCTGCCATCAATCAGGAAAAAATGCAGTTCATACCCGCCGTGACGTTGGTACCTGTAGGTGCCAAAGTCCGTTTTGCCAACAACGACCCGTGGGACCACCATGTGCGCTCGTCCCCGGCGGGCATGGGCCAGTTCAACACCACCAATGCTGGTTTTGAGCTGCGCCTGGAGGGCAAACCAGACGGCAAACCCGCCAAAACCAGCGATGTCACGATGGACAAGCCTGGGGTGATGGGCGCGACGCTGCTGGGCTGCTTCATTCATGGCTCCATGCGCGGCTATGTGTACGTCAGTGATTCGCCCTGGGCGGCTAAAACCGGTGCCAATGGCATCGTCACGTTTGACGACTTGCCAGACGGGGCGGCGCAGGTCAAGCTGTGGCAGGCCGACCAGCTGATTGACGTACCCTCACAGGCCGCCACGATTGGTGCAGCAGCAGCCAAAAACACCTTCCAGTTAACGGTTGTGCCGCGCCGAGTGCGGGCTCCCGCGATTCCACAAACGTACTCTGCTCCCGGATAGCCAGCCACATCGGGCTGGCATATAAATTTACCGCAGCCTCGAGCGATTACAGTATTCCGCATGGCATCCGACGCACACAGTCTCGAACAATTGCTGACTCTGGCAGCGCAGGGCAACCACGCCTGTTTTGCCGACATCTACAAACGCACCCACGAGCATCTGTTTGGTGTTGCCGTTCGTATCTTGGGTCAAGGCCAGGTGGCCGAAGACGCACTGCAAGAGGCATATGTGAGCATCTGGAAAAACGCCGCCAGCTACAAAACTGAAGTTGGCGGGCAAACCTTACAACCCATGACGTGGCTGATTGCCATCGTGCGCAACAAGGCGTTGGACGCCTACCGCGCCAGAGCGCGCCGCAAAGAAAGTGATTTACCCGAGGCAGATGTTGATACGCCTGACATGGCAGACAGCAGTGCAGCAAGCGCTGCGCATTTGCTGGAACTAGCGGTGCAAAAACTGCACATTGAAGGCTGCATGAGCGAGCTTAGCGGCAGCCAGCGCCAAAGCCTGGCGCTGGCCTACTACCAGGGCTTGTCACACAGCGAGGTTGCCGCTCAAATGGGCGCGCCGCTGGGCTCGGTGAAAGCCTGGGTCCGGCGAGGTCTGGAGAAACTCAAACACTGCCTGGCAACGCAGGGGGTGACGGCATGAAGTACAGCCACCCTGACCTGCTGGAGCACTTGGCTTCGAGCTACGTACTGGGCACACTGGGCGGTGGCGCAAGGCGGCGCTTTGAGCGCTTGCAGCGTGACCGGGCGGATCTACGGATGCTTGTGGCGCAGTGGGAAGGCAGACTGAACCAGCTCGCTACATCAATTCCTGTGCAGCAGCCGTCAAAGCAATTGTGGGCAGTCATCGCCGCACGCACGCAGCCCATCGCAACTCGCCAACCTTCTGGGTGGGCAAACTGGCTGCGCCCTGCCGGTTTCGGATTGGGTGGCTTGGCAGCGGGTGTGCTGGCAGCCAGTGCGGTGTTTTTTACCACGCCTGCACTTTTCATGACGGCAGACCAGATCGCCATGCGCACGGGTGAAAAACTGCCGCAAAGCTATGTCGGTTTGCTGACCGATGCTGCGGGCAATGGCAAGGTGCTGGCCAGCTCACTGCGCTACGGCAAAACCATGAGCATCAAGGTCATCGGCCCCTTCACGCCGCCAGCTGCCGGGCGCTTGGTGCTGTGGGCCGTGCCTGCCAACGCGCCCGCCTTTGCGATTGGCACCGTGCCAGCCACGGGTACAGCGGTGGCCATTTTGCCCGACACGTCTGACAAGCTGCTGTCAAAAGTCAGCAAGCTGGTCGTTACGGTTGAAACTGATGCCGCACCGGTTGCGCCTGGCGAGCAAGTGGTTTTCAGAGGCAATTGCGCCAAATTGTGGTGATTCGCCAATAATTTGCATCCAGTCAGGCAGTCGCAGCGTTTATCTCTTGTGTCGTACTGTTTTAACAACGGTGACATTGACTCAAAGTTTATTCAAGCCAACCATCACGGAGTTCATCATGAAAAAATTCACATTCAAGCAACTGGCCGCACTTCCCCTGCTTTGCTTTGCACTGTTCGGTACGGCAACAGCAGCAGACACGCCTAGTGAAACACCCGTAGCTCAGGCTACTGACGAGATGGCTGCAGGCCGGCAAGCTGTGAAAGACCAGAAATGGACGCAGGCGATTGCAAGCTTCAAAAAAGCAATTGCTGAAAACCCAAAAAACGCCGATGCGCACAACATGCTCGGCTACTCGCACCGGGCTTTGGGCAAATTTGACGAGGCTTTTGCCGCCTATGACAAAGCGCTGGCACTGGATCCGAAGCACAAAGGCGCGCTTGAGTATTCAGGCATGGGTTACCTGAAAACCAACCAAAAAGCCAAAGCTGAGGCGCAACTGGCCAAGCTCAAAGCGGTGTGTGCAAGCTGCCCTGAAACTGCCAGCCTGGCAAAGGCAGTGGCTGACTACAAGCCGGGGGCTGTCATCTCGACTTATTGACGCGCAGTCCGCACATTGGGTGGCAGCTGCGCCGGATAGCTGCACCTGAAGGGGTTGATGTCCAGCCCGCCACGCCGGGTGTAGCGAGCGTATACCGACAGTTTGATGGGTTTGCAGCGTGCCCAGACGTCCATGAAAATGCGCTCAACGCACTGCTCATGAAACTCGTTGTGGTTGCGAAAACTCACCAGGTATTGCAGCAGGCCTTCCTGGTTGATGGCCGGGCCTGAATAGGCAATCTGCACGCTGCCCCAGTCAGGCTGGCCAGTGACGAGGCAATTGCTCTTGAGCAGGTTGCTGGTCAGTGTTTCGGTCACTGGCGGCTCGTCTGCTTCGGCAAACAACAACTCCGGCGCTGGCGTGAAATGAAGGCATTCCACGTCAAGCCGGTCCAGGTTCAGGCCATCCATTTCATGGACGGGTTCGCGGTCAAACAGCTCGGGGCCAATGGTTTTGATGCCGATGCCCACGCCGGTTGCTGCGCTCAGGTCAGCGCGAATGCGTTCGCGCACCTCTCGCGCATCGGCAAAACGGCTGTTGTTAAAACTGTTCAGGTACAGCTTGAGGGATTTGCTTTCAACGATGTTTGGCGACTCGCACGGCACTGTCACCTGAGCCAGCGCCACCTGCGGTTTGCCGCGCAGATTCAGCCAGCTCAGCTCGTAAAGTGTCCACATGTCCGCACCAAAAAACGGCGGCGTACCAGACACACCAATCTCGGCGCGCTTGTCAGCACGCGGGATGGGAAACAGTAACGACGCATCGTATTGGTCGGCGTAGCTGGACGCCTTGCCCAGTTGGGATTGTTCGGGGGTGTTCATGCTGTTTGCCTTTGCTGACTCGATGCTTGAAGGTGCGGCACCAGATGCGTGAGGATGTGTTCGACCACACCCGGCGGCAAGTCATGTCCCATGCCGTCAACGCCGACCAGCCGGGCACCGGGAATGCGCCTGGCGGTGTCCTGGCCGCAGGCAAAGGGGACCAGGGGGTCGGCCTTGCCGTGCAGCACCAGCGTGGGAACGGAGATTTTTGACAGTTCGGCAGCGCGGCTGCTGTCAGCAGCAATGGCCACCATCTGGCGGGCAATGCCTGGCGGGTTAAAACTGCGCTCGGTTGACAGGGTGACGCGCTCGCGCAAAAAAGCCTCATCCAGCGGAAAGGCCGGGCTGCCAATCGCCTTGAACAGCTTGACCGAATGCTCAATGGCGGCCTGCTTGCCTTTGCCTTGCGGGCGGCTGAGCAACTGGCGCGTCACGGCTGGCGAAGCATCAGGCAGGCCGCGTGCGCCGCTGGAGCTCATGATGCTGGCCAGACTCAGGGTGCGCTGCGGCGACATCAGCGCCACACGCTGCGCCACCATACCGCCCATGCTGACGCCAACGATGTGTGCTTTGTCAATCTGCAAGGCATCCAGCACACCCAGCGTATCAAGCGCCATGTCGTGGACGCTGTAGGGCGGCTGGATCGCCAGGCCCAGCTTGAACTTCAGGCCCTGCCACAGCAGATTGGGCGTGCCCAAAGCGTCGAATTTTTCGCTCAGGCCGCAGTCACGGTTGTCGAAACGAATCACCCGAAAGCCTGCGTTCATCAGTTCACGCACCAGGCCGGGCGGCCAGGCAATCAGCTGCATGCCCAGGCCCATGATGAGCAGCACCACGGGCAGGTGCGGCGCATCGGGGGCGGAATCGACGACTTCAATGCCAATATTATTTGCTCTAATTTTCATAGCTGCTTGCGCCCGATTTTATTGGGCTAAATGATTATTTTATACTTGAACTGGCCAGCCAAGCATCGACCAGCGCCGGGTTGTTGATGGTTTTGAGCGACTGGTAGGCGACCTCTGCTTCAGGAAAGCGCCGCCTTAAAAAATTCAGCCATTGTTTCAGGCGCCCGGCCTGCGCCTTGTTGTCCAGCCGCGTCGTCACGATGTGCCAGAAGTCCAGCACAAGGGGCAGCAGTTGCGCCCAGGTCACGGGCTCAGCCGGTGTCTGGTTCATGTCCGCTTTGATCGCCAGACCCAGCCCCGGGTCCACCACTGCGCCGCGCCCAATCATCAGCATTTGGCTACCCGAGACTTCGCGGCAGCGGCGTGCATCTTCCACCGTCCATATTTCGCCATTGGCCACCACCGGGATGCTGACAGCAGCGCGAATGTCGGCAATGCGATCCCAATAAGCCGGTGGGCGGTATGCCTGCGCCTTGGTACGGGCATGCACCACCAGCTCGTCAGCGCCGCCTTCGCTGATCGCCAGAGCGCATTCCACCGCGCGCGAGTCGTCCAGGTAGCCGAGTCGCATTTTGGCGGACACCGGCATGTGGGCAGGCACGGCACGGCACGGCGCACAGCGCTGACGATGGCAAAAATGGTTTCAGGCTCTTTGAGCAATGCCGCACCGCCGCCATGCCGGTTGACCACGTTGGCGGGGCAGCCGAAATTCAAATCAATGCCTGCGGGCCCGAGTGACGCCAGCCGCGCCGCGTTGTCAGCCATACAGGCCGGGTCTGAGCCCAGCAATTGAGCCCGCACAGGCACGCCCGCAAAGGTACGTCCGCCGTTGTGCAGCTCAGGCACGATACGGGTGAACACGCGCTCGGGCAGCAACTGGTCAGTGATGCGGATGAACTCCGAGACGCAGCGGTCAATGCCGCCCACGCGCGTGAGGATGTCGCGCAGCACAAAGTCAAGCAGGCCCTCCATCGGGGCGAGAAGAATCATGGTTAAGCGGCTGCCAATCGCCAGAGCGACGTGACTTCTTTCGCCCGCGCTTCGGCCAGCGGGTTGGTGGCGTCCAGCGCTTTGGGGTGCTCGGGCTTCACATCCATACGGCCCACAACTTTCAAGCCACCGGCTGCTATGGCTGTCAGCAGTTCCTCCCGTGTGCGCAGTCCCAGGTGCTCAGCCAGGTCAGACAAAATCAGCCAGCCCTCCCCCCCAGGTGCCAGGTGCGCGGCCAGGCCTTTGATAAAGCCCAGCAGCATGCGGCTGCCTTCGTCGTACACAGCGCCCTCCAGCGGCGAGCCAGGCCGGGCCGGCAGCCATGGCGGGTTACACACAATCACCGATGCCAAGCCTTCAGGAAACAAATCTGCCTTCATCACCTTGACCGGGTTGGGCAGGCGCAGCTTGTAAATGTTTTCTTTGGCGCAAGCCAGGGCACGCTCGTCCTGATCCGTGGCGACCACCTGATCGACTTCGCGCAGGGCCAGCACGGCTGCCAGCACGCCTGTGCCTGTACCAATGTCAAACGCGACAATTTTTGCAGGGCGATTTTTGGCTGAATGTTTGGGTAGTGGTGCTGTGGCCACCAAATCAACATACTCACCCCGTACTGGTGAAAACACGCCATAGTGAGGGTAGATGCGGTTGTTGGGAGCGGCCTTGGCAACTGCCGCACCAGCGGATGTGAGTGCCGGGATTTCAACACCCTTCTTGCGCCACTCGTGTGCGCTGATGATGCCCATCAATTCGCGTAATGACGCAACGCTGGGTTCACCGTCGTTTGCTGGACCCCAAGCTTCAGCACATGCCTGCTTCGCGTCCGGCGCACGGCGCAAGCTGATCGCGTAGTCCGGCGCAAATTCAATCAGCACCATGCCCAGCACCCTCGCACGCTGGGCTTTGGCTTGTCTATAGAGGTGAAAGGCTTGCGCTTGAGGAACCCCCGTCTCAGCTTGCGCCAAAGCTTTTTTTCGCCCCATTTTTGCGGTTTTTGATGCTTTGGGCGGCTTGTCAATGCGCCGGGCCAGCGCTTGCAGCAGCAGCCGTGCATTTTGAAAATCACCGCGCCACAGCAGGCCCGTGCCTTCGCAGGCCTGACGGTAGGCGCTGTCAGCGCTCAGGGTGTCATCAGCCAGCGCCACACGCTTGGGCGGCGCAGCACCGCGCTCAGAGCGCCACAGCGCGGTTCTGGCCTGTTTGTCTTCAGTCCAGTGCAGGAGGGTGGCAGCCGTTTCAGGCGGGGAAATCGTGGCGTTGGGGGTGGTCATCAGGTGCGAACAAAAAAAGAATCAACTGTTTTAACAGATGACAGCACCTGCTGCGCAAATGACCTCAAATTTTGTGACGCAAACGCTTGAACAGCGTGACGATGATCAGCACCAATGCGCCTGTTAACAAGCCCACCACGGCATCCATGAAAAGCGGGGCGATACTGGCCATCACACCGCCGATTTTTGATGTGACCTGCTCAATCGCGTGGTGCAGCGGCGTGATGCCGTGCGTCAAAATACCGCCACCAACCAGAAACATGGCAATCGTGCCGGCCACAGACAAGCCCTTCATCAGCCAGGGAGCCAGCCACAAAATGCCGCGCCCAAAACTGCGTTGAAACGATCGCCAGGCGTTGGCCCCGGCGCGCTGGCTGAGGTAAAGCCCGCCATCGTCGAGCTTGACAATACCCGCCACCAGTCCGTACACACCTATCGTCATGATGATGGCAATGCCGCTGAGCACCGTGACCTGTGTGACGAAAGGGCTGGCCTGTACCGTGCCCAGCGTAATCACAATGATTTCTGCCGACAAAATAAAGTCGGTTCGCACAGCTCCCTTGATTTTTTCTTTTTCAACGGCCACCAGGTCCACCGCCGGGCTGGCAACCGCTGCCACCAACGCCTGGCGCTGGGCAGTCTGCTCAGACTTGCTTTGCAGGTATTTGTGCGCCAGTTTTTCAAAACCTTCAAAGCACAAGTACGCACCACCCGCCATTAACAGCGGCGTCACAGCCCAGGGCGCAAAGCTGCTGATGAGCAAGGCAGACGGCACAAGAATCGCCTTGTTGATGAACGAGCCTTTGGCCACCGCCCACACCACCGGCAGCTCACGTTCAGCCCTGACACCAGCCACCTGCTGCGCATTCAGCGCCAAGTCGTCGCCCAGCACGCCAGCGGTTTTTTTGGCTGCCACCTTGGACAGCAAGGCCACATCGTCCAGGATGGTGGCAATGTCGTCAATGAGCAAGAAAAGACTGGAGGCCATGGGTTTGTTGTGGTTCTGAAGGACAATAAAAAACCGCCGGTCAGCGGTTTGCAGTGTAGGCTGGGGGTTTGATTAACGCGCCGTCAAACGACCCACTATAAATCCAAGCGCCAGCGCGATGCCAACCGCCTCAAGCGGCCGGTCTTGAACGCAGGTTTTTGAATAGCTCAGAGCCTTGCCCGGCGCCTGAGATATCTTGCGGGTTTCGTCTGAAAAGCGATCGGCTGCGTGGCTGGCACGGCTGGCTAGAGAATCGACCGTTTGATGTGCTGAGGCAGACAGGCTTTCAACCGTACTGCGTACAGGCTCGGCAACTTTGTCGATGCCGTTGTGCAGGGCTGAGCCCGCTGACTCGACACCACGCTGAACAGCGTTGTCAGACGATGAGGTTGGAAAGGAAGTCTTTTCCATGATGATTCCTTAAAAAATGTTGACCAGATTGAAAATAATCCAGCTTTGGTCAAATTTAAAAAGAAATCAGCACAGGGGCTGTGCGTGGGTGCAGTGGTTGGCTGTAGGACAACCGCGCCAGCAAAAAATCTGGTTAATCGACAGGACGCTTCAAGCGTATTTCTTCCAGCTTCACGCTGCCATAAGCGGTGGTGCGCAGCGATGGCATCTCGCGTTTAAAGCCTGCCGCCTGCTCATAAAACTGCAACGCACGTTCATTGGCCACCAGCGCCCACAGCGTGACTTGCGTGCAGCCTTCTTCTTTCAGGCCATCACGCGCACCGTCCCACAGGGCCAGGCCCACGCCCTTGCGCCAATGAGCAGGGGTGACGTACATCGCCCAAATCTCGCCCACGCTTGACTTGGTGCCAGGGTCCCGTGAACGGTCAAAACCAACAAAGCCAACCACCTTGTCACCCTCTGTTGCGACCAGGATTTGGGGGTCGCTGTATTCAATCGCTTCTTTCCAGTAAGCCAGGCGCTTTTCATATGTCATGGCTTTTAGAACTTCATCAGGAATCAGGCCCTGGTAGGCGGCTTGCCAAGTGGCGACATGGATTTCAGCGATGGCTTTGGCATCGCGAGGGGCGGCGGGTCGAACGGAGGTGCTGGACATTAAAAATCACTTGTGAATGGAGGACAACCCACAATTGTCGCGCATGTTGTAATTTGCAGTGACATGACAGACACAGCCATTTTCACATTGCGGATTACAGGCACAGACACCATCATCAGTGCGTCTGCAAATACAACCTTGCTCAATGCCGCTGAGCAGGCAAGTGTGCGTGATTTGAAACTTGAAAGCTCATGCAGAAACGGCACATGCCGCACCTGCATGTGCCTGATGCTGGCAGGTGAAGTGACCTACCTGATTGACTGGCCCGGGCTAAGCCTGGATGAAAAACGCGAGGGCTGGATATTGCCTTGCGTGGCATACCCCCGGACCGATGTCGTGCTTCAGTTGCCAGGCTGAAGCACTTGAGCAGGTTTGACTTTAAAGGCTTTGCTGAATACCTGAAACCACCCAGCCCATGTCGCCCAGACGCAGCTTTTCAAGGTGCCAGATTTCGTCAAATGATTCTTCAGTGTTGTCCAGCTCGTCGCGCAGGACACCTGTGAACCGAACGCTGACCAAATAACGGATGGCACTTTCGTCAACCTCAATCACTTCAGCCTGAATACTGACGACATCGGTTTTTTGCTTCGTAGCACCGCGCTCGGCCAGATCAAGCCTCAGCTCGGCAAACATTTCAGGGGTGGTGAACTGGCGCATGTCGTCAAGATTGCCCGCGTCATTGGCCGCTTGCAGGCGGATAAAGTTGACCTTGGCATTGCGTTCAAAACCCGAGACGTCAAAGTCTGCGGGAATGCGATTGGTCGTGGCAACGCCAGAACCAATGCCTGAACCGATGACTGAACCGCCAGCTGGCATGGCAACCTTGTAGGCGGGCGCGGATTGAGACATGTCAGGCCGCGAGCCAGAACTGGCGCGAGCATATTGCATGCCATGAGCAGACTCATGGGAACCCTGCCGTGCAGCTGCGCGCTTGCGCATCACCAAACCAATCACAACCATGACGGCTGCAGCCAGCAAACCCATCATCAACATAGACGCGAGTTCTTCACCAAAGCCCAGGTGCGAGGCCAGAGCCATCAAACCCAGGCCTGCAGCCAAGCCTGCAACAGGCCCCATCCACGAGCGTGACGGTGCAGCCGCTGCGCCAGCGCCCGCCGCAGGTGCAGCAGCAGATGTTTGGGTGGGCGCTTTGTCTGGCGCTGCCTGACGTTGTGTCCCCATGGACTTGCCAGAGCCCATGCGCTTGGCTGCCTCAGCGTCCATGGCAACCGTGGTCAGACCAAATGCAAAAACAACAGACAGCAACAATAAAAATTTCTTCACAAAAGTCTCCAAAAGTACAAGTTTGCAATCATGACGTTTTTTTCATGGCGGAACAGCAGGAAATGTCGCTCATACAGTTCGGTTTTTACGAAGTGATTAATCATTTGAAGTAAATATTTACAGCTCTTTTAAAATAAGATAGTGGGTTCTAAAAAAGGGGAGGGGTCAACTTGACGGGGCCGACACCTTTTTATTCATTTCTCTAAAAAAACTCTAAGGTATTTATGGAAACTATTGCCCCTATGTGGCTGTGGGTTACTTTTGTGGCCATCGTTTTGGTATCTCTGTTCATTGACTTCGTGGTGTTAAAAAAACAGGGCTCGCACGAAATTGGCGTGAAAGAGGCGTTTTGGTGGTCCATGATCTGGATCGCACTCAGCTTCATGTTCAACGGGCTGTTTTGGTGGGCCGTCAAAGACACGACAGGCTCGACAGAAATTGCCAATACCAAATCACTCGAGTTTCTAACCGGCTACTTGATTGAGAAATCACTAGCGGTTGACAACATCTTTGTGTTTTTGTTGATCTTCACTTACTTTGCTGTCCCCCCAGCATTCCAAAAACGGGTGCTGATGATCGGCATCATCGGCGCCATCGTTTTGCGCACCATCATGATTTTGGTGGGCGGTTGGCTGCTGGCTGAATTCCATTGGATTTTGTACGTTTTCGGTGCGTTTTTGATCCTCACCGGTATCAAAATGTGGTGGGCTGCAGGCAAAGAGCCAAATCTAGACGACAACCCCGCCTTGAAGCTGCTGCGCAAGATATTGCCCGTCAGTAAAAACTACGACGGAGAAAACTTTTGGACAGTGGAAAACGGTAAAAAAATCGCTACCCCGCTGTTCATGGTGATCTGCCTGATCGCCCTGACCGACGTGATTTTTGCGGTGGACTCCATCCCCGCCATTTTCGCCATCACCAGCGATCCGTTCATTGTGCTGACCAGCAACGTCTTTGCTATCTTGGGACTCAGGGCCATGTACTTTTTGTTGGCTGCTGTGGCCAATAAATTCCACCTGCTCAACTACGGCTTGGCGATTATCTTGGTGTTCATCGGTTCGAAGATGTGCTTGATCGATATCTACAAAATCCCGGTGTGGGCCTCGTTAGGTGTCGTCGTCAGCATACTTGCCATCACCGTTGTGCTGAGTTTGCGGACGGCCAAGCCGGATGCCAAAGGTTAGTGAACCCGTCAATCAGACCTTGCCGTGTCAGCTCATGTCGCGATTGAGAACAACTCATCGCGCCGTGTGAAAGCTGACCAGTGAGGCCGTGGACATCAAACGGTCACCCAACCATGCAAGGATGGAGGCATGCCGTCTCCATCCCCAAGCCAGCCACCACTGATCGACCTTTACACCCTCGCAGGCACACAAGACACCACCGCCACATTTGATGAGCATGAAGCTCTGAAAACCATTTTGCGCGCGGGGAGTGGGCAGTTTGACATTCAAACCGTGTGCGAGGTGCCAACCCGGCGCGCGCCATTTCCGGTTTTTCCGGTCTTTATCGCCAGCATTGGCGCGCGTGACCCGCTGGCACCCTGCATTGGCTTTTTTGGTGGCATTCATGGGCTGGAGCGGATAGGCTCGCAGGTCGTGCTGGACTACATGCAGTCATTGCAGCAGCGGCTGACGTGGGACGAGCTGCTCCTGCGGCAGCTTGAAAAAATTCGCCTGGTGTTCATGCCCATTGTTAACCCGGGCGGCATGTGGGCACACAAGCGGGCCAACCCTCACGGTGTGGACTTGATGCGCAATGCGCCGCAGCGATCTGAGGGGCGTGTGCCTTTTTTGGCGGGTGGCCAAACCATCAGCCCACTGCTGCCCTGGTACTGCGGCAAGCCAGGTGCAATGATGCAGATGGAAAGTGCGGCGATGCTCAAGGTGGTCAGTGAGCAATTGGCCAGTCGGCCCTTCAGCCTGGCGCTGGACTGCCATTCAGGTTATGGTTTTGGTGACAGCATCTGGTTTCCGTATGCCAAAACCCGGCGCTGGATGGCGCATTTGCCTGAAATGTATTTACTCAAGACCATGCTTGAACAATCCATGCCGCACCACGACTACAGCTTTGAACCGCAAAGCAACCAGTACCTGCTGCATGGTGATTTGTGGGACTGCGCCTATGACCGTACGCCTGCTGGCAACGTGTTTTTACCCATGACGCTGGAGCTGGGCTCCTGGCTGTGGATTCGCAAAAACCCGCGTCAACTGTTTTCACGTCACGGTATTTTCAACCCGATCAAGGCGCATCGCATCAAGCGGGTGCTGCGCCGCCATGCGGACCTGCTGGACTTTTTAACCCGTGCTGCTTATGCCGCGCCGCGCTGGTTGCCTGATGCGGCGCAGCGGGCTGATCTGCAACAACAGGCAACGGCTTTGTGGCGACCCAGGCGGGTGATGTGAGGGGCGCTGCATGACCTGGGTTCTTCTACGCGGCTTGACGCGGGAGGTGCGGCATTGGGGCGGCTTTGCAGACCAGTTTGCACAGCGCGTGGCACCCGACAGGGTCACAGCGCTTGACCTGCCTGGCAATGGCGAGTTTTACCAGTTGCCCTCTCCCACGTCCGTTAGCGCGATGGTGGGCTTTGCGCGCCAGCAGTTGCTAAAACAATCAATCCAACCACCCTACAAATTGCTGGCCATGTCCCTGGGCGGTATGGTGGCCACCGATTGGGCGCAACGCTACCCACATGAGGTTGATCGGCTGGTGCTGATCAACACCAGCATGCGGCCCTTTAGCGGCGTGACTGAACGCTTGCGCCCGGCCAACTGGCCGCCGCTTGGCTTGCTGGCAGCGCGCTGGGCAGATGCTGACCATGCAGAAAGCACGGTCCACCAACTGACTTGCAACCACATCGCGCAGCGCGCTGCAGACTTGATGCAGTGGCAGCAGATTCGAAAAACCGCACCCGTCAGCAGCCCCAACGCGTTGCGACAGTTGCTGGCTGCAGCGCGGTTCAGCTGTGCCAGCACGGCACCGCGTTGCCAGGTGCTGGTGCTGTCGTCTTGCGCTGACCGACTGGTTAACCCGGTGTGCTCAACCCAGCTGGCTCAAGCCTGGCAGGCTGAGCACCACAGCCACCGGTGGGCAGGCCATGACTTGCCGCATGATGATGGGCCTTGGGTGGGTGAGCGGGTTGCTGACTGGCTGAGTCGCCACTATTCGCTATAAAATCAGGAGCTTCTTGCGCCCGTATTGATTGAGCTAGAGGCCTAAAACATACTCAAAAATGACATGAAACAGGCTCAAAACGCCTTTCAAAGGCCAATTTAGCCACCGTGATCGAAGAAACCACGCTTCGGGCAAAATTGCAGAGGTTGGCGATGTTCTGGTCAACCGCTTATGACCGCAAATTCGCCTCTTACCCCCATCCATCGCTGGCTGCTAACCGCGACTTTTTGTGCCTTCACCTTCGCTGCACAAGCTGCTCCTTTTGAAGACTCGATGGCGCAGCGCACACTGGCCTGCACCGGCTGCCACGGCGCGCAAGGCCGCGCAGCGCCTGACGGCTACTACCCACGCCTGGCTGGCAAGCCTGCAGGCTACCTGTACAACCAGTTGCTGAACTTTCGTGAAGGGCGGCGGCACTATGGGCTGATGACCCAACTGATTGCGCCACTGAGCGATACGTACCTGATGGAAATTGCGCAGCACTGTGCAGGGCTGGATGTGCCCTACCCCGCCCCCAGCCAAACCAAACCGGATGGCGCGCTGCTGGCAAACGGCAAACAGTTGGTGCTGATGGGCGACGTGACCCGCCAAGTGCCGGCTTGTGTGCAGTGTCATGGCACAGCCATGACGGGTGTTGCACCCAATGTGCCGGGCTTGCTGGGCTTGCCGCGCGACTACCTCAATGCCCAACTGGGCGCATGGAAGGCAGGCAAGCGCCGTGCCCACGCGCCTGACTGCATGCAGGCGGTGGTGGCGCGCCTGAGTGATGGCGACATCAACGCCATCAGCAGTTATCTGGCCGCGCAGGCGTTACCCGCCAACACCAGGCCCGCCATCAATGCCCCGCCATTAGCCAATGGACAGGCAGCGGTGATTTGCGGCAATGCGGCCAAACCATGAGCAGGTTTACAAAAGCACTCGTCGTCTTGTTTGGATTGTTTGCGATTGCAGCAGTGGCGCTATGGCTGCTCACCACACGCGGCGACACACTGACGGACCTGCCCGCGCAAGCCAGCAGCACCCCAGAGCGCGGCGCGTATCTGGCTCAAGTCGGCAACTGCGCAGGCTGCCATACCGTTCGCGGTGGCCAGCCCTATGCGGGCGGCCTGGGCATTGAAACGCCTTTTGGTGCGGTTTATGCCAGCAACCTCACGCCTGATGCGGCCACGGGCATTGGCAACTGGACACGGTTGGATTTTTGGCGCGCGATGCACCACGGCAAGTCAAAGGACTCTCGTTTGCTGTATCCGGCTTTCCCGTACACCAGCTACACGCTGGTCACACGGGACGACTCTGACGCGCTGTTTGCGTATTTAAAAAGCTTGCCTGCGGTTAACCAGGCCAATACGCCGCATGCAGTGCGCTTTCCTTACAACACACAAGCGGCATTGGCCGTGTGGCGGGTGCTGTACTTCAAACCTGCGGCCTACATTGCCAACGCACAGGCCACACCTGAATGGAATCGGGGCGCGTATCTGGTCAACAGCCTGGGCCATTGCAGTGCCTGCCACGCGGCGCGCAATGCACTGGGCGCCACCGATGGTTTGAACCTGGCAGGCGGGCTGATACCGCTGCAAAACTGGTATGCGCCGTCCCTCGTTTCAACGCAAGAAGCCAGTGTGGCCGAGTGGCCGCTCCTGGACATCCGGGCGTTCTTTAAGTCTGGTGTTTCAGCACAAGCCTCTGCAAATGGCCCAATGGCTGAGGTTGTTTTGAACAGCACACAACACTGGACTGACGCCGACTTGAACGCGATGGCGGTGTACCTGAAGGCGCTGCCTGTTACCCCGGCCTCGCAGCAAGCAGCCCAGTCCAGCGCCATGCCACGCGGCAGCAAGCTGTACGACAAGCACTGCGCGCAATGTCATGGCGAAAGCGGCCAGGGCGTCGCGAACGCCTACCCAGCTCTGGCAGGCAACCGCGCTGTGCTGATGTCGCAAAAAGCCAATCTGGTACAAATCGTTCTAAATGGTGGCTATGCGCCATCAACAGCTGGCAATCCGCGCCCCTACGGCATGCCGCCGTTTGTGCTGGACTTGACCGACGCAGACATTGCCGATGTTCTTACCCACATTCGCAGAAGTTGGGGTAACCATGCCAATGCGGTATCTGAACTGGAGGTCAATCGCATGCGGTCGAATCAGACGCGCTAACACCTTTTCTCGGCAGTTAACATGGCTGCAAAGCAAAAAACGAGGAGTTTCATGCAGCGTATCGTCATCGTCGGTGGAGGCGCAGGCGGCCTGGCACTGGCAACCCAATTGGGTAAACGCATGGGTAAAACGAAACTGGCTGACATCACCCTGGTCGACGCCGCCCGAACTCATGTGTGGAAGCCCCTGCTGCACCAGCTGGCCGCTGGCAGCTTTGACACCCACGCTGAAGAGATTGAATACTTGGCGCAAGCGCGCTGGAATCACTTTAAATTTCGACTGGGCTGCTTGACGGGCATAGACCGAACACTCAAAATCGTACAACTTGCGGCCAGCCATGACGACGCTGGTCGCGAGATCACACCTGCCCAGTCATTGAGCTACGACACGCTGGTGATTGCGGTGGGCAGCCAGACCAATGACTTTGGCACGCCGGGTGCGTCAGAGCACACCATCAAGCTCGACAGCCCACAGGCGGCCAAGCACTTTAATGACAGGCTCGTCAACGCCTGCATACGGGCGCAAACCGTGCCCCGCGCTGAAGGCAGTGGCTTGCTGACGGTGACGATTATGGGCGGTGGTGCAACAGGCGTTGAGCTGGCCGCCGAGCTGCACGCGGCAGCACGCATATTGGGCAACTACGGTTTTGAAAATATCAATCCTGAAAAGGACTTGAGAATTGTGCTGGTCGAAGCTGGGCCTCGCCTGCTGACGCAGTTGCCTGAACGCCTGGGCCATGCCGCCGAAAGAGAATTACGCAAGTTGGCGATAAATGTGTACACCAACGAAAAAGTGATAGAGGTCACAGAAAACAGCCTGAAAATGGCGAGCGGCAAAGTGATTCAATCCACACTGGCGGTATGGGCGGCGGGCGTCAAAGCCGCTGACTTTTTGAAAACACTGGGCGGCACTGATCTGCTTGAAACCAACAAACTCAACCAGTTGATGGTTAACAGTAATCTGCAGACCAGCCGGGACAGCAGCATTTATGCCTTTGGCGACTGCGCGGCCTGTCAGCAACCCGACGGCACCTGGGTACCACCGCGTGCCCAGTCAGCCTACCAGCAGGCCATGTACCTGTCGCGCGCAATACCTCAATTGATAGCGGGCAAGTCTGTGAAACCGTTTGTGTATACCGACCAGGGCTCGCTGGTGTCGCTGGCTGAATATTCTTCGGTTGGCTCGCTGATGGGCAGCTTGAGCCGGGGCAGCTTTTTTATTGAAGGTCAGGTCGCCAAGCTGATGTACTGGGCACTGCACAAGCAGCATCAGCTGGCACTCGGTGGTGTTAAAAAAACGGTGCTCATCACGCTGTCTGAAATGATTGACCGCACCCACCGCCCGCGCATCAAGTTGCATTGATAATTAAGTTTTTAATCCACAGGAGAACGCCATGGCAAAAGGTCAGCAAAACAGCGGCAAGATGGTCAAAAAACCAAAAAAAGACACCTCCCCACCTAAAACCGTCTCGCCTGATGCAGTCCGCCCCACCATCGTCACCCAGGTGCCGCTGCGGGGCAAGCTGAAGAACAAATAAAGGCCCCCACGCTTGTCACTTCGTGTACTGCGCTGCCCCCCGTGGGGGCGCTGCGCCTGCGGACCGGCAAAGCCGGACCCGCGGCCCCGACTGGTAAAGAAAAGAGCCCCACAATCGTGATGACCGAGCAGCTCGACAATCCGCTGCATGCAGTGACGCTGGAAACCATCGTCATAGCCCTGTCAACCCACTACGGCTGGGACGAACTGGGGCAGCGCGTCCCGATTCGCTGTTTTCAAAGCGATCCCAGCGTGGCATCCAGTCTGAAGTTTTTACGCAAAACGCCGTGGGCGCGTGACAAGGTAGAGGGGTTATACCTTTTCATGCTGCGCGAGGTTAAGCGCGCCAGCCCCACCGTGCATAACTTCCCGCCACCCAAAGGCAAGACAGCAAGTGACTGAGGGTCACAAAGGCGTTGAAACAATTTACGCAGACGCGCATCTGCTGGTCTTGAACAAGCCGCCTGGCTTGCTGTCCGTACCCGGCAAGGGCGAAGGCAAACAGGACTGCCTGAGCAACCGGGTTCAAGAGCAATACCCTGAAGCCTTGGTCGTCCACCGGCTGGACATGGCCACATCCGGGCTGCTGTTGATGGCACGCGGGGCAGCCATGCAGGTAGCGTTGTCAAAACTGTTTGAGGCCCGCGCGATTCACAAACGATATGTCGCGCTGGTGGATGGCCACATGGCCAGCGATGACTGGCAACTGATTGACCTGCCAATTGCGCTCGATTGGCCAAACAGGCCACTGCGCATCATCCACGCCGACGGCAAACCCAGTCAAACCCGCTGGCGCGCCCTGCACTACAACGCAGACACCCACACCACCCGTGTTGAGCTTGAGCCCATCACAGGCCGCTCTCACCAGTTGCGCTTGCACTTGAAGGCGCTGGGTCATCCCATTTTGGGTGATTCGCTGTATGCGCCTGCTGATGTTCAGGCCAAGGCCGCGCGCTTGCAGTTGCATGCAAGCCAGCTGCGGTTTGTGCATCCAGCAGACGGTGCTCAGATGACCTTTGAAAATGCCCCCGCGTTTTAGGAACTTCGCCGAGCAAACCAGCCTCTGACAATCTCGAAAATACCGGACACATCCATGCCAACTCCTTATCTTTTGCATCGCCGAACCCTCACCGCAGCGTTGGTTATCGCGCCAACCTTGTGGCTGGGCGCACGCGCACAACCTTCGCCCACCTTACGCGCTACCCCTTCACAAACAGAAGGCCCGTTTTACCCGGTCGCGATACCAAAAGATTCAGACTTTGACCTGCTGCGTAACGGTAGTCAAAACTACCCCAAAGGCCAAAGCGCCTGGGTTGAGGGCAGCGTCAGCGACCTGACGGGCAAGCCGGTTGCTGGCGCGCAGGTTGAAATATGGCAGTGCGACAACGACGGCCACTACCACCACCCCGGTGACGGCGGCAAGGCTGACCCGCGTTTTCAGGGCTTTGGCCGCGTCACCGCAGGCGCTGATGGCAGCTACCGCTTTCGCACGCTGCGGCCTGTTGCGTACGGCGGGCGCACGCCTCACATTCATGTCAAGGTCAAGCTTGGCCAGCGCGACCTGCTGACCACGCAGCTGTATGTGGCGGGAGATGCGGGCAATGCGAAAGACTTTTTATGGCGCCGTTTGAGTGAGCCTGACCGTAACGCACTGACGGTTTCTTTTGCACCTGGTAGCGATGGCATCAGAGCGCGCTTTCCAATCACCGTCACCGCTTGACCTCACCCTTGACCCTCATGACACAACATCTTTACATCCTCACCGGCGCATCCCGCGGCATGGGCCTGGCCATGGCGCGGCAGTTGCTCCAGCCCGGCAACACCGTGCTCTGCATTTCGCGTAGCGCCAACGAAACGCTGACTGTGCAGGCAAAACATGCGGGTGTCAATCTGCTGCAATGGACGCAAGACCTGGCGCTGGGCGCAAGTACCAGCGCCAAGCTGGAGCAATGGCTGCGTGAGCAACCCGGCAGCAGTTTTGAAAGTGCCACGCTCATCAACAATGCAGGGGTGATTCCGCGTATCGGGCCGCTCAGTGAAGCCGATGCCGATGACCTGAGCCACGCGCTGCGTGTTGGCCTGGAATCACCCATGCAACTGACCAGCGCTTTTTTACGCGCCACAGCCCGTTGGCCCGGTCAACGCAAGGTGCTCAACATTTCGTCTGGGTTGGGGCGCAGGGCGATGGCATCACAAGCGGGCTACTGCGCCGCCAAAGCTGGTATGGACCACTTCACCCGCTGTATGGCGCTGGAAGAAGCACTTAAAACCAATGGGGCGAAGGTTTGCTCGCTGGCACCCGGCGTGATTGACACCGCCATGCAGGAACAGCTGCGCGCAGCGGACAGTCAGGCGTTTCCAGACCAGTCGAGTTTTTTAAATCTTAAAAGCAGTGGCGCATTGGCTTCGCCAGAAGAAGCCGCCCAGCGCCTGCTGGCCTTTTTGATGCGGGCTGATTTTGGTGAGAACCCGGTGGCTGACGTTCGGGACTGAAAGCCATATCACGCCGGGTCGCCTCAATAAATCGCTGGCACCAAAATTTCTTGTGGCACTGCCTGACGCACATAGTCGTCATGCCGCACGCGCTCTGGCAGCACGATGGCGGGGTGCTCTGTTTCGCTGTACGGCATTTGCTCCAGCAAATGATGAATGCAGTTCAGGCGAGCCTTCTTTTTATCAACGGCCTGTACCACCCACCAAGGTGCCTGCGGGATGTGGGTGCGTTCCAGCATGATTTCTTTGGCCTTGGTGTAGTCTTCCCAGCGGCTGCGCGACTCCAGGTCCATTGGGCTTAGCTTCCACTGCTTGAGCGGGTCATGAATGCGGCCCAAAAAGCGTGAATGCTGCTCTTCATCAGAAATTGAAAACCAGTATTTGATGAGCTGAATGCCAGAGCTGACCAGCATTTTTTCAAACTCCGGCACGGTTCTGAAAAATTCTTCGTACTGCTCGTCGGTGCAAAAACCCATGACACGCTCAACACCCGCGCGGTTGTACCAGCTGCGGTCAAACAACACCATCTCGCCCGCCGCAGGCAAATGGGACACATAGCGCTGAAAGTACCACTGGGTGCGTTCGCGGTCGTTGGGGGCGGGCAGCGCCGCCACCCGGCACACGCGCGGGTTCAGCCGCTGTGTGATGCGTTTGATGACACCGCCTTTGCCTGCGGCGTCGCGCCCTTCAAACAGAATCACCACCTTGTGACCGGTGTTTTTGACCCAGTCCTGCAACTTGACAAGCTCACCCTGCAAGCGAAAAAGCTCACGAAAGTAAATGCGGCGATCTTCTTTGTCCTGGGCCGAGTGTGCTGGCGCAGCAGAGCCTGTCAGCTCCTCCACTGTGCGGTCTTCAAGTTCCATCTCCAGCTCTTCGTCATAGCTGTCGATCAGGTCTTTGCGGATACGCCGCATGAGTTCTTCGTCAATGCCCTGCACTGTGGCCTCCAGTCAAATTCAGCAAAAATGACTTTGAGCTTAATGACTGAATATGGCAGTTGTGTGAAAAAACCGCGGCTTGTGAAATTTCAGGGCTGTAGCAGGCGCTGGTAAATCTGGTCTTTGAGGTTGAGACGTTTTTTCTTCAAAACTTCCAGTGCTTCATCACTGATAACAGCAGCACCTGTTTCATATTTTTTGATGGCGTGGTTTTCTTCGTCATATTCATGGAAAAGTTTGGCAAAGTGCGCGTCTGAGCCTTTCAGGGCCCGCATCTTGTCCAGATACTCAGGAAACTCATGTGCAATATCGTGATTCAGTAAATCCATTTTTTGCCCTTTGGGGTTGTGTTGGTGGTATCGATTGTCAGGAGTCTTAAGTATGCATCTCATCAAGCCTTGAGGCTATAAGACAACGCGCTGACCAGCCTTCTTCAGTTCAAGCCTCAACCTTCACGCCCTTCCAGAAAGCTACGTGACCCTTGATTTCTTCAGCCTCGGGTTTAGGGTTGGGGTAGTACCACACCGCATCGGTGTTCATCTCGCCATTGACCAGCAGGGAGTAATAGCTGGCCTGACCTTTCCAGGGGCACATGGTGTGATGGTTGCTGAAGGTGATGAAGTCGCGGTTAAGTGACGCTTCAGGGAAGTAATGGTTGCCTTCAAGCACCACGGTGGAGTCACTTTGCGCAATAACAGTGCCGTTCCAGGTTGCTTTCATGGGTTTCCTTGTTGGCGGATTTTCAAGCTGTTAATGCTACCCGCAAAAAAAGAACCTGTCATGGCTTTCAGCCTTTGACCAGGCGCAGGTTTTTACCTTCAACAATCACTTTAGAGCCGACGGGTACATCGGTGGAAATATCCAGGTTGCGCGTTGTGCCGTTGTCCATCCGCACACGCACTTCATACACGGTGACTTTTTTCATGTTTTTTTCAACCACGTTACCTGCGTATGCACCACCGGCTGCGCCTAGGACGGTGGCTGCCGTTTTGCCGTTGCCGTTACCTACCTGGTTGCCCAGCAAGCCGCCAAGAACGCCGCCCGCTACTGTTCCCAAGCCAATCGTGGTGTTGCCCACAGGTACACCATTGACCTGGCCTTGCCGCTGCACCGCCGATACAGACTGCACCGTGCCGCAATCAGCGCAAACGACTGCAGGGTTGGACTTGGCAACCACTGCTGGCGCAGTGGGACGCTTGATAACGGCTGCAGACGCTGACCTGGATGTGTCAGCTGCCAGCTTCGATGTAGGCGTTGAAGCCACAGAAGAAGCGATTTTTGGCACATCAGACTGTGCATCAGAACGGCTTACCACCAGCGCTGCGGCCAATGCCATCACCGTGACACCAAATACGGCAACGATGGCCACCAGTGCTTTGCTGTGCTGCAGACGATAGCTTGAACTGGGCTTATGGGTTACAGGGGGAGGAAGTGGAATGTTCAGCATGCGGGGCTCCTTTGTTGAAAGCCCTTTTTACCAAGCGCTAGCGCTGCGCTGTGTAGGAGACAAGCGACATTTGCAAGCAGACCTTGCCGGATAAATTCACCTGCTGACCATCAAACCCCTCCTTTGGGGTGTGTCGGATCTATCCAGAGGACGGCAGTGGGCACTTCAACTGGCGCAATGTCCAGATTCACCGCCACAGCCTCGCCATCACTGCGGCACAGCACACATTCGAGCAGCTCGGTGGCGCTGGCGTTGATTTCCTGGTGCGGCACATAGGGAGGCACATAGATAAAGTCACCCGGCCCGGCCTCGGCGGTGAACTCCAGATGATCACCCCAGCGCATTCTTGCCTGACCCCTGATCACGTAAATCACGCTCTCCAGGTGGCCATGGTGGTGCGCGCCGGTTTTGGCATTTGCATGAATCGTGACCGTGCCCGCCCACAGCTTTTGCGCACCCATTCTTGCAAAATTCACCGCCGCTTTGCGGTCCATGCCTGGCGTTTGCGCGGTGTTGCCGTCAAGCTGGTTGGCCTTCACAACACGAACACCGTCGTGCTTCCAGGCGGGTTCGTGCGGATGCTGATGTGGATGGCTGTGGTCGTGACTCATGGTCAAGCTTCAAGCGTAGCGTTCGCGTGCCAGCGCCGCGCCTAAACCCAATGCATGCAATTTCTTGATCGCAATCTCGCGGCTCATTGGAGCCAGGCCGCAATTGGTGCAAGGTATCAAACGGCCTTTAGGAACAAACTCCAGCGCCTTGCCAATGGTGTCGGCAATCTGCTCAGGTGTTTCAATCTCGTCGCTGGCCACATCAATCACGCCGACCATCACGTCTTTACCTTCCAGCAGCGCCATCAGGTGCGGGGGTACATGCGAGTGGTAGCACTCCAGGCTGACCTGCTGGATGCTGCTTTTGGCCAGTGCCGGCAACACCTCTTCGTACTGTCGCCACTGGTCGCCCAGGGTTTTCTTCCAGTCGTCGTTGGCCTTGATGCCGTAGCCGTAGCAAATGTGAACGGCAGTGGTGCAGGTAAGGCCGCGTGCGGCAACTTCCAGCGCCTTGACACCCCAGTCAGCCGCTTCTTTCATGTAAACGTTAAAGGCGGGCTCGTCAAACTGAATGATGTCCACGCCGTCAGCTTGAAGTGCCAGCGCTTCCTGGTTCAACAGCTCAGCAAAGGCCATCGCCATTTTGATTTTGTCGCCATAAAACTGGTCAGACACGGTGTCCACAATCGTCATCGGGCCGGGCAGCGTGAACTTGATTTTCTTGCTGGTGTGGGCGCGCAGCAGTTGCGCTTCAGTGGCATGCACACGGCCTTTTAATCTGAGGGTTGACACGACCTGCGGCACCATCGCGTCGTAGCGGTTGTTGCGGATGCCCATTTTGACTTTGTGATCAAAGTCAATGCCTTCAACCTGCTCCAAAAAGCCGTGCACAAAATGCTGGCGCGACTGCTCGCCGTCGCCAATCACGTCCAGCCCGGCATCTTCTTGCGCCTTGATCCACAGCAGCGTCGCATCTGCCTTGGCTTGTTTGAGCTCTTCGCCCTCAGCCTTCCACTGCGGCCAGAGCTTGTTGGTTTCAGAGAGCCATGCTGGTTTTGGCAGGCTGCCTGCGATGGCGGTGTTGAAGAGTTTGGTGGTCATGTTGGTTTGTCTCGTGGGTTGTTGGGTGACTGATATGCATGCTTATTATAAAAAGGCTTTGGCCAGCAATTCGTAAGAACGCCGTTGTGCAGCTGGGTCGTGCGTCCAGGTGATGACAACCAACTCATCAACCTCCAGTGATTCAGCCAGCGCACGCAGCTTGGCGGCGACTTGCGCAGCACTGCCCACAAGTGCGTTGGCTCGAAGTTGATCAATTTGCACCTGCTCAGCCGCACTGTATGGCCGCGCTGCAACTTCTTCGGGTGACGGCAGCGGGCCAATCGCGCCCCGGTTTCTGTCCAGCTTCCAGCGCTCACGGCCTGAAAAGTGGTGCAAGGCCTCAGCCTCGGTATCAGCGGCCAGCGCCCACACACACAACACGGCTTGCGGCTTGGGGTGCAACGCGCTGGGGCGATAAAGCTGCCGGTACAAATCAAGCGCTTGCTGAGCGCCCTGCCCGTCAGTAATAAAGTACGCAAACGCATACGGCAAGCCGTAGTGCGCGGCCAGCTGCGCGCCGTAGTCAGAGCTGCCTAGCATCCACAGCGTCGGGCTGGTCGGCCCGGTCGGGTTGGCGGTCACGCCGCGGCCGGGGTGGCCCTCGGGCAGGTCGATGCCAGTTACCCAAGCCTGCAATTCGCGCACCTGTATCGGAAAGTCATCACTCGACTGCTGCGGGCTTTGCCTGAGCAGCCGCGCTGTGCGCATGTCAGAGCCGGGCGCACGCCCTACACCCAGGTCAATGCGGCCAGGGGCCAGCGCCTCAAGCACCCGAAACTGTTCAGCCACTTTCAGCGGCGCATAGTGCGGCAACATCACGCCCGCACTGCCAATGCGAATGCGGCTGGTGGTAGCGGCAATGGCGGCCATCAATACTTCGGGCGCCGAGCCCACAATGCTCGGGTGGCTGTGGTGTTCACTGACCCAAAAGCGGTGAAAACCCAGCGACTCGGCGCGTTGGGCCAATGCCAGCGTCTGGCGGATGGAGGCATCTTCAGTGCGGCCCGTGACGGCAACAGATTGGTCGAGAACAGACAGCTTGATGGACATGAACCCACTATAGCCAGTGACGCGCAACGCTGCCGGGTTGGCGCTCTGTTCCAATACAGAGTTCAGTGTTTACAAAAAGAAGACCCGTATGGCACTCAAAGCCACTATTTATAAAGCCCAGCTAGCCATTGCCGACATGGACCGAGGCGTTTACGCCGACCACAATGTCATCATTGCCCGGCACCCGTCAGAGGCCGACGAACGCATGATGATTCGGCTGCTGGCGTTTGCCCTGAACGTGCCCGCAGATGACAAAAACGGCAAGCTCGACTTTGCCAAAGACTTGTGGGACGTGGACGAAGCCGCCCTTTGGCACAAGGACTACACCGATCAAATTCTGCACTGGATAGACGTGGGCCAGCCCGACGACAAACGCCTGATGAAGGCCGCAGGCCGGGCCGAGCGCGTCACGGCGTACAGCTTTTCAAGCAGCACCGCTGTGTGGTGGAAAGGCATTGAAACCAAACTCACCCGCGCCAGCAACCTGGTGGTGTGGCAGATTGAAGCTCTACAGAGCCAGGCGCTGGCCAGGCTGGCGGAGCGCAGCATGCAACTGCAAGTGACTGTGCAAGACGGCACGGTGTGGATGAGCACGACGACGGATTCAGTGGAGATCACGCCGAAGCGGTTGACGGCTGGGGATTGAAGGCTCAGCGCTGGCTTTCAGTCGCTATTAATTCAGTAGCTGCTTGCGCCCATATCTATTGGCCTGGAGGCACTTTTTATGCGCTAAAACGGCTATTTTTCAGGTCTCGAGCCGCTTTTTTGCTCAGTTTTGACTGGCTGGTTGCCTGAAAGCACTTTTTTCAGGCCGTTACAACTATGTTTTAGGCCTTTTGACCAATGGATATGTGCGCGAGCAGCTATGAAAGTAAGAGCGGACTAACTGGACTCTGAGGTACATTTGGCTGCCAGGGAAATCCGGGCCACCTCAATCTGACCCCTTTGTTTCAGGGGAAACTAAATACTTGATACCAAGAGCTTGTCAGTAGTATCGTGGGGCGGCAGGACTGGCACGATATTCGAAAATAATCGTAGGCCCGTTAAGCGTATTATTTTTGAGCCTTTCCATCGCTGATTTGATCTCAGGGCTAGGCTGTGCTGTTGCAGCCCCAATTAGCTCCAGAACTGGGAAAGGAGAGTTTTCCTCACGATAAGTCACGTCAACAATAAATTTCGCCCCCTTCATGTTGGTAGTCTTGTCGGCCGTTCGAGCTATAGTTTGAAGGTTTTCATCACCTGCAATCTTGGCTTGACTTAAATTGGCGCCTTGTAACAACGGCCTACCCGTAATACCAATAGCATTTTTTTGGAAGTCAATCCCCGACATATTGGTATTTTTAAGGTTGGCATCAACCAACTCAACAGTCAAAGCAGAGTGCGGCTTGCCTAAAACTCGCAAATCGAGACCGCTTAGATCGGGTTGAAGAAGAATTAAGTCTTTGGGGGAGGCTATTCCGATCAATTTTTTGATATCGCTCTGTGTCAATTGGGAGTGTCTGAATTTCTGTGTGTGAAGCGGATTGGATGTTAGCTGAGGTTTGAAGGTTTTTGGATTTTTTCTTTTCAAAGAGGCCCCTGCCAGGCCGCCGGAGGCGTCCCCCTCCCGTTTTCT
>JBILXX010000125.1:0-7443 GCA_044378095.1 Polaromonas sp.
GCCGCTTCGGGCTACGCCCTACGCAGCTTTGCAGTCATCGCAAACAAAATAGAAAAAGCGGACAATCTATTTGCTCTAAAACCGGACAGTTCTATTTACTGCTGACACGACTTTTAAACCCTGACAAGTTTTAAGTGCATTTTCAAGCCTGGCAACAAGTACCGGGCACAGCCACAATCAGACCTTTTGCTCAGGAAACCAAGATGTACGACTACGCCAAGCTTCTTCATCTCATCGCAGGCATTGTCTGGATGGGCGGCATGACCGTCATGCTGTTTGCGTTGCGGCCAGCCGCCCTCGCCACGCTGGATGCGCAGCCCAGAGCGATTTTGATGGGGGCGGTAATGAAGCGGTTTTACGCTTTTGTGCTGGTCGCCATTGTGGTGCTCTTTGCAACAGGCACACACCTGTACACGCAAACCTTTCGCGCGGCCAGACTGGCAACGGGCGATGGCGGCGTGCCCCTGGGCTGGAACATCATGCTGGTGCTGGGCATCACCATGATGCTGGTTTTTGGCCACATTTATTTTGCCGGCTTTAAAAAGTACAAGCGCGCTGTTGAAGCCGGCCAATGGCCACTGGCCGCCAAAGCAGCCAGCCTGATGCACACCATGACGCTGATCAATTTCACGCTCGGCTGGCTCGCGATACTCGCTGTTCGTCTGGTTCGCTGAGGGTGCAAATGGGCTTCAGGCCAATAAAAACCAGTGTAGAAAGCTGTTTTTTCAATAGCATTTTGATCCTAATAGCAGGAGTAGCTGCCCTGCTTTTGCTCTCCGGCTGTGCCAGTGTTAATGACCGGTTCAACCCGGCCAGGCCGCACCACACGCCTGAAGGGTTCAAGAACAATTACCTTGGCACCGTGACTAAATCGCAAGGTGATTTTTTCCGGTGGCAGTACCAGCGCCTGGTCGATGGCTTGCCCAAACCACCGCAAATCCCCACGCCCGTCGTGTCACCTGATCTGCCGTTTATTCAAGCCAACGGCAACGCAGCCACGTCGGCATTGATGCAGCCTGCCATCACGTGGATTGGCCATGCCACGATGCTGATGCAAGCCAATGGGCTGAATGTTTTGACTGACCCGATATTTTCAGAACGCGCCTCACCCATCCAGTCCTTGGGCCCCAAGCGCGCCCAGGCACTGGGCCTGAGCCTGGATCAGTTGCCGCCGATTGATGTTGTTCTTTTTTCCCACAATCATTACGACCATCTCGACAAAAACTCGGTTCTGTCTCTTGCAAATCGAGCGCAGGCAGCGACCCTTTTTATTGTGCCTCTGGGCGTAAAAGCACTGTTTGACGACCTTGGCATCAACAACGTCAAAGAGCTCGACTGGTGGGACAGCGTCAATGTCAAGGGCGTTGAATTCAACTTCACACCTGTGCAGCACTGGTCTGCGCGCGGCCTGGGTGACCGCAGCCAGACGCTTTGGGGCGGCTGGGCGGTGTTTGGCCCAGCCATGCACTGGTACTTCAGTGGCGACACAGGTTACAGCCAGGACTTTGCAGACACCCAAAAGCGCTTTGCTGACCGCCAGACTCCGGCCAAGGGCGGTGGTTTTGACCTGGCTTTGATTGCAGTGGGCGCCTACGAACCGCGCTGGTTTATGAAAGACCAGCACGTCAACCCTGCAGAAGCGGTGCAAATCCACCTCGACCTCAAAGCCAAACGCAGCGTGGGCGTGCATTGGGGTACCTTTAACCTGACCGACGAACCCCTGGACCATCCGCCCAAAGATCTGGCCGTTGCGGTAAAAGAGCGCGAACTGGCCGCTGATGCGTTTACAGTGATGGCTGTTGGCGAAACACGTGTTTTGCCTGCCCGCCCATCACCCTGAAAATTCCGTGAAGCCCGATAAACCCGAATCACCGCCTGTCAAAGACCTTCACTGGACAGACCGCTGGCGTACCAGCGTCCCCACGCGAAACACACTGGCGGCGCACCCCTGGCTCAAGCCAATTGCCAACCATGTGCTGGACCCCAAGCTGTGGCGAATGCACCATGAGTCCGTCGCGCGGGGTGCAGCCATTGGCGTTTTTTGGGCCTTCACACTTCCCGTTGCGCAAATTCTGGTGGCCGCCGCCCATTGCGTCTGGTGGCGCGGCAATATCCCTGTCGCTGCTGCCGTGACACTGATCACCAACCCCCTGACGATTGGATTTTGGCTATGGCTGGCTTACCTGTTGGGCAGCCTGGTGCTGGATGCCCCGCCACCTTTGCCACTTGGACAGATCGGCGAAGGCGCAGGCATCATGACCTACATCACGTCCATCGGCGCGCCCGCAATTTTGGGCATGGGCATTTTTGCGGTCGGTGGCTCGCTGGCAGCTTATGCCTTGATCAAAATTGTCTGGCGGCTACAGTTTTTGTTCAAACACAAAAACCGCTTGACCCGGCACAAGAAAACCGCCGCCTCGCGCAAGCCCAAAAATCATGACTGACACGCTACCGAACACCATCTGCTACCTTAATGGCGACTTCACGCCGCTAAAAGACGCCAAAATCAGCGTTTTAGATCGCGGCTTTATCTTTGGCGATGGCGTATATGAAGTTTTGCCTGCGTACGCTGGCAAGCTTTTCAGGTTTGACCACCACATGGCCAGGCTGGACCGCAGTCTGGCAGAGCTGCGAATCCCGAACCCGCTGACGCCTACAGACTGGCAGCAGGTCGCTACAAAATTAATAGCTTCTCACGCCCGTGAAATGGGCGTTACAGCCTTAAATGATGCCCAAAAAAAGGCCAGAGTAACCCTTCCAGCCGGATTTGACCAGATTATTTACATTCAGCTCAGCCGTGGCGTTGCCATGCGCGACCACATCATGCCGCCCGGCTTGAAGCCCACCGTATTTGTCATGATCAACCCCATGAAGCTGCCCAGCGCGCAGGCCAGAGCCGAGGGCGTGGCCTGCGTGTCCGCTGATGATTTCAGATGGAAAAAAGCGCACATCAAAAGCACCAGCCTGCTGGGTGCGGTATTTTCACGGCAGATCAGCGCAGATGCTGGCGCGTTAGAGACCATTATGTTCAGGGGCGACTTTTTGAGCGAAGCGGCGTCCAGCAACGTGTGGGTTGTCAAAGCGGGCAAACTGCTGGGCCCGCTCAAAGACAACCTGGTGCTCGAAGGCATCCGTTACGGCCTGTTTGAAGAGCTGTGCCGCGCCCAGGGCATCCCGTTTGAGCTGCGCCGCATCACCAAAGCCGAGGTGCTGGACGCCGATGAGCTACTGCTCTCGTCTGCCACCAAAGAGGTGTTACCCGTCACCCTGCTGGACGGCGCGAAAGTGGGCACGGGCCTGCCAGGGCCGATTTACACCAAGCTGTACGCCGCCCACCAGGAAGCCAAGGAGCAAGGCGTATGAGCGCCCCTGAAATCCCCCCGGATATCCCCAAGCAAGAATCGCTGATTGAATACCCGTCGCAGTTCCCCATCAAGGTGATGGGGCTAAAGGTGGACGGCCTGGTAGCAGCGATTACCCACGTCGCCCATCAGTTTGACCCAGCCTTTGACGCCAGCACCATCGAGCTGCGCGAGAGCAGCGGCGGCAAATACCTGGGCGTGACGGTGACGGTGACCGCGACTTCTAGAGAACAACTCGACGAGCTGTACCGCACGCTGAGCACGCACCCGATGGTGAAAGTAGTGCTGTAGAAAAGATAAATTTTGCCGTCTGACGAGATAGTTGACGGAAATATCGCACATTGCGCAAGTCTTAAGTACTTGATTTAATTGAAGAATCACCGAGAAGTAAAAATAGATTATATTTTTAATATCTATTTTGACATTTTAGGTAAACTCTGGATATGTCAATTGAACAATCTTTAGCGTTCCCGCTTCCAGCGGTTCAAGAGTACCTAGCCGACACCAACCCTTGGTGGGTAGCTGGCAAAGGAATTGATACCGACATGCGCGCCTGGCCCAAACGCGCATACTTTTCATCCTTCATGCGCCTGGTCAAAGCCGTGGATGTAAGGCGTGCGGTGGTGGTGATTGGCCCGCGTCGCGTAGGTAAAACTGTCATGCTGACCCAAGCTGTGCAAGAGCTGATGGATACGGGCATAGCAGGGTCGCGCATCATGGTGGCGCAAATGGATGTGCCGCTTTTCTCAGGCCAAACTCTGGGCAGCCTTGTCAAGTTGTTTGTTGACATTCACCGCCACCGAACCGACGACCCAGCGGGTATTTTGTATATTTTTTTCGATGAAATCCAGTACCTCAAAGACTGGGAAACGCACCTCAAAGTACTGGTAGACACCTATAAAAATCTGCGCTTCGTGGCCACCGGGTCGGCAGCCGCAGCACTGCGCATGAAAAGCCGTGAGTCAGGCGCAGGCCGATTTTCAGACTTTGTGCTGCCGCCCCTGACCTTTGCCGAATACCTGGACTTTTGCGGCCAAGCACACTTGGTACAAGATGTTGCGCCGCCTGATTCCGCGCGAGCCGACTACCACGCGCCCAACATCGCGACGCTCAATGCAGAATTCATCAATTACCTCAACTACGGCGGCTTTCCAGAGGCCGTCATGAACCCATCTGTACGCGAAGACCCCCGGCGCTACCTGCGCCAAGACATTGTTGACAAGGTGCTGCAAAAAGACCTGCCCAGCCTGTTCGGCATTTCAGACACGCAGGAGCTGAACCGGTTTTTCAATGTACTTGCTTACAACACCGGCATGGAAGTATCACCTGCCGGGTTGTCTAAAGAAACGGGTTTGAGCAAAGCCCGCATTGACGAATACCTCACCTACCTTGAGGCCGCATTTTTAATAAAACGCGTATCCCGTGTCAGCGACAACGCACGCCGCCTACAGCGCGCCAGCAGCTACAAGGTGTACCTGACGAATCCATCCATCCGCGCCGCACTGTTTGGCATCGTGCGGGCGCAAGACCCTGCCATGGGGCATTTGGTTGAAACCGCCATCTGGAGCCAATGGCTGCACAGCACCGACACCATCGCCGGCCTGCATTACGCCCGCTGGCGAGAAGGCCGCACCGACTACGAAGTTGACCTGGTCGGCATTGCAGCCAGCACCCAAAAACCCCGTTTTGCAGTTGAGATCAAATGGTCAGACCGCGCCTATACCGACTGGAGCGAGCTAAAGGGCTTGCGCAAATTCATGGCCCAGCACACCTTGGTCCGCCCGCCACTGGTCACCACACTCACACAGTCAGGCAGCGCCACCATTGACGGCCAAACCGTTGAGTTTGTGCCCAGCAGCCTGCACTGCTACACCATTGCCCGCAACCTGCTGCTACAAGCAGGTTAAAGAATATTACCCATGCCCACCCTCGACTGGCTCAACCGCCAAAGCGCCTTCACCACATCAGCCCGCGTGCCCTACCGGCTGCTCGACCAGGTCTCTAGCCATGGCGATGCGGTGCAGAACGGCAACCTCCTCATCCAAGGCGACAACCTAGAAGCCCTCAAAGCCCTGCTGCCCTTCTACCGCGGCCAGGTCAAATGCATTTTTGTTGACCCGCCCTACAACACCAAAAGCGCGTTTGAGCATTACGACGACAACCTGGAGCACGCCCAATGGCTCAGCATGATGCTGCCGCGCCTGCAACTGCTGCGCGAGTTGCTACGGGACGACGGCAGCATTTGGGTGACGATTGACGACAACGAAGGGCATTACCTCAAGGTGCTGATGGATGAGGTGTTTGGGCGGGGGAATTTTGTGGCGAATGTGGTTTGGCAGAAACGCACATCAACTGATAACAGATTGCGACTTGGCGATGCACATGATCACGTATTGGTTTACAAAAAGAACAATGGCCTGAAAGAAAACTTTAACCAACTGCAAATTAATCAGGAACGCGCAAAAGACTTCAAAAATCCAGACGCTGACCCACGCGGTGCCTGGGCATCGACAGACTTTACAGGGATGACGGGTCACGCTACGCCAAGTCAGTTTTACACAGTAGTCGCACCAAATGGAACAGCCCATCCGCCACCTGCAGGCAGATGCTGGGCTCTTGCAGAATCAACCTTTATGAAGCTAATTGCTGAAAATCGGGTTTGGTTTGGCAAAGATGGAACGGCCAGGCCGCGACTAAAGCGCTATTTGAGTGAAATGGATGGCCAAAACTCTTGGAGCTGGTGGTCAAACGCTGAGGTTGGACACAACCAAGAAGCCAAAAAAGAGATCAATGAGCTTTTTGGTGCAAGTGATGCTTTTGACACACCAAAACCAGAACGCCTAATTCAGCGCATCCTCCACATCGCCACCAATGAAAAAGACCTCATCCTCGACTCCTTCCTAGGCTCAGGCACCACCGCCGCCGTTGCCCACAAAATGCGCCGCCGCTGGATAGGCATTGAAATGGGTGACCACGCCGCCACCCACTGCCTGCCGCGCCTGCAAAAAGTCATCGACGGCGAACAAGGCGGTATCAGCAAAGCCGTTAATTGGTCGGGCGGCGGCGGCTTCAGGTTTATGCGGCTGGGCGAAGCGGTGTTTGACGAGGCAGGCCGCATCAACCCGGCCGTGCGCTTTGCCACCCTGGCCGCCTTTGTGTGGCAGCAAGAAACCAGCGCATCTTTCAACCCCCAAGCCGCCAAACCCGGTACGCCCTACCTCGGCACCTACTATGAAATCAATAGCTGTTTGCGCACGAATTCATTGGGCCAGAGCGCGATTGAGCAGGTAAAAACGCCAAAATTCGCCTGTTATTTGCTCTACAACGGCATATTAGGCGACAAACGCCCCGCCAGCGGCAACGTGCTGACCCGAGACGTACTAACCGCCCTGCTAGCCCTGCACGCCACCACGCCCGAACCCCAAGCCCCGCTACTCGTCTACGGCGAAGCCTGCCGCCTGGGCGCAGAACGGCTGAAGCAGGCGAATGTGACGTTCAAGCACATACCTTATGACGTGCGGGGGCGGTGATGATGACCATGACGATGTATTTTGAACAACTTGACGAGTTCAGGCGAATGCCCGCCGAAACTGAGTGGCTTGAGTTCAAAGAGGCTAAAAACCAGTTCGATACTGACGACCTAGGACGCTACATCACTGCCCTGGCGAACGAAGCCAATCTGTGCAGGCAAGAAGCTGGGTGGCTGATTTTTGGTGTCAAAGACAAAATCAATGCAGACACCAAGACACGGCTCATCGTTGGCAGCAGTTATGCAACCAGCGCGGCGGCGCTAAACGAGCTGAAGCGCCAAATTTTTAGCTTCACGTCGCCGGCCTTGGGGCTTTCAGATCCGGTTGAGTTAAACCATCCAGATTGCCCCAACGGCACACGGGTTTTGATGTGGCGTATTCCACCAGCGTCTGCAGGCATGCCTTTCGCGTGGAAAGGCCATTACTACGGCAGGTCTGGTGAAGGGGAGTGTCTGAATTTCTGTGTGTGAAGCGGATTGGATGTTAGCTGAGGTTTGAAGGTTTTTGGATTTTTTCTTTTCAAAGAGGCCCCTGCCAGGCCGCCGGAGGCG
>JBILXX010000126.1:0-7366 GCA_044378095.1 Polaromonas sp.
GAAAACGGGAGGGGGACGCCTCCGGCGGCCTGGCAGGGGCCTCTTTGAAAAGAAAAAATCCAAAAACCTTCAAACCTCAGCTAACATCCAATCCGCTTCACACACAGAAATTCAGACACTCCCGGCTAACTGGTTCAAAAAGTATGACAGCATGCGGGTCATGCCCTCCAGCAGCATGAATTTCCCATTCCTGCAGACCCAGCCTAATACTCGATCCGATCTGCAGCGTGAGGTCAAATTCAAATCGGGGACAGAGCTGACCAGTCGGAGTATAAAAAAGTCCGACTTCGTCCCAAACTTTGACCATCTCGGACTGACCAGGCGGTATCACAGTTACAAGATCAGGATAGTAGTCTTGCAATGCGGCATTCCCGCCACAGTGGTCGCTGTGCAAATGGGTATTAATCAAAAAGTCGAGCTCTCTTGAGCCCAGCTGAGAGCCAACCAAACCAAGTGTTTGCGACGAATGCGTGCCGTACCCACTGTCAACCAGAACACTGGATTGACCATCATCGAAGAAAATACAATTCGATGAGAGCCAGCCACGTTCAAAAACATGAACGCCTTCAGGCAGTCGGATGCCGCTCACACCGCAAGCGTCATCATCAGCAGATCATTTCGCACTGCGCAGCTCACGCCTGAGTATTTTGCCGACATTTGATTTGGGCAAGTCATCTCTGAATTCAATGTATTTGGGGCGCTTGTAGCCGGTCAGATTCTGTCTGCAATAAGCTGCTACTTCCTCTTCAGTCAAAGCAGGGTCATTTTTTACCACAAAAACCTTGATTGCCTCGCCTTGGGACTTGTCCACAATACCCACAGCCGCACATTCGACCACGCCCGGGCACATTGAAATGACATTTTCCAGCTCATTAGGAAACACATTAAAGCCCGACACGATGATCATGTCCTTTTTCCGGTCGATGATTTTTGTATAACCTCTGTCATCCATGATGCCGATGTCGCCAGTCCGCATGAATCCGTCAGACGTGAAAGCCTTTTCATTTTCAGCAGGCTGGTTGTAGTAGCCCACCATCACTTGCGGGCCTTTGATGCAAAGCTCGCCGGACTCACCAATAGCAAGGGATTGACCGTCATCATCCTTGATGGAAATCTCAATACTTGGCAAAGGCAGACCGATCGTTCCTGAAAAATCTTTGCTGGTGATGGGGTTGTTGGTACCAATGGCGCAGGTTTCACTCATGCCCCAGCCTTCAACCATCGCGCAACCGGTGACTTCTTGCCAAGCGCGTGCAGTTCCCTCAGACGCGGCCATGCCGCCCGCTTGGGAAACGCACAAATTTGAAAAATCAAGAGTTTTGAATTGCGGGTGTTGCAGAAGCGCGTTGAAAAGCGTGTTGACAGCTGGCAGCATGTGAAAGGGACGCTTTTTAAGCACGTCGATGAACTTTCCGAAGTCACGCGGATTTGGAATCAGTGTGAGATGCGCACCCCAGCGTATCGTCAGCAAGCTCAGCGTCAGTGCAAAGATGTGATACAGCGGCAGTGCAGCTATATTGTTAATTTTGCTCACATCTCCGATACGTTTGAGCGCAGGCGTGAACCATTGCTCGCCCTGCAAAACAGCTGCAATGATGTTGCGATGGGTCAAAACAGCACCTTTTGACAGACCTGTCGTACCACCTGTGTATTGCAAAAATGCAATCGAGTCAAGGGTACATTGCGCAGGTTTCAATGACATGGTCGAGCCATCTGCAAGCGCCTTGTCAAAAGACGTGACAACCCGGTCGCTACCCAGTGGCAGCTTGTAAGCCGGCACCATTTTGGCCAGATGCCGTACGGCAAATGTCAGCCACTTGCCATACCAAAAGCCCATCAAGTCACCCATCGATGCCATCACAATGTGCTTGATGGGCGTGCGTTCTACAACATCCGCCAGAGTCACGGCAAAGTTCTCCAGAATCACAATCGCTGTAGCGCCAGAGTCTTTTAGCTGGTGCTCCAGCTCACGCGCGGTATACAGCGGATTGACGTTCACACAGGTGTAGCCGGCTCGCAAAATGGCCGCCATTGTCACAGCAAATTGCGGTATGTTGGGCAGCATGATGGCCACTCGTGCTTTGGGCTCCAGCCCCAGGCTTTGCAGCCACGCCCCCAGGTTCGACGACAAAGCATCCAGCTCACCGTATGACATCCAGCGATCCATGCAAACGGAAAACGGTTTGGCCGCGTTCTTTTTGAACGAGTCTTCCAGCAGCTGGTTAAGCGATTGAAATTGCTCGGTATCAATATCGTGGGCAACGCCCTCAGGGTAACTTTTCAGCCAGTGTCTTTCCATACAAATCTCCTTCACCCATTGTGAAACCAGACGCCTGAATAAGGTATGGGGCTTGTCCTAGGTGAGCTTCAAATCAGCCGGCAGATGCCAACAATTCGGTCAAACTGGTCTCGCAAGCGACAGCGTCTTCTTCAAACAAACGTTGAATCCAGTCGGTTTCGCGCAAGGTGATCAGCATCAGGAACGACTCGGCGCCGCGCATGGCTAAAAAAGCATCAAAGCCTGTTTCCAGGAAATTTTGCAGTGAACCCAAGCCGGCCGCCGATGCTGGTGCCCGCATCATTTTCAACAGCATTCTCAGGCCGGGTTTGCGTGTCAAACTGTCCAGCGACTGGCCCAATGCAAGCACCAACTCGAGCTGTTGTTGACGTGCAGCACGGTCGGCAACGCGCCGCCAGCAGGCAATGTAGCGGGCAGCATCGTTCTGGTTTGGGCTTTCTGCCTGCATGGCCAGCCAGGCATGCGCCATGGCGTCGTCCAGATGCTCAGTCAACGCATGAACCTCAGCCAACGCTGCGGCGGTGTTGACAACAGATTGCGGGAACAGTCTGGCAATCGTGCTGGCGATGCGTGCAAATTGCTGGTCACGCTCGGCATAGTCTTTGTCGCTGTACAGCTCGTAAAGAAAAAAGTTTGCTGCCGTTTTGTATCTCGGGCTTTTCAACAGGTCAGGGTAAGTGGCCTGAAAGCGCCTGGCCTGAAATCGCTTGATGGCGGCATTGGCTACTGCCAGGGCGGGTTGTCCCATCCTCTGCTGGCGCAGCTGTGCGACAGTTTCCAAAGCATTGTGAATGTGATCGGCGGTTGCGTTCATCTGAATCAAAAATGGATAGTTACCCCAAGTTTATCTAGTAACCCCGCTCTATTGAATCAGTGGCGCAGCGTGCGAAACTGCAAGTCATGCAAAGACGAACCCTACTCAAACTGGGCGCAGCGTCCGCCGCCCTGCTGGCCATCGTCGGCGGTACGGCAGCGCTGATTCAACCCGGGCTTGAACGTGGCGTGCTGACAGCCGCCGGCCGTGACGTGTTTCGCGCCATTGGTTTGGGCGTGCTGGACAAAACCCTGCCCGAGCAGCCCGCCGCCAAAGAAGCGGCTTTGACCGGACTGCTAAGTCGTGTTGATGTGTTGACCAGCGCTTTGCCGGCGCACGCCCAAGCCGAACTGTCGCAATTACTGTCAATTTTGGCAACCCCTGCTGGCCGTTACGCGCTGGCGGGTTTGGCGCCGCCCTGGCACAGCGCCAGTGCGACTGAGGTGCAGACCGCCCTGCAAAACATGCGCTTGTCCAGCCTCGCTGTACGTCAGCAGGCCTATGCCGCGCTGCACGACATCACAGCGGGCGCTTACTTTTCTGAGCCGGCCACGTGGTCACTGCTGGGTTATCCAGGCCCCATGGTCATCTAGAGGCATTAACAAACATGAGCAAAATTCAAGACCCGATCAAAGACGGCCTGGCGCGCGGCTGGAAGGTCATGGGCGGCCCGTTTGCCCCACCGCCGACACAAATCATCTGTGATGTCGCCATCATCGGCAGCGGTGCGGGCGCAGGTATCACCGCCGAAATACTTGCCAAAGCTGGTTTGCAAGTGCTGATCATTGAAGAAGGCCCGCTTAAAAGCAGCACAGACTTCAAACAGAAAGAGTCTGATGCTTACCCCCAGCTCTACCAGGAAAGCGCCGCCCGCAAAACCGAAGACAAAGCCATCAACATCCTTCAAGGACGCTGCGTCGGCGGTTCAACCACCGTGAACTGGACCTCATCGTTTCGCACACCGGCCCCCACGCTGGCTTTCTGGCAAGACAAGTTTGGCCTGAAAGACTACACCGTTGCCGCCCTGTCGCCTTATTTTGAGCAAGCCGAACGTCGCCTCAACATTGGCCCCTGGCTCACCTCGCCAAATGAAAACAACGATTTGCTTCGTCGTGGCGCGGCCAAGCTGGGTATTCCCGCGCAGGCGATATCCCGTAACGTCAAAGGTTGCTGGAATCTTGGCTCTTGCGGCATGGGCTGCCCCACCAATGCCAAGCAGTCCATGCTGGTCACCACCATCCCGGCTGCGCTCGACAAAGGCGCGCACATGCTGGTGGAGACACGCGCTGAACGCTTTGAGCTCGCCAATGGTCGAATAACAGCGCTTTTATGCTCTTTTCAGAAATTAAATACGGCTCCAGACCAACAAACACGTGCGCAAGCAGCTACTAAAATTGTAGCTAAACATTACGTCCTGGCAGGCGGTGCCATCAACTCCCCGGCGCTGCTGCTGCGCTCTGGCGCGCCAGACCCGCACGGTAACCTGGGCCAGCGGACTTTCTTGCACCCGGTGGTCATGTCGTCCGGTGTGTTTGCGCAAAAAGTTCAAGCCTGGCAGGGCGCGCCACAGAGCATCTACACCGACCACTTTCTGGACACCCAGCCGATTGACGGGCCGATCGGCTACAAGCTTGAAGCGCCGCCGCTGCACCCTGTGATTTTTGCATCTACTGTGCCGGGCATGGGGCAAATCCAGCATGATTTGCTAAAAGCCTTTCCGCATAACCACACGCTACTGGCACTGATGCGCGACGGTTTTCATGACCAGTCGCCAGGCGGCAAGGTCAAGCTTCGCGGTGATGGCTCGCCCGTGCTCGACTACCCCCTGACCGACTTTGTGATGGACGGCGCACGCCGCGCACTGCTGTCGATGATGGAGATCCAGTTTGCCGCTGGCGCGGCCAAAGTGCTGCCGCTGCACGAAATGGCGCGCACTTACACCACCTGGGCCGAAGCAAAGGGCGCCGTCAACGCCCTGCCCATGAAGCCGCTGCTGACCAAAATCGTCAGCGCCCATGTGATGGGCGGTTGCGGCTTGGCCAGTACTGAAAAGCAGGGCGTGACCCGGCCAGACGGCTTGCATTGGCAAATTGAGAATTTATCGATCCATGACGGTTCGTTGTTCCCTACCAGCATTGGCGCCAATCCTCAGCTGTCGGTGTACGGCGTGGTCAACCGCCTGGCGCAAGGCTTGGCTAAAAACCTGACAAAACAAACCGTTCAATTGGCCTGACACTCTGACGGCATGCTGGCGCGGCTTCAAAAATTCATCACATTCGCTTTGCTGGCCGCAGCCCTCGGCTGGCTGTTTTACTTTCGGCACAACTCACCAGCGCTGGCGGTTGCCGGCTT
Organism: Polaromonas sp.; assembly: GCA_044378095.1. Classification (GTDB taxonomy): domain Bacteria; phylum Pseudomonadota; class Gammaproteobacteria; order Burkholderiales; family Burkholderiaceae_C; genus Polaromonas. The sequence continues at coordinate 5,466 of JBILXX010000126.1, forward strand.
TTTCATCATTGCGCTGGGCTACACCTTATTTTTGGCGCTGGAGTACGTTTTCTTGGTTGTCGTCAACCGTGACGATCCCGCACCGCCCGCCACGCTGGCAGAGCTGTTCAGCGCCTGGCTTGGCGAGTCGCTGGTGGCGCCGCAGGTGTTTTGCTGGCGTCAGCCTTTTCGTTCCAATGCTTTCCCCGACAACCTCGACGCGCCCAACATCACGCAGGGCAAGCGTGGCGTGGTCTTTGTTCACGGGTTTTTCTGCAACCGTGGTTTCTGGAACCCATGGCTCGAGCGCTTGCAAGGCTCGGGTCACGCGTTTGTAGCTGTCAATCTGGAGCCCCTGTTCGGCTCCATTGATGATTACATCCCGAGCATTGACGAGGCTGTGCGCAAAGTCACTCAAGCCACAGGCCTGGCACCGCTTCTGGTTTGTCATTCGATGGGCGGACTGGCGGCACGCGCCTGGTTGCGGGAGATGAAAGCGGAGTCGCGTATCCAGCATGTGGTGACGATTGGCACCCCGCACAGCGGCACCTGGCTGGCACGTTTTGGGCACGGCACCAATGGCCTGCAGATGCGCCTGGCCTCGAGCTGGCAAAACGGCTTGAACCACGACATGCCCGAAGGCCGGCACGCTATGTTCACCTGCTGGTACAGCACGGCAGACAACATTGTTTTCCCCGCTTCAACCGCTACCCTGCAAGGCGCGGATAACTGCCTGATACGTGCAAAAGCCCATGTTCAGATGGCGTTTGTGCCAGCAGTGGTGGACGCTACTCTGGCCAGGCTGGCAACTTGAGCCCAAGGGATCCCGCGAAAAGGGTGGGAGACAGCATTTCATGCAGCACATGAGCCCTGTTGATCATTTGCGGGGCTAACAGGCGCTGGCACTGTCACGCATCCGAAAAAACATGCATTACTGGCAACGATGGCCATCAATTTGTCATGCATGACCATCACTTGCCCCTCAACACGTGAATCCGTCACAAAAACTGGTGGCTTTTGTTACTGGCTAAATTTATGCTTGTTTCGTAAGCTGGTGCATCTGCCTTACACATGAAGTTACACCATGAGCAATATGCTAAATGCCGCCTTTCTCGACCCTGATCCCCAACTCCCTCAGGCTGCCAGCGCGGGGTATGACGTGCCTCTGGACGCTGAGCAAGACTGTTTGCACTTGCTGTTTGACGAGATCTCTCACGGCATGCTGGTGGTCAGCCCGCAGGGGCGGGTGCTGCACAGTAACCGAGCAGCACGAGACGAAATGACGCGCAACGGCGTGCTGTTTGTGCGCCAGGACGAGTTGCAAACCATGTCACCCATGGACGGCAAATTGCTGCATGCTGCATTGGCCAAAGCCGGCGGCGGTATTCGCAGTCTGGTCAAGTTGTCGGGCAGCGGCATCACGCTGATGCTGTCGGCCCTACCGCTCAAAAACAAATCGGGCACTTACTGCGATCAGATTGCCCTGTTTTTCGAGCGGCGCGGCATTTGCGACTCTGGCATGTTCGTGTTTTTCGCTCGCAGCCATCGCCTGACCCGCACCGAAGAGCAGGTCCTCAACCTGCTTTGCCGCAGCATGAGCACACCCGACATAGCCAAGGAACTGGACGTGGCGGTGTCTACCGTGCGCAGCCATGTACGCAGCTTGTGCATCAAAACAGGTGCCAAGGGCGCACGCGAAATGGTCAACCGAATTGCAACGCTACCGCCAGTCGGTGCCACGCCGCGACTAGAAATGCACTGAAAGCCCTTGCGGGACGCGATTGCCGTCCTAACCATGCTAGTGTAGTGTTTCACTCTGTTTGAACTATTTTGAGTTTGGCCTTGGCGCGTATGACTTTTTCCAGAATGTCACGAGCACTTGCAGTCCAGATGAAGGGCTTGGGATTCTCGTTGTGAGCCAG
>JBILXX010000045.1:0-27009 GCA_044378095.1 Polaromonas sp.
GCGAGGGGGAATTGATGCGCTAACCCTGAGCCAGTGCCAAGCCAAGCTAAAAGTGCTTAAAATTTAAGCGCTAAGCGAGTTTGGGTGTTTGCTGATTTTTAATTCTGCAAGTCCCTCACTTATTTGACGCCTGAATTGGTGAAATTTCCATGATCCATGTCAAAGGTGGCTTATTTCACCGCCCAAGTCGTCGAGGATGGGGCAGTCGGGCCGGTCATCGCCGTGACAGTGCTCGAGCAGACTCGCCAATGTGCGCCGCATGGCCTGCATGGCTTCGATGCGCTGGGTCAGCTCATCAACATGCTTTTGGGCAACGCGTTTGACGCTCGCGCTTGACCTGCCGCGGTTGTTCCACAGGCTGACCAGTTCGCTTATCTCGGCCATTGAAAAACCCATGTCGCGTGCGCGCTTGATGAACTGCAGTGTTCGCACATCGGCCTGGTTGTACTGGCGGTAACCACTGTCGGTGCGGGCCACGCTGGTCAGCAGGCCCAGTGACTCATAATGCCGAACCATCTTGGCTGAAATGTTTGACAGGCGTGCCGCCGCGCCTATTGCAACCGGCCACGCCATGCTGGCTTTTTCAATGGCTCTCATGCTGCGACGACATAGCCTTCTTCGGCAATCGCCTGGCTTAGCAGGGTGCGCGGTTGTTCTGATTGCACCTGCACTCTATTGGCGGCGCGGTCTATCGTGACTTCGGCTTGCGGGTCGATTTGTTTAACGGCGCGCGTCACGGCTTTTTCGCAGTGGCCGCAGGTCATGCCGGTGACGGTAAAGATCTGCATCATTTGAAATTCCTGAGTATGTGAATTGAGTATCGACTTGCCAAAAGCATAGCTTGAACCTTGCCACTGTGGGAAGGTCAAGCGTTTGGCTTACGTCACTGTTTTCGACAAGGTTGATATAAATCAATGCTTGACCTTGCCATCATGGGAAGGATTAGGCTGTGAACATGACGACAACTACAACACCTCAAATATTACCCGCTCCCCTTGACATCGGCATAGGCGGCATGACCTGCGCGTCTTGCGTGGCACGGGTTGAAAAAGCCTTGAAAAAAGTCCCAGGCGTGCAAACCGCCACCGTCAATCTCGCGACTGAGCCGGCCCGGATTGTGGTCGCGCCTGGCGAGCAGATGGAGGCGCGATTGCGCCGTGCCGTGCGGGATGCAGGCTACGAGCCGCGCGCTGCCAGCGCAGCCATCGACGCGCCAGACGCATCGCCTTGGGCCGGGTTTATGCCCGTAGGCATTGGTTTGGCTCTGTCGTTGCCGCTGGTGCTTCCCATGCTGGGAGATCTGTTTGGCAAGCACTGGATGCTGCCCCCGCTGTGGCAGTTTTTACTGGCAACGCCCGTGCAGTTTGTACTGGGTGCACGCTTTTACAAAGCCGCGTGGGGCGCGGTCAAAGCCATGACGGGCAACATGGACCTGCTGGTGGCACTGGGCACCACGGCGGGTTGGGCGCTGTCGATGTGGCTCTGGCTGACGGCTGAAGAAGGCGCCATGGTGCACCTGTACTTTGAAGGCTCGGCCATCGTCATCACGCTCGTGCTGCTGGGCAAGTGGCTGGAGGCGCGCGCCAAACGGCAAACCACGTCGGCCATCAGGGCGCTGCATGCGCTGCGGCCTGATGTCGCGCATTTGCTCGGCCCTGAAGGTGAGGTGGATGTGCCTGTGGCTGAGGTGCTGGTGGCTGACCAACTGGTCGTCAAACCCGGTGAACGCTTTCCGGTCGACGGCATCCTGCGCGAAGGCCACACCCAAGTCGATGAGTCGATGCTGACAGGCGAGCCATTGCCCGTGACGAAAGAAATTGGCGGCCAGCTGACCGGTGGGTCTATCAACGGTGATGGCCGGGTCGTGATGCTGGTCAGCGCTGTGGGCAGTGCCACTGTGCTGGCGCACATTATTGCGCTGGTTGAAGACGCTCAAGCCGCCAAAGCGCCGATTCAGCGCCTGGTTGACCAGGTCAGTGCTGTGTTTGTACCCGTGGTGCTGGTCATTGCAATGGCCACGTTGCTGGGGTGGTGGTTGACGGGTCATGCGTTTGAGCTGGCGCTGATTCATGCGGTGGCCGTGCTGGTCACTGCCTGCCCCTGCGCCCTGGGCTTGGCCACGCCTGCCGCCATCATGGCGGGTACCGGTGTGGCGGCCAAAAACGGTATTTTGATCAAAGACGCGCAAGCCCTGGAGTTGGCGCACAAGGTCGATGTGGTGGCTTTTGACAAAACTGGCACGCTGACAGTGGGTCAACCCAAACTGACGGACCTTAGCGTGCCTGTGGGCATGGACGAACTTGAAGCGCTGCGCATGGCTGCCAGCCTGCAAAGCGGAAGCGAACACCCTTTGGCTAGAGCCGTGGTCAATGACGCCAAACAAAAAACCGTGGCCATTGAAACGCCCACCAACGTCAGCGCCGTGCCGGGCCGGGCCGGGGAACTGAAGGCATGGTAGGAACGCGAAGCTTTTTGATTGGCAGCCTGCGCTGGATGGACGAGCTGAAAGTTGACACGAGCGCCGTCTCAAGCCAGGCGGCAACACTGCAGGGTCAAGGCGCCACCGTCTCGGCCATGGCCGAGCGCACATCTACTGGCCTGGTGCTGCGCGCGCTAATGGCCTTTGGCGACGAGCCCAAGCCCGGCGCCAGGCAGGCGCTGGCCGCCCTGCGCACACGCGGCATCAAAACCGTGATGATTTCAGGCGACAACCGGGGCGCGGCTGAAGTCATGGCGCGCCGCCTCGGTCTGCGGCCAGAAGAAGGTGAAGTCATGGCTGAGGTGCTCCCAGGTGACAAGGTGGCCATCGTTGTCAAGCTGAAGGAGGGCGGCCACACAGTCGCCATGGTGGGTGATGGGGTCAACGATGCGCCCGCATTGGCCGCCGCTGATGTTGGCATGGCCATGGGTAACGGCACTGACGTCGCCATGCACGCCGCAGGCATCACGCTGATGCGCGGCGACCCACTGCTGGTGGCAGCAGCACTTGATATTTCTGCCCGCACGGTTGCCAAAATCAGGCAAAACCTGTTCTGGGCCTTTGCCTACAACGCCGCCGGCATTCCGCTCGCAGCACTGGGTTTTTTAAACCCGGTACTGGCAGGCGCGGCCATGGCCATGAGTTCGGTAAGCGTTATGAGCAACGCGCTGCTGCTCAAGCGCTGGAAGCCCAAGTGACTGTTCAGATTTTGAGTCCAATAAAAAAGGCTCGTACAGCTTTTTAAAGCTGTACGAGCCCTGTGGCGATTTCAAGCAATCGGTCGATTGACCGTTCAGGTTTAGAACCTGTAACGCAAACCCAGGCTGGTGGTGTTGATTTTGTCGCGGTTACCACCGGCAAACTTCAGGTTGTACTCGTCATATTGTAAAACGGCTGAAAGCTGCGGGTTGAACATGAACTCGGCACCGATTCCATAGGAGCCGCCCCAGCTGGTTTCCTTGCCTTCCACTACACCTGAACGGATGTTGGAAGACACATCTGTACGGCCATAGGTGGTACCCAGGCGGCCCAGCAGGTTAAACGATGTGCCCAGTGGCAATTTGCCCACGACACCCACGTTAAAGCCGTCAGCCCTGGTCTGGCCGCCGCCACGGTTGATACTGCCAAAATCGGCATAGCCAATTTCCAGGCCAATGTAGTCGTTGAAATAGCTGCCGCCATACAAGTTGTAGGTGTTCTTGCTTTTCTCAATGCCAAACAGGTTGTTGCCATTGTTCAGGTTCAGATTTGACTGCCCGACATTAAAACCAATGTAGGCTGAACCTGGGGCGTACATTGAGTAGCCGCTTCTTGGTGCCGGTGTGGTGCTGCTTTGGGCTTGCGCCACGCCAGCAAAGGCGGTGGCAGCAGTTGCTAATGCGATAAAGAGTTTGTTGGAGGTTTTCAAGGTGAATCCTTTGTCGTTTGATATGAGCCAGTCAGGTCTTTTAATACGTGCAGTCACGCGGCTTAGAAGATGAAACCAATGTAATGAGGCTGACGGGTGGAAGATGTAGGCGAGTTCTTGTCCCGCTTGTAGGACGAAGCAGATTCGCTGTGCAAAGGGTTACATGATGACAAGCTTCGATACAAAAGCCGAACATTTGTCAAGCAGACCCGGCTTGTGTGTTCATTCTCAAGCGTGCTGGTCGGTCACGCTGGAAGAAAGGCACAATCTTGAAATGGACTCCATGATTCGTCACTCTCCCGGCACCAGCGCACTGGTGCTGGACTCGCCGCACAGCGGCACCCAGTACCCAGCTGACTTTTTGTTTCACTGTGACGCGCTTGCCTTGCGCCGCGCTGAAGACACGCACGTTGAAAAGCTGTACGACTTTGCGCCCAGCTTGGGGGCGCACTGGGTTGAGGCGTACTTCCCGCGCAGCTATCTGGATACCAACCGCAACACCACCGAGATTGACGAATCACTGCTTGACGCGCGCTGGCCAGGAGAGATTGAAACAGAGGCCAGAGCCATGTCCAAAATCAGGCTGGGCAAAGGGCTGATCTGGCGCACCACGGACGATGGTTTGCCGATATACAACCGCCAATTGGGCGTGGCCGAAGTTCAGGCGCGAATTGCCAACTGCTGGCAGCCGTACCATGCGGCGGTGGCCAGTGCGATTAACGTTGCCCATGCAAAGCACGGCTTCAGCATCCACATCAATTGCCATTCCATGCCCGCCATCGCATCCAGCAATGCCACGGACTTTCCTGGCGAGGCGCATGCAGATTTTGTGGTGGGTGACCGGGACGGCACAACGGCGAATCCTGCGCTGTCAATGCATGTTTGCGCCTTTTTAAAAAGCCTGGGTTACAGCGTGGCTTACAACCACCCGTACAAAGGCGTTGAATTGGTGCGGCGCTACAGCAACCCGGCAGGCCAGCGCCACAGCATTCAGCTCGAGATCAACCGCAAGCTCTACATGAATGAAGGCACGCTTGAAATCACACCCGGTTTTATGCCTTTAAAAGTGCATTTGCAGTCGCTGGTAACTTTGCTGCTTTCAGCCGATCCACGCCAGCTTTAAGGGGCAGACATTTTGGACAAAGTCGATTGCATCGTCATTGGCGCAGGTGTGGTGGGTTTGGCTGTCGCGCGAGCGCTGGCGTTGCAAGGGCGCGAAGTGATGGTGCTGGAGGCCGCCAACGCCATCGGCACAGGCACCAGTTCGCGTAACAGCGAGGTGATTCATGCTGGCATTTATTACCCAAAGGGCTCATTGAAAGCGCAGTTTTGTGTGCAAGGCAAGCAAATGCTGTACGACTACTGCGCCCAGCGCGGCATTGGCCACAACCGTTGCGGCAAGCTGATTGTGGCAACGACTGAGTCGCAAGTCGCTCAGTTGCAGGGCATCATCGCCAAGGCGGCGGCCAATGGCGTGAATGATCTGGTGCTTTTGAGCCGTGAGCTGGCGCTGGCGATGGAGCCGCAACTTGAATGCGTGGCGGCAGTGCATAGCCCCAGCACCGGTATCGTTGACAGTCACGCGCTGATGCTGTCGCTGCAAGGCGATATCGAGAATGCAGGCGGTTTTACAGTGTTAAATACCGCGGTAGACCAATTGATACGGGCTCAAGAGGCTATTGAAGTCATAGCATCTGATGGCACAGAACTGGCCGCCAGCATCGTCATCAACGCCGCTGGTTTGAACGCGCCACAAGTTGCCAGCCGCATCAAGGGGCTTGACGCCAGCCATGTGCCGCCCACCTTTTGGGCCAAAGGCAATTACTTCACCTTGAGCGGCAAGTCACCATTTAGCCGCCTGATTTACCCCGTACCCGAAGCCGCAGGCCTGGGCGTGCATTTGACGATTGACCTGGGTGGCCAGGCCAAGTTTGGCCCGGATGTTCAGTGGGTTGATTCGCCCGACGACCTGTTGGTAGACCCCAGCCGGGGCGACGCCTTTTACGCAGAAGTTCGCAAATACTGGCCAGGTTTGAAGGACGGCACACTGCAAGCGGGCTACGCAGGCATACGCCCCAAGCTGCAAGGGCCAGGGCAGGCTGCTGGGGATTTTGTGATTCAAGGCGAGGCGACGCACGGTGTGCCGGGTTTGGTCAACCTGTTCGGCATTGAGTCCCCAGGCTTGACCAGCTCGCTGGCGATTGGGGAAACCGTCAGTCAGATGCTATTGAAAAAGTAGCTGCTTGCGCCCGTATTCATTGGCTTAGAGGCCTATTTGTCACCTTAAAACGGCTGTTTTGGGTGGTTTTAAGCCGTTTTGACGGCTTTTTTGTCAAAGCCTCGCCCCCAGCGCGTCCCCTGGTCAATCGCCCGTTTGGCGTCCAGCTCGCCGGCTTCTTGCGCGCCGCCTATCAGGTGGGTGTTGATGCCCGCGGCTTTTAACGGTTCCAGCAGTTCTTGCAGTGGCTCTTGCCCGGCGCACAGCACGATGGTGTCTACTTCCAGCACGGTGCCGTCCGTCCGCTTTTCACCAAAGGTGATGAACAGACCCAGACCGCCGGGCTGCTGGGTGATGCGTTCGTAGTTCACGGCGGACAGCATCTCGACGTTTTTCATCTTCAATGCAGCGCGGTGAATCCAGCCCGTGGTTTTGCCCAGGTTGCCTCCCAGCTTGCCCGGTTTGCGCTGCAGCAGCGTGACTTGCCGGGCGGGGGGTGAAGACACAGGCCGCACCACGCCGCCTCGCACGGTGGCTGGGTCTGCCACGCCCCATTCGGCCAGCCATTCGGGCAGGTCAAGCGCGGTGGAATGCCCGGCGGGCGTGACCAGATACTCGGCCACGTCAAAGCCAATGCCGCCCGCGCCAATCAGCGCCACACGCTGGCCAACGGCTTGCTGGCCATGCAGCACGTCGATGTAGCTCAGCACGCCGGGCAGGTCTTGGCCGGGGATGCGTGGGTTGCGCGGTTTGACGCCTGTGGCCAGCACCACGTCATCGTATTTTTGCGCGATGAGATGCGCCGCATCAACCCGCGTGTTTAAGTGCAATTGCACACCTGTCAGCTTGGCGCGCTGGCCAAAGTAGCGCAGCGTTTCTTCGAACTCTTCTTTGCCCGGCACCAGCTTGGCCATGTTGAACTGGCCGCCGATTTTGGCGGCTGAATCAAACAAATCAACGCTGTGGCCGCGCCCGGCCAGCGTGGTGGCAGCCGCCAAACCTGCCGGCCCAGCACCAATCACGGCAACACGTTTTTTGGCTGGCGCGAAGTTGATGACCAAGTCCAGCTCATGCCCGGCGCGCGGGTTGACCAGGCAGCTGGCCAGTTTGTTTTTAAAGGCGTGGTCTAAACACGCTTGATTACAGGCGATGCAGGTGTTGATCTCATTCGCTCGGCCCTGCGCGGCTTTGTTGACGAATTCCGGGTCAGCCAAAAACGGCCGCGCCATGCTGATCATGTCGGCGTTGCCATCTGCCAGTACCTGTTCTGCCACCTCCGGCATATTGACGCGGTTGCCAGTGACGACCGGAATATTGAGGCCAGCGGCCCGCAATTCAGTGCGCAGCTTTTTGGTCACCCAGGTAAACGCGCCGCGCGGCACAGACGTCGCAATCGTTGGCACACGCGATTCATGCCAGCTAATACCGCTGTTGATGATCGTGGCGCCTGCTTTTTCAATGGCCTTGGCCAGCTCAACGACCTCGTCCCAGCTGCTGCCGCCAGGAATCAAATCAATGATCGACAAACGGTAGATGATGATGAAGTCAGGGCCGAGTGCCTCGCGCGTACGGCGCACAATTTCAATGGCCAGTCGCATGCGGTTGGCGTAGCTGCCGCCCCAGTCGTCTGTGCGCTGGTTGGTGTGCGTGACCAGAAACTGGTTGATCAGATACCCTTCGCTGCCCATGATCTCCACGCCGTCGTAACCGGCTTCACGGGCCAGGCTGGCGCAGCGCACAAAGGCGCGAATTTGCCGCTCAATGCCAGCGGCGCTGAGTTCAAACGGGGTAAAGGGCGATATCGGGCTCTGGATGCGGGACGGCGCGACGCACAGCGGGTGGTAGCCATAGCGGCCCGTGTGCAAAATTTGCAGCGCGATTTTGCCGCCTTCAGCATGTACGGCGCTGGTGACTTGCTGGTGCCGCTTGGCCGCGCCCCGGCTGGCCAGCATGCCGGTAAACGGTTTGGTCCAGCCCGCAATGTTGGGTGCAAAGCCGCCCGTGACCATCAAACCCACGCCGCCGCGCGCCCGCTCAGCAAAATAGGCCGCCATCGCCGGAAAGTGCTTGCGCCCGTCCTCCAGCCCCGTGTGCATGCTGCCCATGAGGACCCGGTTTTTAAGGGTGGTGAAGCCGAGGTCGAGCGGGGCGAGCAGGTGGGGGAAGGGAGATGTCATGGTATTTACTATTAAATCAGGAGCCGCTTGCGCCCGTATTTGCTGGGCTTAAGGCTGTTTTGAATGCTTTTTTTAGGGCATTTGCGGCGTCTTTGACCAGTTCTGGGCCCTTGTAGATGAGTCCGGTGTAGATTTGCACCACATCCGCCCCAGCCTTGATTTTTGACACCGCATCCGCACCGCTCATCACGCCGCCCACACCAATAATGGGAAAGCCTTTGCCTAAAGCGGCGCGCAACTGGCTGATGACGCGGTTGCTGGCTGCCAGCACGGGTGAGCCACTCAGGCCGCCCATCTCGTCAGCATGGCGCATGCCCTTGACGACATCGCGGCTCAGGGTGGTGTTGGTGGCTACCACGCCGTCCATCTCGTGTCGTTTGAGGGTGGCGGCGATCACGTCAACCTGTGCCTCGTCCAGATCAGGCGCGATTTTCACGAAGATCGGCACGCGCTTGCCGTGCTGTTGGACCAGCACACCGCGCCTTTTGGCGATGGCGCTCAGCAGTGCATCCAGCGCCTCGTCGCTTTGCAGCGCCCGCAGGTTTTTGGTGTTGGGGCTGGAGATATTGACCGTCACGTAGTCGGCATGCGGGTACACGCCATCCAGGCAAATCAGGTAGTCATCGACAGCGTTTTCAATCGGCGTGCTGGCGTTTTTACCGATGTTCAGACCCAGGATCAAAGGCAATTTTGAGTTTGACTGCCTGACTTTCGACTTCTGCACATTGGCAATAAAAGTGTCCAGCCCGTCGTTGTTAAACCCCAGGCGGTTGATCAGCGCATTCGCTTCAGGCAATCGAAACATGCGCGGCTTGGGGTTGCCACTTTGGGCTTTTGGCGTCACGGTACCGACTTCAACAAACCCAAAACCCATCGCGGCCAGGCCGTCAATGCAGTGCGCGTTTTTGTCCAGCCCGGCGGCCAGACCGACCTTGTTGGCAAACTTCAAGCCCGCCAGTTCAATAGGGTCGTCCACCCGCGTGTTGCAATACGCCAGCGACAAAGGCGTGCCCTGCGTGCGCGCCAGGCTGGCCATTGTCAGTTCGTGGGCGGTTTCGGCGTCCAGGCCAAATAAAAAGGGGCGGGCCAGCGCGTAGGGGAGTAATGCCATTGGATAATTTGCTTTGTTATTTCAATCGGCACATTGTCGCAAACCTCATTGAACTCCCCATGACCCAAGACGAACTCAAAACCCTGGTCGGCCAGGCAGCTCTGGCCTATGTACAACCCGGCAGCATTGTGGGCGTGGGCACGGGCTCCACGGTCAACAAGTTCATTGATGCACTCGGGACGATGGTCGGGCAGATCAAAGGCGCGGTGTCCAGCTCCAACGCTTCCACCGAGCGCTTGCAGGCGCTGGGTATCACCGTTTTTGACGCCACCGAGGTGGATGAGTTGGCGGTCTACATCGACGGTGCCGACGAGATAGACCACTCGGGCTACATGATCAAGGGTGGCGGCGCAGCATTGACACGCGAAAAGATTGTGGCGGCACAGGCGCGGCAGTTTGTATGCATTGCGGACGAGTCAAAACTGGTGTCCGCGCTGGGTGCCTTCCCCTTGCCTGTGGAAGTGATCCCGATTGCGGCCAAGCGCATCGCGCGGCAGTTTGCTGCGATGGGCGGTACGGCTGCGTTGCGAATCAAGGCGGGCGTGCCGCTGGTGACTGACAACGGTCAGCACATCTTGGACGTGACGGGTTTGAAAATCGCTGACCCGCTGGCGTTTGAAGCTGATGTCAACAACTGGCCAGGTGTGGTCACGGTCGGCGTTTTTGCATTTCAAAAAGCAGGTGTTTGCCTGCTGGCGACGCCTGGCGGCGTCAAAACGCTCACGTTTTAAAAACGAATGCCTGAAGGGTTGGCTGGCGCGGGTGCTGGTTGCGGTGCTGGCGCAGCGGCGCGAGCGGGTGCTGCCGGGGCAGTCGCCGCTGGTGCTGCCGCTACTGTTACCAGCGGTGTTGCGGGTGGCTGGCGGTAGGTGGAGGGCAGCGTAGACGAAGCCGGGTAGCCCGCCGCATTCAAAAATTGCGTCCACTCGGCATCTGAAAAGCCTTTGAGCTGCTGGCCGCCAATGGTGGCAAAGGGCAAGGAGTTCTCACCACTCAGGCGTTGCAAAGCCTGGCTGTCTTCTACCGTGGTGACGGTTTTTTCTGAAAAGGGAATGCCGCGTGTGATCAACATGGATCGTGCCGACTGGCAAGGGCCGCAGTTGTCACCCGTGTAAAGCGTCACCGGGTATTTTTGCGCCACCTGGCGCAATTCAAAAGGCAACGCGCTGCTGGCTGCGCCACCACCCGATGCTCCCGAAGCCGTCGTGACTTTGGCGTTGGTTTCTGCGGGTGGTTTGTCAGAGAACGTGACCTTGCCATCGGGACCGACGATACGGTACACCGGCTGGGCTGTCGATAAGGCTGCAACACCCATCAGCAGGGCGCAGGCAGCGATGGATTTGATGCTAAAAGCTTGGGTGCGCGAGATCATGTCAATTTCTCCATCAGATCAGAGTTAAATGTCTTCAACCAGTCTTTAACGTGCTCAGGCCATGCCTTGATGACGCAGAAGCGCGTCTATCGACGGTTCTCTACCCCTGAACGCTTTGAAAGATTCCATCGCCGGGCGGCTGCCGCCTGCTTCCAGAATCGCTTCACGGTACTTTCGGCCTGTTTCTACCTGCGGCGCGCCCAGGGCTGCGGCTTCTTCAAACGCAGCATAAGCATCGGCAGACAGCACCTCAGCCCATTTATAACTGTAATAGCCGGCTGCATAGCCACCAGAAAAAATGTGACTGAATGTATGCGCCGTCCGGCTGTGGGGTGGTGCCTTGATGACCGCGACTTCCTGGCGTACTTCATTGAGCAAAGCCATCACGTCTGCTGTCGGGTTGTGCGAGGTATGCAGCAGCATGTCAAAGAGTGAAAATTCCACCTGCCTGAGGGTCTGCATACCCGCCTGAAAATTCTTGGCGGCGAGCATTTTGTCAAACAGAGCGCGCGGCAATGGCTCACCCGTATCCACATGGGCCGTCATGTGCTTGAGAACGTCCCATTCCCAGCAAAAATTTTCCATGAATTGGCTCGGCAACTCCACAGCGTCCCACTCCACACCGCTGATACCCGAGACATCGCGCTCGTTGATTTGCGTCAGCATGTGATGCAGGCCGTGGCCAAATTCATGGAACAGCGTCGTCACGTCATCGTGCGTGAGCAGCGCGGGCTTGCCGCCCACGCCGTCGGCAAAGTTGCACACCAGGTGCGCCACCGGGGTTTGCAATGTGCCGGTGTCAGGCCGCAGCCAGCGGGCGCGCACGTCGTCCATCCAGGCGCCACCGCGTTTGCCGGTTCTAGCTGGCTGGTCCAGGTAAAACTGGCCAACCAATTGACCTGCTCGCTCCATGCGGAAGAACTGCACGCCCGGTTTCCATACCGGGGCGGTGTCTGGCCGAATCGCTACTTCAAACAGTGTTTCAATGATTTTGAACAGGCCTGCGAGCACCTTGGGTGCGGTGAAATACTGTTTGACTTCCTGCTCGCTGAACGAATAGCGTGCTTCCTTGAGCTTTTCAGCAATGTATGGAAAGTCCCACGGCTGCGGGTCTGACAAGCTCAAGTGTTCAGCAGCGAATGCACGCAAGTCGGCCACGTCTTTTTCCGCAAAAGGCCGAGCGCGGCGTGCCAGGTCGCGCAAAAAGGTGATCACTTCGTCTGGCGATTTGGCCATTTTGGCCACCACAGAGACTTCACCAAAATTGTTGTAACCCAACAGCCTGGATTCTTCAAGGCGCAATGCCAGTATTTCCTGAATCACGTCGCTGTTGTCAAACTTGCTGAACTCTGCGGGTGCCTGGTCGCTGGCTCGGGTGCTGTAGGCGCGGTACAAAACTTCACGCAGCGCACTGCTGGTGGCAAACTGCATCACGGGCAGGTAGCAGGGCATTTTCAGCGTCAGTTTGTAGCCGTCTTTGCCTTCGGTCTTGGCCAGTTCGCGGGCGGTGTCGATCACATCTACAGGTGCGCCAGACAGTTCGGATTCAGTGGCGTAATAGGCAAATGCATCTGTTGCATCGAGTGCGTTTTCACTGAATTTCTGGCTCAGTTCAGCCTGGCGCTCCTGAATTTTGGCAAAGCGCTCTTTGGCAGCACCCACAAGCTCAGCACCTGACAACACAAAGTTGCGCATGGCGTATTTGTGTGCCTGTTTTTGCTCTGTATTCAAAGCGCTGACATCAATAGCCTTGTATTTGGCATAAAGCGCCTCGTCTGCCCCCAGCCGGGTGTAAAACTCGGTGATGACAGGCAAAGCCGCGTTGTAAGCGGCGCGCAGCTCAGGCGAGTCAGCCACAGCATTCAGGTGGCTGACAGCGCCCCAGGCGCGGCCCAGCTTTTCAGTGGCAACGTCGAGCACAGCTGAGATGCCGCACCAAGACGCCGGGAAGTCCCTGGCGGTAACTTTGTCAAGCGCGGCTTGGGCGTCAGCCAGCAGTACGTCAATTGCGGGGCTGACGTGTTCCGGCTGAATGCGGTCAAACAGTGGTGTGTCAGAAAAGTCTAAAAGCGGATTGTTCATGTTTAACAACTGTGGGCAAACAAGCTGATTTCAAACTAATCCTGCGATCGTTTTTTCAGGCTTTTCAATTGTGGTTTTTTTGCCCGCTTGACCGTGCCGCCCGGCGTCAGGCGCTGGTTGCCCAGAACGCGCAGCACCTTGACCTCGGGCCGCTGACCGTAGCGTGAGCTGTTTTTCAGGACTTTCACTTCACGCGGGCCAGCTTTGCGGTCGTCATCAATCTTCTTTTCTTTCTCAGGCATGGGCCGCCACAGCACCAGCAGCTTGCCAATGTGCTGAATCGGCGCAGCATTCAGATCGGTTGAGAGTTCCTGGAAAACTGCTTCACGGGCGGCACGATCATCCATTTGCGCCCGCACTTTGATCAGGCCATGGGCATTGAGCGCCGCATCGACTTCTTTTTTTACAGCGGCGGTCAAGCCGCCAGAGCCAATCATGACGACAGCGTTTAAATGGTGGGCATCGGCGCGGTGGTCTTTGCGCTGGGCGGGGGTAAGTATTATTTGGGCCATGACATGATTATCGGCGACCCAAGCAACAGTGGACAATCGATGCATGAAGTCAAACGCCAACAAAAGCACCGAAAAAGTCAAAAAAACCGATGCTGACAGCGCCAAACGCGGCAGCAAGGTCAACAAGGCGTGGCTGCATGACCACATCAATGACCCTTACGTGAAGCTTGCACGGCGTGAAGGCTACCGCGCGCGGGCTGCTTACAAACTGAAGGAGATTGACGAAAGCCTGGGGCTGATCAAACCCGGCAGCCTGGTGGTTGACCTGGGCAGCACGCCCGGTGCCTGGAGCCAGTACGCCCGACGCAAAATGTCACCCAAGGGCGCTGCAACAGGGGAATTAAACGGCCAGATTGTCGCGCTCGACTTGCTGGCAATGGAGCCAATCGAAGGCGTGGTTTTTATCCAGGGTGATTTTCGCGACGCCGAAGTACTTCAGGTTTTAGAGCAAACCCTGGCTGCCCATGGCGCGGGCAAAAAGCTTGATCTCGTGATGTCAGACATGGCTCCCAACTTGTCCGGTATTGAATCTGCCGACGCCGCGCGCATCAGTGATCTGGTTGAACTGGCGGTTGACTTTGCCAATCAGCATCTCAAGGCGGATGGCGCGCTGGTCGTCAAACTGTTTCATGGCGGCGCCTATGACCCGATGGTCAAATTGTTCAAAGAGACTTTCAACGTCGTCAAACGCTTCAAGCCCAAGGCGTCGCGGCCTGGCTCGTCAGAGACTTTTTTGGTCGGCCTGGGGCTGAAAATCAGACCATAAACAGTCAAAAATTCCTAAACCCGTGTTCTTTGAAAGGGTGTCTGCTTCAATTTATACGGTTTTCGCCCTTGAAAGGCCTAAAATGCGACGCATCTGCCCCTTCAAAGACGCGCTTTGTGCATCTGGGTTTTTTGATTGGAGTTCTCCTTGAACAATCAGTGGTTTTCAAAAGTTGCAATCTGGCTGGTGATCGGCATGGTCCTGTTCACCGTTTTCAAGCAGTTTGAGACACGTGGTGGCACCAATGCCAACTACCTGGGCTATTCAGACTTTCTTGAGGAAGTGCGCGGCAAGCGCATCAAATCCGCCACTATCGCGGAAGGTCAGGGCGGCACTGAAATTGTGGCCACCACGACTGATGACCGCAAGGTGCGTACCACCGCGACCTATCTGGATCGCGGCCTGGTCGGCGACCTGATTGCCAATGATGTGAAGTTTGACGTCAAGGCGCGTGAAGAGGGTTCACTGCTGATGACATTGCTGGTCAGCTGGGGCCCGATGCTGCTTTTTATTGGCGTGTGGATTTACTTCATGCGGCAAATGCAGGGCGGCGGCAAGGGCGGGGCTTTCAGTTTTGGCAAGTCCAAAGCGCGTTTGCTGGATGAGTCCACCAACCCTGTAACTTTCGCTGACGTGGCTGGTTGCGACGAAGCGAAAGAAGAAGTCAAGGAAGTCGTTGACTTTTTGAAAGACCCGACCAAATTTCAAAAGCTCGGCGGACGTATTCCGCGCGGCCTGTTGCTGGTCGGCCCTCCGGGCACCGGTAAAACGCTGCTGGCAAAAAGTATTGCTGGCGAGGCCAAAGTGCCTTTCTTCTCAATCTCAGGTTCAGACTTTGTGGAAATGTTTGTTGGTGTCGGTGCTTCCCGCGTGCGCGACATGTTCGACAACGCCAAGAAAAACGCCCCTTGCATTATTTTTATCGACGAGATTGATGCCGTCGGCCGCCAGCGTGGCGCAGGCCTGGGTGGCGGCAATGATGAGCGTGAGCAAACCCTGAACCAGATGCTGGTCGAGATGGACGGCTTTGAAACCAATGTTGGCGTGATTGTGGTGGCTGCCACCAATCGCCCTGACATTCTGGATGCCGCCTTGCTGCGCCCTGGCCGTTTTGACCGTCAGGTGTATGTCACGCTGCCAGACATTCGTGGTCGCGAGCAGATTTTGAATGTTCACATGCGCAAAGTACCGTTGGGTCAGGACGTGAGTCCCGGCGTGATTGCGCGCGGCACGCCTGGTATGTCGGGAGCTGACCTGGCCAACCTGTGCAACGAAGCCGCCTTGATGGCCGCACGCCGCAATGCGCGTACGGTCGAGATGGTCGATTTTGAAAAAGCCAAAGACAAAATTCTGATGGGGCCTGAGCGCAAGAGCATGGTCATGCCTGAAGAAGAGCGTCGCAACACGGCGTACCACGAGTCTGGCCACGCGCTGATTGGCAAGATGCTGCCCAAGTGTGACCCGGTGCATAAAGTCACGATTATTCCGCGTGGCCGCGCCCTTGGCGTGACGATGAGCCTGCCTGCCGCAGACCGCTACAGTTACGACAAAGAGTTCATGCTCAGCCAGATCAGCATGCTGTTTGGTGGCCGCATTGCTGAAGAAGTCTTCATGAACCAGATGACCACCGGCGCCAGTAACGACTTTGAACGCGCCACCAGTCTTGCGCGTGACATGGTGACCCGTTACGGCATGACCGAAGCACTGGGCCCGATGGTGTACGCCGAAAATGAAGGCGAAGTGTTTTTGGGCCGCTCAGTTACCAAAACCACCAACATGAGTGAAACCACCATGCAAAAGGTTGACGGCGAGGTTCGCCGCATCATTGATCAGCAATACAAGGTGGCCCGTACCTTGATTGAAGACAACAAGGACAAGATGCACGCCATGGCCAAGGCACTGATTGAATGGGAAACCATTGATTCCGATCAGATCGATGACATCATTGCTGGTAAAGAGCCACGCCCACCGAAAGACTGGACACCGCGTACACCGGCACCAAGCGGTGGAAATGGCCCCACAGGTGGCACGCCCGCTATCAACCCTGACCCTGCGCCTGCGGCTGCAAAAAGCGATTTGTAGACGGTTGCTGAATTTGCGTATTCAATACAACCCGGGCTAGCCCCGGGTTTTTAATTTCCACCTGACCTGCTTTAGCTTTGCGCTACACCAGGTTTTTGTTTTTTGAAAATGGACAAATCGATGTTTTGGCAAACCACCCGTTTTCAAATTGACCTGGCTCAGCCCAAAATCATGGGTATCGTGAATGTCACGCCAGATTCGTTCTCAGACGGTGGCCAGTTTTTTGCGCCCGGCAGCGGCATGGCCAGCGCGCTGGCGCATTGTGAGCAATTGGTCAAGGATGGCGCGGACATTCTCGATATCGGTGGCGAATCCAGCCGCCCCGGTGCAAATCCCTTGCCGCTGGCTGATGAGCTGGCCCGCGTGCTGCCTGTGGTACGCCACGCCCTTAGGTTGGGCGTTGCGGTGTCTGTTGACACCTATAAACCTGAGGTCATGCAGGCCGTGCTTGATTTGGGCGCAGACATCATCAATGACATTTGGGCACTCCGCCAGTCGGGCGCACTGGAGGTTATCGGCGCGCACCCCAATTGCGGCGTGTGCCTGATGCACATGCACCGCGAGCCACAAACCATGCAGGCTGAGCCGATGCAGGGAGATGTGGTGGCGCAGGTGTTGGCGTTTTTAACGCACCAGGCAAACTTGCTGGAAGCCATGGGGATCCAGCATGAACGCATCACTCTGGACCCCGGCATTGGCTTTGGCAAAACCGTGGCGCAAAACTTTGCCTTGCTGGCGCAGCAGCCTGAATTGCTGTCCGCTGGCTACCCGCTTTTGGCAGGCTGGTCACGCAAGTCTTCTCTCGCCGCAGTCAGCAACACGTCGCTGGCGCTGTTGGCGCAAATGGCCATTGCTGACCGCATGGTGCCCAGTGTGGCAGCGGCTGTGCTGGCGGTGGAGCGAGGTGCGCGGGTGGTTCGCGTTCATGATGTGAGGGAAACGGCTCAGGCGCTGAAGGTATGGGCCGCTTCTAAAATGGCTGATTAACCAAAAAAAAGAAATCGATGACCAGACAATACTTTGGCACAGACGGCATTCGCGGCACGGTGGGCCAGCCACCCATTACCCCTGACTTTGTACTGCGCCTGGCGCACGCCGTGGGCCGCGTGCTCAAGCGTACGGAATCACGCCCGACGGTGCTGATCGGCAAAGACACCCGCATATCGGGTTACATGCTGGAAAGCGCGCTTGAATCCGGCTTCAATTCCGCAGGCGTTGACGTGGTGCTGCTGGGCCCGCTGCCCACACCCGGCGTGGCCTATCTGACCCGGGCGCAACGCGCCAGCCTGGGTGTCGTGATCAGCGCCAGCCACAATGCTTTTCCAGACAACGGTATCAAATTTTTCAGTGCGCAAGGCGCCAAGCTGGATGATGCGTGGGAGATGGCGGTCGAGGACGCGCTTGAAGAACCACCCGTCTGGGCTGATTCAGCAGCGCTTGGCAAAACGCGACGGCTTGAGGACGCAGCGGGGCGCTACATCGAGTTTTGCAAAAGTACCTTTTCCAACGACCTGACGCTCAAGGGCTTGCGGATTGTGGTGGATGGCGCACACGGCGCCGCGTATCACATCGCACCCAAGGTGTTTCATGAACTGGGTGCTGAAGTGGTGGCCATCGGTTGTGCCCCTGACGGCATGAACATCAACGACGGTGTGGGCGCAACCCACCCTGAGGCGTTGATTGAGGCCGTGCGCGCGCATCACGCCGACTATGGCATTGCACTGGACGGCGACGCAGACCGTCTGCAACTGGTCGACAGTGCAGGGCGGTTGTTCAATGGTGACGAGGTGCTGTTTTTAATGGTCAACGAGCGCCTGGCACGCGGTGAAAAAGTCCCTGGTGCTGTTGGCACGCTGATGACCAACATGGCCGTCGAGGTGGCTCTGCAGGCCAAAGGTGTTGAGTTTGTTCGCGCCAGGGTGGGCGACCGCTATGTGCTGGAAGAGCTTGAAAAACGTGGCTGGCTGCTGGGTGGCGAGGGCTCAGGTCACTTGCTGGCACTGGACAAACACACCACTGGGGATGGTCTGATCAGCGCTTTGCAGGTGCTGCAAGCCTGCGTTCGCAGCGGAAAAACACTGGCCCAGTTGCTGGCAGACGTGACGTTGTTCCCGCAAACGCTGATCAACGTGCGCCTCAAACCCGGCCAGGACTGGAAGACCAATGACCTGCTGAAAACCGAGACCGCAGCAGTTGTTGCCGAGCTCGGCCAGGCGGGGCGCGTACTGATACGCGCCAGCGGCACCGAGCCGCTGCTACGTCTGATGGTCGAGGCGCGTGATGCCGATCAGGCTCTGAGTTGTGCCGAGCGGCTGGTCAGGGCTGTGACAGGCTGAAAAGTGGCAAAACGATGCCAAAAAGGCTGATTTTAAGAGTCAAAAATGCCTTTTTGCCAATCAATACGGGCGCAAGCAGCTACTAAATAAATAGCAAATAGATGCCCGTCAAGTGCCCGCCATCAGCCTGGGCATGTTTCCAATGGCTGCTTTGGCGCTGGTTTTAAACTTCTCCAGAATCGCCATTTTCTCCAGATCCTGCGGATCGACAGAAGTCATCATTTTGCCAAAACCGTCCAGGCGGCTATTGTGTATCCAGGTGCGCAAAGCCTTGTCTTGACCCCAGGCAAACTGGTTCATCATGCTTGTTATGGTCGCAGGCAGGTAGCTTTTTAAATCATCCGGCAAAGGCACGGGCGCGCACAGCTTGTTTTGTGCCACATCGTCGTCGTAGTGCGCCTCCACATACGCCACCAGCGCTGCGCTGAAGGCGGGCTGAGGGATGCGCACCATCTGCAAGGTGATTGAGCCGCCATTGAAAATGGGCACTGTGGGCCGGCGTTCGACGGCTGACGCGGTGCAGTCAATACACACCGTGTCCGGCGGCAAGGCAACCGTGCCATTTGCCAATACCAGCGCAGCAGACTCAACCGCCTGAACATGTCCCAGGCGAATCACGTTTTTGATTTTGCGCAAGATCTCAATCTCGCCTTTGGACATGGTGGCGTAGTGAAACATGCTGGGCTTGTGGTCAGGGTAGATACGCAGCATCGCTTCACAGGCTTGCAGCCGCTCAAACAAATCGTCAATTGACGTGGCTTTGGCAAACGCTTCCATCTGCCTGGCTTGCCCGCCAATTGCGTCGTTGAAAAACTCCATGCCCGGCTGGGTTGTTAAACGGTTGACCAGATACGAATCACGCGGCATGACCCAGCTGATACTGTCTGGCAAAGCGCCAGAGTTGATCAGCCACACGCCCACGTCCATCGCGGTTTTGCCTGCGCCAAGGATGGCAAAGTGCCTGGGTTTTTTTTGTTTGCTTTGCCAAAGTTGCGCCAGGCCAGTCGGCGTGACCAGCCAGGCGTCGTCTGCCACCTTGAATTTGGGCGTGTGCGTGGCGGGCACGGTGGTGCCGTAATAGGTGGCATCGACCGTTTTTTTGCGCACTGTGACTTGGGTTTCTTGCCCCGACAAAATCGACACAAACTTGCCATCGCCCACATAGTCACACATCGGGTGGTAGCTGACGCGGCCACTGGGCAGCAGGGTCTGGTGCATCACCTTGTCAAAGTAGCTGGACACTTCAGCGCCCGTGGCCAGCTCATAACAGCCCGCGTTCGATCCAACCGTGTCTTTTCGGTTGGTGCCCAGCGGCATCGAGTTGACGCCGTAAAAGGCCGACGGCTGGTGCAGCGCGACAAAAGGATAAGCGTCATTCCAGTGACCACCGGGTTTGCCGTGCCGGTCAATGAGGGTGATGCGCGCGTCTGTCTCAGCCAGCAGCGTGTCAGTAAACGCCAGGCCGACTGCGCCTGCACCTATAACGAGGTAATCCGTTTCAATATGCTGCATGAAGGCGCCTTTTAGTTCATTCTAGTACCTTTTTACAAGAATTTAAGGGCTACAAGCCCATAAATACGGGCGCAAGAAGCTACTTTATCGATAGCATCTTTTTTGCAAGCAACTGCATCGATTCAAGGCTTCTGTTATCAGGCGTAAGTGCTTGTCGGGCAGCGTATTGCGCAAAATTGCGCTTCATGGACTGCAAATAAACCGGGTCGTAGTGGTTGACGAGCAGCTCGCGCACCACACTGGCCACGTCGCCGCTGCGCGCTCGGCTTTGCCAGTCAGTCACCACATCCTTGCCGCGCGCCTGGGTCAGCGCGCCCAGTCGGTCGCAGAAAAATTCAATGTCCTTGACGAAGAAATCGTAGTCCTCCAGCAGCAGTTCAACCCGTTCGTCTTCGCTCAAATCCAGTTGCAGGCAGGTCGCAGCGCGCATGGCGGTGATCAGCCCTTCGGGTATCGCCACGTTACCGACTTTTTTGCTCTCGCTTTCGACGTACACAGGCCGCGCTTCATCAAAACTCTTGAGTGCTGCCCAGATCAGGCTGTCGTAGGCTTTTTGGCTGGGTTGCGGAGTGCCGGGTATCAGGCCCAAAACGGAAGAGCGGTGGTTGGCCAACGCCTCCAGATCGAGTACCTGCGCACCCAGTGCTGCCAACGCTTGCAGCAAGCGCGTTTTGCCAGAACCCGTGGTGCCGCAAATCACGCGGTAGCCGAATCTGCTAGCCAGTTGCGGCAAGTCAGCCACCAGCGCGGCTCGGAAGGCCTTGTAGCCACCGTCCACCAGCGTCACATTAAACCCAATCTGGTCCAGGATGAGCGCCAGCGAGCCGCTGCGTTTGCCGCCGCGCCAGCAGTACACCAGCGGCTGCCAGTCACGCGGTTTGTGAATGACGTCGCGCTCCAGGTGGCGCGCGATGTTTTTAGCCACGAGTGCCGCGCCGCGCTTTTTGGCGTCGAAGGCGCTGATCTGTTTGTATTCAGTACCAACGAGCTGGCGCTCGGCATTGTTCAGGCTCGGCCAGTTAATGGCGCCAGGCAGGTGGTCCTCAGCAAATTCGCCTTCGCTGCGTGCGTCAATCACGTCTGAAAATTCGCCAAGTCGAGTCAACGCATCGGCGGCTGAAATTTTGACCAAACTCATCGCAGGAGTTTTTTCAGTTCAGGCCACACATTGGCCAGCATTTTGGGCTGCGCCTGCTCGTTCGGGTGAATACGGTCTGGCTGGAAGTTCGCGGCAACGTCAGGTACATCGGCTACACCCGCCAGAAAAAAAGGCATCAGCGCTACTTTCTCTGCCTTGGCCACTTTGGCGAACAACCCTGAGAATGCGGCACCGTATGCGCCGCCGTAGTTGGGCGGCACCTGCATGCCCAGCAGCAGCACCCGGGCACCAGCTTTTTTCGCGGCTTGCGTCATGGCGGTCAGATTCGCCTCGGTCATGTCAAGTGGCAGGCCGCGCAGCGCGTCGTTGCCGCCGAGTTCAATCACCACAATGCTGGGTTTGTGGATTTTTAGCAAGGCTGCAAGCCGCGAGCGGCCACCCGAGGTTGTGTCACCGCTGATGCTGGCGTTCACCACTTTTACGGTGCTTTTCTCGCTGGCCAGTTTCTTTTCAAGCAGCGGTACCCAGCCCGTGCCGCGCTTGAGACCATATTCGGCGCTCAAAGAATCGCCAACGATCAGTACCGTGTCTTTTCCGGCGGCCTGAAGGGGAAGGACGAGCATGCCCATCAGCGTCAGCGCAAGCAGCGGCTTAAAACCTTTTGCGGCCAGCTGCGAGCAGAGCTTGGTAAAGTGCGTGGCACAAAGCGTCAAAAATTTAAATAAGGTCGTCATGTCTGTTTCTGTCACATCAAATTCGGTATTGAGCGATGCAATTGTTGCCGTTCAGCATATTTTCAAGTCGGTCAGTGACTCAACTGGCACACTGACCATTTTGCGCGATATTGACTTTACCCTTGCACCACGCGAAACCGCCGCCATCGTGGGCGCATCTGGCTCAGGCAAAAGTACCTTGCTTTCAATCATCGCCGGGCTTGACACACCCACCAGCGGCACGGTACGACTGGCCGGTCAGGACATTTTTGCCATCAGTGAAGACGACAGAGCTGCACTCAGGGCGCAAAAAGTGGGTTTTGTGTTTCAAAGCTTTCAGTTGATGGGTAACTTGACAGCGCTCGAAAACGTCATGCTGCCGCTCGAATTGTCAGGTACCAAAAACGCCCGAAGCATGGCGCATGAAATGCTCAAGCGCGTGGGTTTGGGTGAGCGCCTGTCGCATTACCCCAAGGTGCTTTCAGGGGGCGAACAGCAGCGCGTGGCGCTGGCCCGAGCCTTTGTGGTTAAACCGGCCGTTTTGCTGGCCGATGAGCCCACGGGCAGCCTGGACTTTGCCACCGGTGAAACCGTGATGCAACTTATGTTCGAACTGAACCGCGAGCTCGGTACCACACTGGTACTGGTGACCCACGACAAGGCGATTGCCGCGCGATGCGAGCGACGGATTGTGATCGAGGCGGGACAGGTCAAGCTTGATTGAGTGCTGAAATATGGGTTTATCCCAATCAATAATTGTGTGAGCTGCTATAAAAGTCATATTCAATAATTGTCGGCATTGAGCGGGGGATAATTGCCCCATGTCATCTTCCTCCAAAAATCTTTTCGGCTTTCACGCGGTTGGCGTGCGAATCAAAACCGCGCCCAAATCCGTTTATGAAGTGTTCTACGACGTGCAGCGCCGCGATGCACGCATGCGCCAGTTCACGGACAGGGCGCGAGACAGCGGCATCAAGCTGGTCGAGTCTGATGGCCTTCGCCTGGCCAAAATGTGCGGCAGTCACGGCCACCAAGGTGTGGTGGCGCGGGTAGACGCGCTGGCGCAGGTCACGTCGCTGGATGAGCTGCTTGAAAACCTGGAGGCGTCAGGCGTTAAAAACCCACTGCTCTTGGTGCTGGACGGCGTGACCGACCCGCACAACCTGGGGGCCTGCCTGCGGGTGGCCGATGGCGCGGGCGCTCATGCCGTGATAGCGCCCAAAGACCACGCGGCAGGCATCAGCGCCATTGTGTCCAAAGTGGCCAGCGGTGCAGCCGAGACCATGCCTTACTTTATGGTGACCAACCTGGCGCGTACGCTGGGCGAATTGAAAGAGCGCAACATCTGGTGCATTGGCACCTCAGACGATGCTGAAAAAACAGTTTACGACGTTGATTTGACGGGCCCGGTGGCGCTGGTGCTGGGCGCTGAAGGCGAAGGCATGCGTCAGCTCACCCGCAAGACTTGTGACGACCTGGTAAGCATCCCGATGGCGGGTGCGGTAGAAAGCCTGAACGTGTCAGTGGCCAGCGGCGTGTGCCTGTATGAAGCGCTGCGCCAGCGGCGTTTGACTTTGTCTTAAAACAGATAACCGCTGACGCGCTGCAACACCACTTCAGCCTCGGCATAGCGGCCCAAGCCGTGCAGCGTTTTGGCGGTGGCCATGTCGCCACGCACGAGCAGGTCGGTGTTGATGGTGACGCTGTCGGTCGCACTCAAGCCCGCTGTTGCTTGAGCCAGACTGCGCAGCTGGGAGGCTTTGCCGGGCAATCCGGCGGCGGTGTAAAGCAGTGTCAGGTCAGTCAGGCCGCGTGCTTTGTCCATGCCTGTTTTGGCATTGAGCTGATTTTGCAAGGCGGTCGCCATCGCTTCAAATTGCTCATGCGTACTGGCATCTGCCGACAGTTGGGCAATGCTGCGCAGCCAGATGGCGCGCTCCTGCAAGTTGCTGTTTTTGCCTGCCAGGCCAAGCGCTGACTCCAGGCTTTTGGTGGCCTTGTCAGTTTGCCCTGTTTGCAGCTTGGCCTGATAGTCCACTGCATAGAGCCGGGTTTGCGCCCAGGCGTCAGGCGCTTGCTTGAGCAGGTCTTCAATCTGCGCTGCGCTGGCCCTGGCTTTGGACCAGCCTCCAGCGCTGGCGCGGGCTGTGGTTTCATGCAAAAACACCTCGGCCATCGACACGGCCAAGTCGCCCAGCGCCGCACTGTTTTGCGCACCACCCACCGCCTTGAGCGACTCGGCACCGAGCGACAAAAACAGGCGGGGTACTTCGGGCGACAACAGAGAATTGCGGCTCAATATAACCGCCACCTGACCTTGCAACAGCGTGCGCTCCTGCGGGTTGGCAATGGCCTGCGTTTTGACCCTCAAGTCTTCCGCCACTTGTCTCGCCTGAGCGCCGTCCATGCGCAGGGCTGACCAGGCTTGCAGTTTCAGTTGTGCAGCCTGCAGTGCCGATGCTGCCGGCGCATCTGTGGCGGGGTTGATGCTGCCTGCCAGCGCTTTAAGCACTTCCCTTGAGCGGGCGACCTGGCCTAACTCGCCCAGCAAGCTCGAAAATTCTGCTGTCAGCAATTGTTTGGTCTGTTTGGGAACAGCGTCCGTCGCCCCAGCACTTGCGCTGCCTGTACCAGAGCCGCTGGCAGCCACTGCACCGCCTGTATCGACTGGCCCTGCACCACCGGCTGCGGCAGTGCCGCCTGCTGCTTTTGCACCTGCTGCACCGCCAGGTCCACCAACGGTGCCACCTGCCAGGGCGCGTTCTGCTGTGGTGTTACCGACTGACTTGGCCAATGTTTTGGAGGCAGCAAGCGCCTGTTCCATGGTCAATCCTTGGGCACCAACTTTTTTGCCGCCCGCTGCCTGAATCAATGGGTCGTCAATATCCGGATCGCCTGTTGGGTCGGCTGCTGCACCGCCAGCAACTGCGCCCGCCGCACCTGCTGCGCCGGCGGCTACGCCCGAAGCGCCGGCTGCTGGTGCGCCAGCGGATGCCTGTTGCAAGCTCGCGGCGCTCATGGTGCCGGGAGGCGCTTCTTTTTTACCCCAGGGCAGCGACATGCCGCCAACGGTGACGCCTTTTTCACCCGCATAAAGCAGACCCAAAGCAACCGCCACCAGGCCGATAGCCAGGATGGCGCCCTTGCCTTTGAGAAAACCGCCTTTGCTGATGCCGTACTTCTTTTCAAGCTCTTCGCGAACCTGCGCGCGTATGGCTGCTTCTGTGGCTGTTTTGATGTCCTTAGTGGTATTTTTGGCTGACTGGCTTTTTTGAAACTCAATCGCGCCGAGCTCCTGCTGCATGATCTTTTTCTTCAGCAAATACTCGTCAGTCAGCTTGTCAATGAACACACCGCAAGACGGGCACTGCCGATTTTTCGGCATCACCGCACGCTTGCCGCAAGCGGGGCAACCTTCCAGGCCATCGTAGCTGCCGGCGCTCAGTGTCTGCACGGTCAGCAGCGGGGTCACTTCAACAAGCAACCCGGCTTTGGTAAAGCGTGCCCGTTCTTCTTCAGCGCGTTCCATCGTCACTGCGGCGCCCACTTTGGCGTTTGGTGTGCTGCGCAAGACTTTGATCAGCCGCTCGACACGATCAGGTGGCAAGCCGGCTTCGGTTTCAGCAAGTTTTTGAATCGTCTCCAGCTTGGCGCCGGGCGGCATGCTGATAACGACGTCAAACAGGGGAACGGCTGAGTCGATGCTTTCGCTGTCGGATGCTGACATACTAAAACCCTGAAAATTGGTTACATAAATTGTATCTATATGTGAAGTGTGCTTTGGATTTATCTCTACGACTCAGATAAGACCAAACCATCCAAGCCATGCGCCTGCACCTAACAACCAAAGCATGTGCATTTTGGTTCGCCAAACGATCAAAGCCGTGACGACAGTGGTCAGCCATAGCGGCCAGTGGTTCAAGGTGCTTGCGTTGCTGGTGGCCAAAATCCAGCCAGTCGCAATCAGCAGTGCCACCACGATCGGCGCCATGCCCTGCTTGAAGGCGCGTACCGCACGCAGTTCGCGGTTGCGATGCCCCCAGCTTGCAGCCACGTAGGTCAGGGTCGTTGAGGGGATCAGAATGCCCGTCATGGCTATCAGCACGCCAAGCAAGCCCGTTAGCGCTCCGCCCGCATTCATTCCCACGTTCCAGCCCAGCAGCGCAATAAACAGCACGTTTGGGCCGGGTGCTGCCTGGGCAATGGCGATGGATGTATTGAACTGCGCGTCAGTCAGCCAGCCTTGCTGTTCCACCAGAAATCGGTGCATGTCAGGCGCAGTGGTGATGGCTCCGCCGATGGACAGCAGTGACAGCGACAGATAGTGCAAAAACAAAGCCCCCCAGTCTTGCAGTGCCAGCGTTAGTTCGGGTGCATTCATGAGGGTGCCAATTTTTTATAGGCAATTGCACAAGCCAGCCCGCCCAGGCCCAGCAAGACATAAGCCAGCGGCCAGCGCAGCAGGGCAATGGCGATAAAGCACAACACGCCAAGCATGATGCACAGCGGCAAACCCAGCGCGTTTTTTTGCAAAGCACCAAACAGTTTTAAACCCGTTGCTGCAATCAAGCCCGCTGCCACCGCGCCCATGCCGCGTAGCGCGCCCTGCACGCCGGGGTGATCTGTAAATTGTGCATAAACCATGGCCAGCAAAAGCACAACGACCAGCGGCGCAGTCAGCATGCCAGCCAGCGCTGCCATCGCGCCCTTAAGGCCAAAATAGCGCGCGCCAATCATCAGCGACAGGTTCACCACATTTGGGCCCGGCATGATTTGCGCAACCGCCCATTCTTCAACAAACTCTTCGCGCGTCATCCAGCGTTTTTTCTCGACCAGTTCCCGCTGCACAACAGCCAGTACACCGCCAAAGCCCTGCAAGGCCAGCAGGGAGAAAGACACAAACAAATCCGTCAGCGACTCAGGTTGTGCGCGACGATCGTCAGGATGAGGGCTCATGGCTGCATTATCTCTATGGCGTGTCACAGCTTGGTCATAAATAAAAAGGAACATACGTGGGAGGGACTTGCAGAATTCCGCAAGCCAGCCGAATTAACCGCTACGTGAGGTAAAAAAAGTTGCGGGCACCGCCTAAAAGGCTGCAAGATCAGGGTATTGAATCATGAACTTGGTGAGCGCCCATGC
>JBILXX010000127.1:0-7350 GCA_044378095.1 Polaromonas sp.
TGCGAGAAGCGAGGGGGAATTGATGCGCTAACCCTGAGCCAGTGCCAAGCCAAGCTAAAAGTGCTTAAAATTTAAGCGCTAAGCGAGTTTGGGTGTTTGCTGATTTTTAATTCTGCAAGTCCCTCTGGTTAAATAAATCCACATAAAAAGCCACCGTGAGGTGGCTTTTTTTTGCTTAAAAACTATCCTTGCTGCGCTTGACATCACTGGCATCAGGCGTAAAAAAACCACCTCAAGAGGTGGTTTTTTTGCAGCTTTTCAGCTTTGTCTCATGGCGGAAGAGGCGGGATTCGAACCCGCGGTAGGTTTAACCCTACGTACGCTTTCCAGGCGTATGACTTAAACCGCTCATCCACCCTTCCGCTGGTCTGCTATTGTAGCGCGCTACAGAAGCGGTGCTTTTCCAGTTGCGCCAGCGTAACAAACTTGAGCGCGCTGGCGTGGGTACTTTCCAGCACCACGGGCGGGGCAGCACCCGCTTCCAGGGCCTCTGCCCAGCGCGTGGCGCACAGACACCAGCGGTCACCTGCCTCCAGGCCTTTGAAGCGGTATTCAGGCCGGGGTGTTGTCAAATCGTTGCCGCGCTCACTTGAAAAAATCAAAAACTCTTGCGTAACTTTTGCGCAAATCAGGTGCGAGCCTGTGTCGGTCTCGTCCGTTTTGCAGCAGCCGTCCCTGAAGTAGCCTGTCAGCGGGTCATAAGAGCAGGGCACCAGCGCTGTCCCCAAAACGTTCAAGGCGTCCATTTTTATGCTTTGTTCGATTGAACCATCTTCATGGCCGATGCGATCAACGCTGAGACTTCCGTCATATTGCTGGGCACGATCAAGGTGGTCTTCGCATCGCTGGCCACGCGGGCATAGGCCTCAACCGCTTTTTCAGCCACCTTCAGTTGCACCGCCTGTTCGCCGCCGGGCTGACGAATGGCGTTGGCGACCAGTTCAATCGCTTTGGCATTGGCATCGGCCACCGCCAAAATGGCTGAGGCTTCACCCTGCGCGTTGTTGATGGCGGCCAGCTTTTCGCCCTCTGACCGGGCAATAAAAGCCTCACGCTCACCGGTGGCGATGTTGATCTGCTCCTGGCGGCGACCTTCAGATGCGGCAATCAGCGCACGCTTTTCACGTTCAGCCGTGATTTGCGACTGCATGGCGTGCAAAATTTCTTTCGGGGGTGTCAGGTCTTTGATCTCGTAGCGCAATACCTTCACGCCCCAGTTGAGTGCCGCCTCGTCAATCGCGGCGACAACCTGCGCGTTGATGATGGCGCGTTCTTCAAAGGTTTTGTCCAGCTCCAACTTGCCGATGACCGAGCGCAGTGAGGTTTGCGCCAATTGCGTCACCGCCACGATGTAATTCGACGAGCCGTAGCTGGCACGCATCGGGTCAGTGACCTGAAAGTACAAAATGCCATCTACCTGCAATTGCGTGTTGTCGCGCGTGATGCAAACCTGGCTGGGCACATCCAGCGGGATTTCTTTCAGCGAATGCTTGTAAGCCACCTTGTCAATAAAGGGCACCAAAAAATTCAAACCTGGCGTGAGCGCAGCGTGGTATTTGCCCAGCCGCTCCACCACCCAGGCGTTTTGCTGCGGCACCACCTTGATGCTGCGCACAATAAAAATGACCGCTATAACGAGCAGGACGAGTGCAATTTCCATAGGTTTCTCCCGGTTAGTAACAAATAAAAAAGTTTAGATTTTCTCAAGCACCAGGCGGTTACCCATCAGCTCTTTGATACGGTGCTGGCCTGCTGATGGCGCAGAGCCGTGGGTAATGGCCGCCCAGTTGGAGCCGCGGTACTTTACATTGGTGGTGCCGTCGACGTTCCAGGCTTCAACAAACACCGGCTCGCCAATGTCGATGTGTACGTCTGCATTGGACTGGGCGGGCGCTTTGCTGCCCTGGTCGCCGCGAAAGTAGTGCCACAGCACCACCGCGCCGCCACCCACCACGGCAGCCGTGACGAGTTGCCAGGTCAGGGGCAGGCCCAAATGTGCCGCGATGGCCGCAGCCACCAAGCCAATAGCCAGCATCAGCAGGTAAAACGTGCCCGTGACTAGCTCTATACCGACAGCTGCACCTGCTAGCAGCCACCAAATGGTTGATTCCGACATGCCGACTCTCCGTTGTTTTGTTGTTTGTAGGACTGAGAACACACTTTGCGGCCAATGTAGCACCCTGCAAGCCCAATGCCATATTGTATTATTTCCGTACACTTCGCAGGTTCTTGTTCCTCAGGCTCTTGTTGCTGCTTTATTCATCACCACCTCTATTGCCATGAAATTTCGTTTCCCCATCGTCATCATTGACGAAGACTTTCGCTCTGAAAACACCTCTGGCCTGGGCATTCGTGCCCTGGCCCAAGCCATTGAAACTGAAGGCTTTGAAGTGCTCGGGGTGACCAGCTACGGCGACCTGAGCCAGTTTGCCCAGCAGCAGAGCAGGGCGAGTGCGTTTATTTTGTCGATTGACGACGAAGAATTCACGCCCGGCTCCGACCTGGACCCCGCGGTTTTAAACCTGCGCAACTTCATTGAAGAGGTGCGCCGCAAGAATCTGGACGTGCCGATTTACGTCTACGGCGAAACCAAAACCTCGCGCCACATCCCCAACGACATTCTGCGTGAGCTGCATGGCTTTATTCACATGTTTGAGGACACGCCTGAGTTTGTGGCGCGCCACATTTTGCGTGAGGCCAAAAGCTACCTCGAAGGCGTGCAACCGCCATTCTTCAAGGCGCTGCTGGACTACGCCGAAGACGGCTCCTACAGCTGGCACTGCCCCGGCCATTCAGGCGGTGTGGCGTTTTTAAAGAGCCCGGTCGGCCAGATGTACCACCAGTTTTACGGTGAAAACATGCTGCGAGCCGACGTGTGCAATGCGGTTGAAGAGCTGGGCCAGCTGCTGGACCACGACGGCGCGATTGGCGCGAGTGAGCGAAATGCCGCCCGCATCTTCAACGCCGACCACTGCTTTTTCGTCACCAATGGCACGTCGACCAGCAACAAGATGGTGTGGCACCACACCGTAGCGCCGGGCGACGTGGTGGTGGTTGACCGCAACTGCCACAAGTCCATCCTGCACGCGATCATCATGACGGGCTCGATTCCGGTGTTTCTAAAGCCCACGCGCAACCATTTCGGCATCATTGGCCCGATTCCGCAAAGTGAGTTTGAGCCGGATGCGATTCGCGCCAAGATAGAAGCCAACCCGCTGCTCAAGGGTGTCAAGAACATCAGCAAAATCAAACCGCGCGTGATGACCTTGACGCAGTCCACCTACGACGGAGTGCTGTACAACACCGAAACCATCAAGGGCATGCTTGACGGCTACATCGACAACCTTCATTTTGACGAAGCCTGGCTGCCGCATGCCGCGTTTCACCCGTTTTACGGCAGCTACCACTCGATGGGCAAAAACTGCATTCGCCCGAAGACAGCGGTGGTCTATGCCACGCAGTCCATCCACAAGCTGCTGGCAGGCATCAGCCAGGCCAGCCATGTGCTGGTGCAGGACTCGCAGGACGTCAAGCTCGACAGGCATTTGTTCAATGAAGCGTATTTGATGCACACCAGTACCAGCCCGCAGTACAGCATCATTGCCAGCTGCGACGTGGCCGCCGCCATGATGGAGCCACCGGGCGGCACCGCATTGGTTGAAGAAAGCATTGCCGAGGCGCTGGACTTCCGCCGCGCCATGAAGAAGATCGACGCTGAATATGGCGCTGACTGGTGGTTCAAGGTTTGGGGGCCAGACAAGTTTGAGGGCGACGATGCTGGCGAAGAAGGCATTGGCAACCCCAAAGACTGGATCATCAAGGGCGAGTCTCGCAGCGCCAAAACTGCCAAAAACGGTGCCAACAACTGGCACGGCTTTGGCCAGATGGCCACCGGCTTCAACATGCTCGACCCGATCAAGGCGACCATCGTCACACCGGGCATGGACCTGAACGGCAAGTTTGCCAAAACCGGCATCCCGGCCAGCATCGTGACCAAGTTTTTGGCCGAACACGGCGTGATTGTTGAAAAAACCGGCCTGTACAGCTTTTTCATCATGTTCACCATAGGCATCACCAAGGGCCGGTGGAACACCTTGCTCACCGCGCTGCAGCAGTTCAAAGACGACTACGACAAAAACCAGCCAATGTGGCGCATCCTGCCCGAGTTTTGCCAAAAGCACCCCAAGTACGAAAAAATGGGCCTGGCTGACCTGTGCCAGCATGTGCATGCGCTGTACGCCAGGTACGACATTGCCCGGCTGACCACAGAGGTGTACCAGAGCGACCTTGAACCCGCGATGAAACCCAGCGACGCTTACGCCCACATCGCCCACCGCACCACCGAGCGGGTAGAAATCGACCACCTTGAAGGGCGCATCACCGTCGGCTTGGTCACGCCTTACCCACCGGGCATTCCGCTGTTGATTCCGGGTGAAGTTTTCAACAAGAAGATCGTCGATTACCTCAAGTTTGCGCGCGAGTTCAACGCCCAGTGCCCGGGGTTTGAGACGGACATTCACGGCTTGGTGGAGCTGGTGGATGCCAAAGGCAAGTTGCGGTATTACGCGGACTGTGTGGGGAAGTGAAGCTGCTATAAATAAATGAGCTGCTTGCGCACGTATTTATTGGGCTAGAAGCCTATTTGACCAGTTTTTTATGGGCATGCAGGCGCAGCCAGTCGGCAAAAGCATCTTCGGTGATGTCACCGGTGGCGACGGCCAGCATGGTGAGCACGCAATCTGCATCATCGACAACAAGGCGCCAGCCATTGAGCTGTAAAAACAACTCTGTCGCGACCAAGGCCGTGCGTTTGTTGCCATCGATAAACGCGTGGTTACGCGAAATACCGTAACCGTAAGCGGCTGCCAGCGCGGCGGCATCAGGTTCACCATACGCAGCAAGGTTTTCTGGTTTGGCTAGAGCTGATTCAAGCAAATTGCCGTCCCGCAAGCCCGCGCCGCCGCCGTGCTCCGCCAGCTGCATGTCGTGGATGGCAATTAATACGGCGCGGTCAATCCAGCGCCAGGCCGTCATTTGGCCAGCTCGCGCAACACGGCGCGCCGTTCCTTCATGATCTCGCGACCCAGGCGCATTTGTTCTTCAAATTCCGGGTTATGAGTGGTGATGCGCAAGCCGTCTGGCGTTTCAGTGACATAAAAATCGTCACCTTTTTCGAGCCGCATTTGAGCCAGCAAGTCTTTGGGAAAGATAGCGCCGACCGAATTACCAATTTGCGTCAGTTTGAGCGTGTGCATGTTGCGACTCCGTTATTACGGATGTAATACTAAGCCGACTGGGGCGGGTGGTCAAGCTGTTTCCCATTCTGGCGTTTTATCCGGCTGGTTTCAGCGCACAAAAATGCGTGAGGCCAAAGGTTTGTTCACGTAGTCTGGCAAAAACCGGCAGTCTTTGGCAGCTGCACCAGCTTGCTGCAGGCAAATGGCGGCAATGCCTGCGGGCGTGGGTTTTTGGCCTTTTTCAACCCAATTCAAGAGCGCGTTGAACAGCGGTGGGTAATAGGCGTCACCCCAATAACTGTGCTCGGCTGAATCCACAAAGTTTTGCACCAGCCGTTGGCCGTTGCCAGCCGCCGCCATGCGCTGGCGCAAGGTATCGCTGCCTTCTACAAACACGGTGGCATCGCCAATACCGTGCGCACTCACCACGGGCACAGTAAAGCGCCCGGCGTGGTCCACATCGGCAGCAAACCGGGCCACGGCGGCTGGGTCGGGTTTGAACCGCTGCACGGCGGCATTCAGTGCCGCATCGTCATTTGATCCCACATAGCGCACACGCTCGTTGCCAAACGGGCTCACGCCGCCATTCTTGGCAACCACATCGCGCAGCGTGAAGGTGCCCCAGTTCAGGTGGCCCACCACCGAGCTTTCAGGGATCTTGAGCACATCCACAATGGTTTTGAGCTTTTGCGCCTGCTGGGGCGTGCGCTGGGCGGCAGGCTTGCGCACGCCCAGGCATTCGTCTGCTCTGGCCACAATCTCCGCGTTGGTCAGCTTGCTGTCGGCAGGCAGGCCCACGGCCAGTGAATAGGCCGGCTCAGTAGCCAGCGGCAGGTTATTGCACAGGTGCTGGTAAATGGCGCGCAAGTCCAGCCGAAAGTCGTAGGTGGCTGGCCCTGCCACCACGCCGCTGGTCAGCAGCATACCGTTCCACGATTTAGGGAACATCTCGGCCGCCCGCGTGGCCACCATGCCGCCCCACGACTGCCCGTGCAGCAAGGTCACGCGCGGTTTGGCCACATGGTCAACAAATATCCGGCGTACACGCTCGGTATCTTCGGCGGCTGTGGTCACGGCAAAGCCACCCTGACGAAACACCGAGCCCGCCCAGGCATGACCTTCTGACACGGTCACAGCCCAGCGCTTGATGTCTTCGTCGGCTCTGGTGGCTTTGGGCTCGCCCAGCGTCGGCCCGCCATGGGCATGCACCACCAGCACGCCGCTCCATTTGGTTGGCATCACGATGAGGTAGTGCGCCGTGGCAGAGTCCTGCCCCCGCAGGCAGCTTGCACCCGCTGGCACACCGGCAGGGCAGGCCTGCTTGACTGGCGCGGCTTCGGGCGGGGCAGTCGGCACACCGGCACAGCCCGCCAGAAACAACAGTGATGCGCCCATCAGGGCCAGTGGGGTGCGTGGGAGGTGTGTCATGCTGGGTAGTGATGTGGGAGGTTGATAAGAGTCCAGTTGCAAAGTTAACAGGACTCGGCGTAACTCCCCACAGGGGATTTACCGATGAGCTTCCAAGGTTTTTATAGCTACCGATTCGACATCGGCGCCGACTGATGTTTGCCTGTCGATTCCAAGTTGGTTTTGTCAACTGTTGGCGTTTTAAGTCAAAACTGTGGTTGAAACGGGCTTAAAAACCGATTTTTCAGCTGATTTTTATGGTCATTTAGGACGAAAAACCAATAAATACGAGCGCAAGCAGCTATGGTTTATATAGCAGTCGGTAGTTGAAACGGTGACGCAGACCTGGTTTTGAAATCAATTGGAGCGCGATTGTTTTCAAGAGGTCAAGAGGTCAAGAGCCTCTAAACCGTCCGTGAAACGGGTCAAGTCCAGTCACGCGAAATTGCAATCCTTTTACAGTCGGCGCGGCCTGGCCATCTAACCTTGCGAGTATGGGTTACAAGCGATTTTTCTTGAGGTATCCAAGGGGTGAAGTGCCTGGAAATAGCCCGATTTTTCGCCTCGAAATGGTATTTCAGCGGGAGTGTCTGAATTTCTGTGTGTGAAGCGGATTGGATGTTAGCTGAGGTTTGAAGGTTTTTGGATTTTTTCTTTTCAAAGAGGCCCCTGCCAGGCCGCCGGAGGCGTCCCCCTCCCGTTTTCT
>JBILXX010000046.1:0-26992 GCA_044378095.1 Polaromonas sp.
CATGGGCGCTCACCAAGTTCATGATTCAATACCCTGATCTTGCAGCCTTTTAGGCGGTGCCCGCAACTTTTTTTACCTCACGTAGCGGTTAATTCGGCTGGCTTGCGGAATTCTGCAAGTCCCTCACCAGGGTTAAATTAACGCACCACAGCAATCGCGTCACGCTTGCCGGCCTTGTACGTGTACAGGGTCAGCGCGCCGTTTTTGATGTCGCCTTTTTCGTCAAAAGCGATGGTGCCGGTCACGCCTTTGTAGCCGGCGGTTTTGGCCAGAACTGGCAGGTATTTTGCTGGCTCTGACGAACCGGCTTTGACCATGGCAGCGACCATCACGTTGAGAGCGTCATACACGTAAGGTGCATAAACTTGCACGTCGGCATTGAACTTCTTCTTGAAGTCAGCGTTGAACTTGTCCAGGCCAGCTTTTTGTGAACCTTCAACACCACCGGCTTCAGCGCACACCACCTGGCCGTCAGCCATGGCAGGGCCGGCCAGTTTGGCCAGCTCGCTGGAGCAGATGCCGTCACCGCCCATGAACTTCGCGTCGATGCCCAGGTTCTTCATCTGGCGCAGCATCGGGCCAGCAACAGCGTCCATGCCACCGAAGAAGATCACGTCCGGCTTTTTGCCTTTGAGCGTGGTCAGAATCGGCATGAAGTCAGTGGCTTTGTCGGTCGTGAACTCTTGGCCAACAATGTTGCCGCCCGCTTTTTTAACGGCCTTGACAAACTCTTCAGCAACACCCTGACCGTAAGCGGTACGGTCATCAATCACGGCAATTGACTTGCCTTTGAGGGTGGACACAGCGTAACGGCCCAATGTGCCGCCCAGGTGAACGTCGTCAGCCACCACGCGGAAGGTGGTCTTGTAGCCAGCGCGCGTGAAAGCCGGGTTGGTAGCGGAGGGGGAAATTTGCGGAATGCCAGCTGCGCTGTAAATTTTCGACGCTGGGATGGAGGTACCTGAGTTCAGGTGACCAATCACGCCCGACACCTTCATGTCAGCCAGCTTTTGAGCAACTGCGGTGCCCTGCTTTGGGTCACCTGCGTCGTCTTCAAGCACCAACTCGAGCTTGACTTTTTTGCCGCCGATCACGACGCCCTTGGCATTGAGTTCTTCGACTGCCATCTTGGCGCCGTTTTCGTTGTCTTTACCCAGGTGAGCAATGCTGCCTGAGATAGGGCCAACGTGGCCGATCTTCACAACCATGTCCTGGGCGTAGGTCAAGCCAGCAAAAGAGGCAACGGCTGCGAGCACTGTCAATTTGAATTTCATCTGCATAAAAGACTCCGGTTAAAAAAATAAAAGGGTTAAGACAGGTTTTTGTCCTAGCCCGTGAGATTAACGCAATTTTCAAGCCTGAACCATAGCAACGCCCCTCGGTTTCCCTAGGTTTACAGGGTTCATGAAAATAAAAGATGGCGTAGTAGCGGGACTTATCGCGCCAGATTTATTGACTTTGCTGGGGCAGCTCTTGTGCGACAGCCTGGCTGACAGACTCACGCACCACCAGCTCAATTTCTTCCCGCAGGCGTGGCCCAAGCGTTTGGGTATGCGACAAAATCACCTGCGCCACCGCCTCACGCAGCCGCCTTTCGAGCACCAGGTCAACACGCTGCATGACGCGGTGCACGATCTGGTCTTCTAGCTGCAGGGGGTTGTGCTGCGCATTGGCATAAGGCTGCACAGGGGCGAAGTGCTCAACCTGACGCACCACATCGGTCAGTGTTGGCACAAAGCGTGGTGGCAAGGCGGTCGATTTCATGCAGCCTCCGTGACGGGCTGCAATTCATGCCGCTTCAATGAATAACCCCGATCCCTGTAGTGCTTCCAGCGGTCTCTGGCGGCCAGGCGGTCGGCCTCCAGGCTGGAAGCCACCTCAATGAATCGCTCAAACCGCTCAAAGCCGCCGGGCACTTGTTGTCCCAAATTAATGAGCACGCTGCCAGCCGTGCCCGGTGGACAGGCGTCGAGTTGCTCTGCAAGCACGATGGGCGTGGCCACAAGCGTGCAAGCTGCAGAGTCGATGCGGCAATGCGGCAAAAACTCGGTGTTTGAATAGCGCCAGAGCAACAGGTCCAGCTGCTGCAGCAATTCTGGCTCAGCCGTCACCACGGCTTTGGAACCCGTGCGGTAAACCTTGCGCAACAAGCGGCAACTGTAATGCAGCTTGTCAGGCAAATTGACGTGAAACTCGATGTCGGTCATGCCGGACGGGTGCGTTTTTTGGGGGCTGGCAGGCTGGCGACTGGTTTTGCATTCGCCTGTCCGAGCAAGTAGTCCACCAGCAGCGCCACGGGCCTGCCGGTTGCGCCCTTGGCCGAACCGCTCTTCCAGGCTGTGCCAGCAATGTCCAAATGCGCCCAGGCGAATTTGCTGGCAAAGCGTTGTAAAAACTTGGCCGCTGTAACAGCACCACCCGCACGCCCGGCCACGTTGGCGACATCGGCAAAATTGGTTTTCAGGCCTTCTGCATAGTCGTCGTCCAGCGGCATGCGCCAGCACAGGTCTTGCGATGAATCACCCGCCTCCAGCAAGGCATGCGCCAGGCTGTCGCTGCTGGCAAACAAGCCACTGCGCACCCCACCCAGCGCAATCACGCAAGCGCCCGTGAGTGTGGCAATGTCAATCACTGCTCTGGGCTTGAAGCGCTCGGCATAGGTCAGCGCATCGCACAGCACCAGTCGCCCTTCAGCATCGGTGTTCAAAATCTCAATGGTTTGCCCGCTCATGCTGGTGACCACATCGCCGGGTTTGATGGCGTTGCCGTCAGGCATGTTTTCGCAAGCCGGGATCAGACCAATCACGTTGATGGTGGGCTGCAAATCAGCCAGCGCCCTGAAAACACCCAGCACACTGGCTGCGCCGCACATGTCAAATTTCATTTCGTCCATTTCAGCCGCTGGCTTGATGGAGATGCCGCCGGTGTCAAAGGTGATGCCCTTGCCTACCAGCACGGTTGGCGCCTGAGCTTTGGCCGCGCCGTCGTAACGCAGAACGATAAATCGAAGTGGCTCGACAGATCCCTGGGCGACCGCCATGAATGAGCCCATACCCAGCTTGGCGACTTCTTTGGGACCCAGCACATCAACCTTGATATTTGACAACTTGCCCACTGCCTTGGCTGCAACCGCCAGCATGGAAGGCGTGGCGTGGTTGGCGGGCCGGTTGGCCCACTCTTTGGCCAAAGCAATGCCATTGACCAGGGCCAGGCCTTTGTCAAAACCGGCTTTGACCCTGGCCGCATCGGGAACAGCCAGAACCAGCTGCTCCAGTTTGCCAGGCGCAGGTTTTGATTTGGTAGTGGCATAAGCATAGGCTGCATCGCCGCATGCCACCAGCGCGGAGCGCACCATGTCGCTGGACGACTCATTCAATCCACACAGGCTCAAAACGACACGTTTGACGTTGCTGCTTTTGATGGCATTGATCGCAGCCATCACAGCCAGGCGGACATTTTTAGCACTGGCGTCACCACAGCCCACCAAAATCAACCGGGTGGCGGCCACACCAGCAGCGCGGTAGCTGCTGATCAGTTTGCCGGGTTTCGTTTCCAGGTCGCCCGACTTGATGGCCAAGGCAGCCAGCGTTGACACAGCGTCTGCGCCGCTGGTTGACAGAGCATCTTGCGACACCAGCACCACCAGAGCATCGCATTTTTCAGTGCAAAGCCGGGCGCGGGTGAGTGTTTTCAGTTCAAAGTCCATAATCACAGGTCTGACCAATCAAAGATAAATAAAATCAAGGTGAAAGGGCGCAGTCTCAGCCAATGTTATTCCAATCTTCCCTTCGCAGAGAGTTGGCTCGCAGTTTTGGGGCCACGTTTGTTGTCCTGATCACCATTGTGCTGACCATTGTTCTGATACGAACACTGGGTCAGGCGTCTCGCGGTGTCATCAATCCGCAAGATGTGATGCTCTTCATGGCTTACGCCGCGCTCGGCAGGCTGCCAACCATTTTGACGCTGTCGCTGTTCATCGCCATGGTAGGCACACTGTCACGCATGTACCGCGACAGCGAAATGGTGGTCTGGTTCACCAGCGGACGCAGTCTGATCAGCTTTGTGGGGCCGCTGTTTCGCTTTGCCTGGCCAGTCTTGCTGATTGTTGCTCTCACAGCGCTTTTTATTTGGCCCTGGACGAACCAGCAAACCCGCGACATGCAGCAGCGCTACGCGGGCCGCAGTGACATTGACCGCATTGCGCCGGGGCAGTTTCAGGAGTCGTCTGGCGGGAATCGGGTGTTTTTTATCGACCGGGATGCCAAAACCGATTTAAAGTCAAGCAACAACGTGTTCATAGCGGCCAATGAAAAAGGTAAAAACTCCATCACCACGGCGCGTTCTGGTCGAATTGAAGTCACGGGTGACAAGCAGGTGCTGGTGCTTGAAAACGGTCAGCGACTTGAAAATGAAAACGGCAAGACCAGTCTGAAAATCAGCAACTTTGAAGAATACGGCAGCGCAGTGGGCAACACGTCGCAAATCAATTCTGAGGTCAGTGATGCCAAAGTGTTGTCGATTCCTGTTTTGGTGAGGTCTCCCACCAGAGCCAACCTGAGCGAGCTGGCCTGGCGCATGGGGCTGGCAGTGGCGGCGATCAATTTTGTGGTGCTGGCAGTAGCATTGGCCAACGTCAACCCGCGCGGCGGGCGCAGCGGCAATTTTGTTTTTGTGGTGCTGACTTTTCTGGTTTACAACAACCTGGTGAATCTGGGCCAAAGCTGGGTTTTGGGTGGATCTGTCAGCTTTGGCGGTTTGATGTTGCTATTGCACGGCGGCGTGCTGGTACTGGGCCTGCTATGGCTGGCCAAGCGCAACGCCAACTGGACACTGCGCGCCGCATTCAGGCGGCACGCCAAACTGAACAAGGCTGCCGCATGAAGACCATTCGTCGCCTGATTTATGGCGAAGTCTTGACCGCCATTGCGCTGGTCGCCATGGGCTTTTTGGCGCTGTTTTTCTTTTTTGACCTGGTCGATGAACTGCAATACCTGGGCAAAAACAATGGCTTGCCCAGCGGGTTGCCGACGGCCAGTGACATCTACCAGATCAGACATGCGCTGATCTATGTCGGCCTGCTGATCCCCAACCATTTGTATGAGCTGATCCCCATTTCAGTGTTGATCGGCACGATTTTTGTAATGGCCAGAATGGCACAAAGTTCTGAATACACCATTTTGCGAACCAGCGGTCTGGATCCCTGGCGCGCGTTGAAGATGCTCTTGAATCTGGGGGCTCTTTTTGTGGTGTTGAGTTTTGCAATTGGTGACTATCTTGCACCTTTGAGCGAGCGTACGGCTCAGCTGCTCAAAGCCCGGTACCAGGGCACCATCACCGTCGGGCAAACCGGGGCCTGGCTGAAAGAAAAGCAGGCCTACAACACCGTGATTGCCAACGTCAGAACACTGTCACCTGACAACGAGATGCTGGGCTTGCAGATCTTTGAGTTCAATAACAAAGGCCTGGCTGTGTCAAAAATGCAGGCGGCAAGCGCCTCGTTCGCGCTGGACGATTCCTGGCAATTGCACGGCGTGACGCGAACTGAGTTCAATCTACCCACCGATCCAGCCACGGCCAGCAATGCCGCCAGGCAATCCGCCGATGTGGCACGCACCACAATGGTAAGTTTTCGCTGGCCCACAGAAATCAAACAGGAAATGGTGTCGGTGGCGCTGCTCAAACCCGAACGCATGGGAACGCTGGATCTGTTCAATTACATCCGCCATCTGGACGCCAACGGTCAGAGTGCCCAGCGCTACGAAATTGAGTTCTGGAAAAAGGTTTTTTACCCGCTCAGTTGCCTGGTGATGGTGATGCTGGCACTGCCGTTTGCTTATCTGCATTTTCGCTCGGGCGGGGTTGCAGCTTATGTGTTTTCTGGCGTGATGATTGGTATCAGCTTCTTTTTGCTCAACAACGTTTTTGGCTATGTGGGTAACCTGCAAAACTGGCAGCCCTGGCTGGCGGCTGCAGCGCCCGGCATGCTCTACATGGCTATTTCTCTGGGTGCTTTTGGCTGGCTGGTTTTACGACGATAAACAAACTTTATGACGACAGGTATCATTTTATTTGCGCATGGCTCGCGTGACCCACAGTGGCGACTACCCATCGAGGCCGTTGCCAGGCAAATCACCCAGCGCCAGCCCGGCAACCTGGTCAGTTGCGCCTACCTCGAACTGTGCCTGCCGTCGCTGCCAGATGCAGCTACTGATTTAATAGCTGCTGGCGCCCGAAAAATAAGGGTTTTTCCGTTATTCCTAGGTGTTGGCAAGCATGCACGGGAAGATTTGCCGCTACTGATCAGCGAACTCCGGGCAGCTCACCCCAGCGTGACCGTCGAGCTTTTGCCCACCGCTGGCGAGTCTGACAAACTGATTTCATTGATGGCGGACATCGCACTTTCTTGAGTGCAGACGCGGGCACTCTTTAGTGCCAAAATAGCATAATGAAAATAACAATGAGCTCATAATTGATATGAATCTCCACCAATTTCGCTTTGTTCAGGAAGCCGTTCGCCGAAATCTGAACCTGACTGAAACCGCCAAAGTGCTGCACACGTCGCAGCCCGGCGTGTCCAAAGCCATCATCGAGCTTGAAGAAGAACTCGGTGTTGAGATTTTTGCCCGCCACGGCAAGCGTCTGAAGCGCGTGACTGAGCCGGGCGCACATGTCTTGAGAAGCATTGACATGATTTTGCGAGAGGTCGGCAATCTGCGCCGCATTGGCGAGCAATACTCCAAACAGGACAGCGGCACACTGTCGATTGCCACCACCCACACACAGGCCAGGTATGTGCTGCCTCAGCCAGTGGCAAAACTGCGTGAGATCTTCCCCAAAGTCAATGTCAGCCTGCATCAGGGCTCGCCCGACCAGGTGGCGCAAATGCTGCTCGATGAGGTGGCTGAAATTGGTATTGCCACCGAGTCACTGGTTAACTACACGGACCTGATCACCCTGCCGTGCTATCAGTGGCAACACATGCTGGTGCTGCCTGCAGCGCACCCGCTGGCGACCAAGACGAACATCAGCCTGCAAGACCTGGCGCTGGAGCCATTGATCACCTACCACCCGTCATTTACCGGGCGAACCAAAATTGACCAGGCCTTTGCAGCCCATCGGCTGGAGCCCCGGATCGCGCTCGAAGCCATTGACTCAGACGTGATCAAAACCTATGTACGACTCGGCCTGGGTGTGGGTATCGTGGCTGAAATGGCCATCCGCGACGACGGCACCAACAATGACCTGCTGGCCATACCTGCCGGACATCTGTTTGGCGTGAATGTGGCGCGCGTGGCTTTCAAGCGCAGCGCTTACCTGCGCAACTTTGTGTACAGCTTTGCAGAACTGGTCAGCCCAGACCTGAAGCGGGAATTGATTGAAAACGCCATGTCAGGCCATGGCAGCGATTTTTAACTTCTAGAGCAACTCACATGAACGCTGTTGTTGAACGAACCCCACCCCTCAAAAGCAAATTGCCCGCCGTTGGCACGACCATCTTCACCGT
This sequence comes from Polaromonas sp., assembly GCA_044378095.1. Taxonomy (GTDB): domain Bacteria; phylum Pseudomonadota; class Gammaproteobacteria; order Burkholderiales; family Burkholderiaceae_C; genus Polaromonas. Next base: position 7,505 of record JBILXX010000046.1, read on the forward strand.
GATGTCGGCTTTGGCAGCCGAGAAGAACGCTGTCAATCTGGGTCAGGGCTTCCCGGACTTTGAATGTGACCCCCAACTGGTGGGCGCGGTCACCCATGCCATGACCCAAGGCCTGAACCAGTACCCGCCCATGCCCGGCGTGCCGGTACTGCGTGAAGCCATTTCAGCCAAGCTGTTAAAGCTGCATGGCCGCAGCTATAACGCCAATACAGAAATTACCGTTACCGCGGGTGCAACCCAGGCCATCATTACCGCCATATTGGCCATCGTCCATCCTGGCGACGAAGTCATCGTGCTGGAGCCCTGCTACGACAGCTATGTGCCCAACATTGAGCTCGCAGGCGGCGTCGTGGTGCGCGTGCCCTTGATGCCTGGCACGTTCAGGCCAGACTTCGACAAGATCAGCGCGGCCATGACAGCCAGAACCCGCGCCATTTTGATCAACTCGCCCCACAACCCCAGCGCCACGGTGTGGACCGAGACTGACATGCTCAAGCTGCAAGACCTGCTGGCACCCACGGATGTGCTACTGATCAGCGACGAGGTTTACGAGCACATGGTGTTTGACGCGGACATGGGGCAAATTCACCAAAGCGCGGCGCGCTTTGCGGGGCTAGCTGCGCGGGCTTTTATTGTCAGCAGCTTTGGCAAAACCTACCATGTCACGGGCTGGAAGGTGGGTTACGTCGCCGCACCAGCCCCCCTGACAGCCGAGTTTCGCAAGGTGCATCAGTTCAACGTTTTCACCGTCAACACACCGGTGCAATATGGTCTGGCCAGTTATATGGCCAATGAAAGCGCTTACCTGGGCTTGCCTGCTTTTTACCAGCGAAAGCGCGATTTGTTTCGTGCAGGCCTGGCCAAAACCCGTTTCAAACTGTTACCCAGCGAAGGCAGTTACTTTCAGTGCGTCGATATTTCAGATGTCAGTGACCTGAATGAAGCCGATTTTTGCAAGTGGCTGACCACAGAGGTTGGCGTGGCTGCCATTCCGCTGTCAGCGTTTTATGGCGATGGCTTCGACCAGCGGGTGGTGCGTTTTTGCTTTGCCAAAAAAGACGAGACGCTGAATGCGGCGTTGGCGCGTCTGGCCAGGCTGTAATTCCGTAGGTATTGGATGACGGCCTGAAGGGCTGAGTTCCTGTTGGTTTTGACGGTCCTATGCAAAAAAATAGATGCTTCAAAACAAGGAGCTTTGCATGTCACTTTCCCTCATCCTGCTGATCGTTTTAATTCTGATTCTGGTCGGCGCACTGCCCACCTGGGGCCACAGTCGCAACTGGGGTTATGGACCGAGCGGTGGCTTGGGGCTGGTGGTGGTTATTTTGATTGTTCTGCTGCTGATGGGACGTATCTAAAAACACATGAGCGTCTGGCATCAACTGTTCAGTTGCTGCCAGACTTTCTCTAATCTTTTAAGACTCACAGGCTGCGGCGTTCGCAGCTCCTGGGCAAAAAAGCTGACCCGCAACTCCTCTAACAACCAGCGAAACTCCTGCATACGCGCATCTGTTGCGCCTTTGCGCTCGGCCACCAGACGCCAGAAACGCTGCTCCTGGGGTTTGAGTTCCAGCATCCTGGCGGCATCACGCGCCGGGTCGGTGCGCCATTTGTCCAGTCGCGCTGTGATGGCTTTCAGGTAACGCGGAAAGTGCTGCAACTGCCCATAAGGCGTCGTGGTCAAAAACTTTTTCGGTACCAGTCGCTGAAGCTGCTGGGCTGCATCGCCAGCCGCATCAGCGGCGTTTTTGGTGTCCTTGATCTTGCGCTGGGCTGCTGTGAACTCCAGCAAAACAGCGCCCGCCAAGCGTGCAATTTCAGTGGCAATCAGCGTCAATCGTCCCCTGCCTTCATCCAGCCGTTTTTTAAATTCAGTTTCGTTCGTGGGAAGCGGGTCGAGCAAGAACGTTCTAGCCAGAGCGACTTCAAGAATCTGCGCTCGCAACTCCTCCAGCGTGCCGCCGCCTGAGTTGTCTGGCGCACGGCCCACCAGCATGTAGGCAGTGGCCATTTTTTGAAGGTCGGGCAGGTTCTTTTCCAGGTACTTGATAGCGTCCTTGATCTGTAACGCAAACAAACGCGCCAGTCCGGCCCGGTGTTTTGCAGCAGCCAGTTCAGGCTCGTCAAACACCTCCATCGTCACCGCATCGCCCAGGTCAATCAACGCCGGAAAACCAATCAGGATTTGCGCACCTTTGGCAATTTCCATCAGCTCAGGCAGCGCGCCAAATGTCCAGGCTGTGTAACGCTCAGGGACTTTAACCGCTACTTTTTCAGGAGCTGCTTGCGCCCGTATTTTTTGGGCTTGAGGCCGATTTGATGCCTGAAATGAGCCTGAAACAGGTGTTTTTGAGCTGTCTGTTGTTGAAACAGCCAGATTCTTCAGCCCAGCCAGCGCCTGAAACGCCCCGCGCGCCTGCACACCCAAATCCCCCTTGAGCCCAGCCAGACTGCGCCCATGACCCAATTGCCGGCCATGCTCGTCCACCACCCTGAAGTTCATGAACAGGTGCGGCGGCAGCATGTCCAGCTTCAGGTCGCCGCGCTTGACATCAACAGCCGTGGCATCCCGCACCAGTTTGAGCACGGCATCGGTCAATGAGCCTGTGCCAAAGACTTCGGCCTGGTTAAGCTGCTCCGAAAAACGCGCCGCGGTGTCAGGCAACGGCACCAGACGCGAACGTGGGCGCTGGTGCAGGGTTTTAATCAGCGCCTGCACTTTGTCCTTCAGCATGCCCGGCACCAGCCATTCGCAGCGCTCCTCGTTGACCTGGTTCAGTGCAAACAGCGGCACATCCACCGTCACGCCGTCTTTGGCGTCACCGGGTTCGTGCAGATAAGTAGCAGTGCAATCGACACCGCCCAGCCGCAAGATTTTCGGGAAAGCCTGCGTCGTGATGCCTGCCGCCTCGTGGCGCATCAGCTCTTCTTGTGTGAGAAGCAGCAGTTTGGGCTGCTTTTTGACCTCCTCCCGGTACCAGGCTTCGCAGCTGGCGCCGCTGCACACATCCGCTGGCAACTGCTGGTCATAAAAGGCGTAAATCAGTTCCTCGTCCACCAGCACATCCTGCCTGCGTGCCTTGTGCTCCAGGTCTTGTACTTTGGCAATCAGCTTTTCGTTGGCCTTTAAAAAAGCCAGAGGTGTGTCCCAGTTGCCAGCCACCAGTGCTTCCCTGATAAACACATCGCGTGCCGCCACCGGCTCGACCCGGCCAAAGTTCACCCGCCTGCCGCTGTAAACCACCAAGCCGTACAAGGTGGCACGCTCCAGCGCGGTGACTTGAGCAGCTTTTTTCTCCCAGTGCGGATCCAGCAACTGCTTTTTCAGCAAATGCCCTGCCACCTGTTCAATCCACTGCGGCTCGATATTGGCAATGCCCCGGCCAAACAGACGCGTGGTTTCCACCAGCTCGGCAGCCACAATCCAGCGGCCCGGCTTTTTGCTTAAGTTGGCACCCGGGTGGCGATAAAACTTGATGCCGCGCGCGCCCAGATACCAGTCTTCCTCGTCGTTTTTTTGCCCCAGGTTACCCAGCAAGCCGCACAACATCGACTGGTGCAGTTGCTCGTAGCTGGCGGGCTTTTTGTTGAAGACGGTTGGCCCCCACGCTCCGCGCTTCGCGTCGTCGCTGCCCCCCGGGGGGGCGTCGCCCGGCTTGGGGCGGCTCGGCGCCGTGCGGTCCCAACCTTGCTCGCTGATGGTGCTCACCAGTTGCGAATGAATGTCGCGCCATTCACGAACCCGGCGCATGTTGATGAAGTTTTCTCTCAGCAGGTTTTCATGCTGTCTGTTGGTCAGCTTATGCACCGCATCGTGCCCACCCCTGGAGTCACCCAGCCACTTCCATAACTTCAAATAACCGACAAACTCGCTTTTTTCATCGTCAAACTTGGCATGCGCCTGATCAGCCTGGGCCTGCTTGTCCATCGGGCGGTCGCGCACGTCCTGCACGCTCAGGGCACTGGCAATGACCAGCACTTCGTCCAGCGCACTGCGGCTTTTGGCTTCGAGAATCATGCGGCCTACGCGCGGGTCCAGCGGCAGCTTGGCCAGCGTGTGGCCCACTGGCGTGAGTTCGTTGTCGTCATCAACTGCGCCCAGTTCAGCAAGAAGCTGATAGCCGTCCGTCATCGCGCGGCGCTGCGGCGCTTCAATGAATGCAAAGTCTTCAATCGCGCCCAGGTGCAATGCCTTCATCCGCAAAATCACGGCTGCCAGTGAGCTGCGCAAAATCTCGGGGTCGGTAAATCGCTGGCGGCCTGCAAAGTCCTGCGCGTCATACAGCCGGATGCAAATACCGTCAGCCACCCGGCCGCAACGCCCGGCGCGCTGGTTGGCCGCCGCCTGGCTGATGGGCTCGACCATCAGCTGCTCAACTTTGCTCCTGAAGCTGTAGCGCTTCACACGCGCTGTGCCTGCATCAATCACATACCGGATGCCAGGAACAGTGAGCGACGTTTCAGCCACGTTGGTCGCCAGCACAATGCGGCGGTTGCTGTGGCTGGCAAAAATCTGATCCTGCTCGGCTGGGCTCAGGCGTGCAAACAGCGGCAGCACATCCGCGCCACGGTTCAGAGGCTGGTGTGCCAGATGCTTGCGAAGGTGGTCTGTTGCTTCCCTGATCTCACGTTCACCGGGCAAGAACACCAGAATGTCGCCCGCGCTGTGCGGGCTAAGCCACAGCTCATCGACAGCGTCGGCAATCGCGTCGTTCAGGTCGTAGTCGCGCGACTCTTCAAATGGCCGGTATCTTTGTTCAACCGGAAACATGCGCCCCGACACCATGATGACTGGAGCCGGCCCTTTTGCCGATGCGAAGTACTCAGCAAACCGGTTCGCATCAATCGTCGCCGACGTGATGATGACTTTCAAGTCCGGCCGGCGCGGCAGCAATTGGCGCAGATAGCCCAGCAGAAAGTCAATATTCAGGGAGCGCTCATGCGCCTCGTCAATGATGATGGTGTCGTAGGCATTGAGCTGCGGATCGGTTTGCGTCTCGGCCAGCAAAATGCCATCGGTCATCAGCTTGACGGACGCATCCCGGCTCAAGCGGTCCTGAAAGCGAACCTTGAAGCCGACCACATCGCCCAGCGGCGTTTTCAGCTCTTCAGCAATGCGTTTGGCCACGCTGGATGCGGCAATGCGCCTGGGCTGGGTGTGGCCAATCAGCTTGGCGCGCTGGCCTGGGGCGTAATTTAATTTACCCCGCCCCATGGCCAGCAAAATTTTGGGAAGTTGCGTGGTTTTGCCTGAACCCGTTTCACCGCAAACAATCACCACCTGATGGCTGGCAATGGCAGCGGTGATTTCTTCGCGCTTGCCAGATACGGGCAAGGATTCAGGAAACTCAATACGCAAGGGTGATGGGGCTGCTGACGACAAAGGCGTGATGCTCAAAACCTCACATTATCAACGCCCCGAAAGCGCCAGCTACAACAAACGGTTGTCTGGCAACTCCACTGTCTCGCCGCTCGACTCATCGAACCAGGCCAGACGGCTGGGGTAACTGATCGCTGTGCGCGACATGCGCCGCCCCATGGCAATCGCATCAGAGCCGCGCGATTCGGGATTTGAAACCATCAAAACGCCCACGCCGATGTCTGCCACCCAGACCGTGCTGTCGGTTTCAATGCGCGCGGCTTCCAGGCTGGTGCTCAGTGACAAGGGACGCCGCAAGTGGCTTTCTACAGCTGTGGCAAGGTCAATCAGGCTTGCACTTTGCTTGCATTGCTGCAGCACCAGCACAAAGCCGTCAGTCCCCAGCCTGCCCATCTCCACCTGGGAGGGGACGATGCGCCGCAGGCGGGCAGCTGTCACGAAAAGGGCATGGTTCACCGCCCGCACGCCGTGAAGTTTTTCAAGTGAATAAAGATTGGCAATGCTCAGCACCACGATGCCCATGGGTTGAGGCTTGGCACGAAAGCTTTTGAAGACAGCACCGACCATCTGGCCTGTCTCTTCATGGGATCGCATCCGGGTGACCGGGTCATAGCTCGGGCCGTAGGCCAGCAGTTTGTGCAGCTCAATGAGATAGGCGTAGCGTGACCACAGCACCGATGCCATGGTCAGCATGTAAAGCGTTGCGGCCAGGGCGCTGACGGCATAGAGCAACCAGCTCGCACCGTCTCTGTCATATGCAATCGCGCTCAAGCCGACCAGCGCCACCAGCATGCAGCAAATGGCAAACACCACCGCCCAAGCCAGCCGGTCACCAGACCAGGCTTTTTGAATGGCCGTCGCCAATGCCACCAGGCCCAGCAGGCTGGCCACGCTGGTGCCCAAAACCAGAAAATCTTTGGGTGCAAGCTGCCAGCCCCACACCAGCGCTATCAGCAGCAGAGTGCTCAGTGCAGCGATGATGCGTTGCCGAAAACGCTGTGACTTTGTCAAACCCAGCACCGCAAACAACAAATAGGTCAGCACCACGGCCACGGCGATGGTCACCAGTGCCAGAGAAATGGTCAGCGTTTGCGCATCAGCCATTGGCAATGCACCCAAAAATACCGCCACATACAAAGCAGACACCACGGCAGACAAAGCAGCGTTCAGCGCAATGCGGTGCAGAGAGCGCAAATAGGCAAAAACAGACCCCGTGAGGATGCCCACAACCACGCCAAAAAAGCAGCCCCAAAGGCCAATCGCAAGTTTGTCCATCACGCTCGGGCCTTCACGGCAGGCAGCTCTACGGGTTCACCGCTTGAGTGGTCAAACCAGGCAATCCGGCTGGCATAACTGATGGCGGTATGCGCCATGCGATGACACATGGCAATAGCGTCCGAGCCACGCGACTCCGGGTTGGCCACCATCAGCACACCCACGCCAATTTCTGCCACCCAGACCGTGTTGCCCGTTCCCAGCTGCGACACCTCGCGGCTGGTGTTGAGCGTGACAGACCGACGCAGTCGAGACTCTAAAGCTCGAGCCAGATCAATCACCTGTTTGCTGTCAGTGCAGTTTTGCAGTATCAGCAAAAATCCATCCCGGCCCAGCCGGCCCGTCTCAACGCGCCGGGGTACCCAGCGGCGCAAACGCCCGGCACATACAAAAAATGCATTGTTCACAGCCGCTGTGCCATGCAGTTGCTCCAGGGTGTAAAGGTTGGCAATTGTCAGCACGACCACGCCCATGGGTTCGGGCTTGACACGAAATTTTTTGAAGATGCCGCCCACCATTTGCCCGGTTTCCTGATGCGAACGCATCCGCGTCACCGGGTCATAGCCTGGCCCGTGCGCCATCACTTCGTGCAACTCCAGCAAATAGTTGTAACGGTTCCACATCACGTACGCCAACGAGGCCACATACAGCGTAGCCGCCAGTGCAGTTACCACATGCACGCCAAACAAAGGCTGGTTGCGGTTCAAGGCGATCCAGGCGATACCGGCCAGCGCCACAAAAATACAAAATACGCTGGCAAAAATCACCCATGCCAGACGCTCACCCTTGACGGCTTTGCGCAGGCTGGTCAGCAACGCGAACAATGCCAGCAGGCAGCTGGTGGCCGAACTGATGGCCAGGGCTTGCCATGCAGACAGCGCCCAACCCAGAGTCAGTACCGTCAGGCAGATTCCAACCAACACATAAGAGGCACGCCGCCTGTTACCAGGGGCTTTGAGCAAGCCCAGGGTCATCAGAAACTGGTAAGTTAAAAACCCAGCCAGCACCAGCGTCAGGTCGGCCAGGAACCGCATCAGGTTGTCGGCATCTCCCATGGGAAAACCACCCAAAAACGCAACCACATAAAAAGCGGATGCCAAGGCCGTCAGTGCGGCGTTGAGCGCAATCCGATGCATTGAGCGTGAGTAAGCCAGAACAGCCCCCACAAGAATAACCACCGTCATGCCAAAAAAGCAGCCCCAAAGGCCATGTATCAGTTTTTCCATCGCTTGGGAAGATAACCCGTGCGCGTCATCAACGCAACCTCTATATAGATGAGATTTGCCTTGGAAAGGCCGTCAAATCGTCATGACTGCGTGCCTTACACTTCATTTTTTACCGCCTGTATTGCCCTAGCCAGAGAGCCAGCCCATGTCCGCCGTCTTCAATTTCACCTTTGTGCCCTGGTTTCGCTCGGTGGCACCCTACATTCACACGCACCGGGGTAAAACTTTTGTGGTCGGCATTGCCGGTGAGGCCATCGCCGCAGGCAAGTTGCAGCACATTGCGCAAGACCTGGCGCTCATCCAGAGCATGGGCGTCAAAATTGTGCTGGTGCATGGCTTCAGGCCACAGGTTAACGAGCAACTGGCCGCCAAGGGCCACGAGGCAAAATACTCCCACGGCATGCGCATCACTGACGAGGTGGCGCTGGACAGCGCGCAAGAAGCCGCAGGCCAGCTGCGCTACGAGATTGAGGCCGCCTTCAGCCAGGGGCTGCCCAACACGCCGATGGCCGGGGCCACCGTGCGGGTGATTTCAGGCAACTTTATTACCGCCCGGCCAGTGGGCATTGTGGATGGCGTGGACTTCAAACATTCAGGCCTGGTGCGCAAAGTGGACGCCGTGGGCATCAACCGCACACTGGACTTTGATGCGATGGTGCTGCTGTCACCGTTTGGCTTTTCGCCCACCGGGGAGGCGTTTAATCTGACGATGGAAGAAGTCGCCACCAGTGTGGCGATTGAGCTGGGCGCAGACAAACTGATTTTTTTAACCGAAATTCCCGGCATCCGACTCGACCCAAGTGCCCCTGCCAGCGACGACAACCCGATTGACACCGAACTTCCCCTGGCAGCTGCTGAAAAGCTGTTGTTGCAACTCCCCAACGCCACCCAACCGACGGACACCGCGTTTTATTTGCAACACTGCGTCAAAGCCTGCAAGTCCGGTGTGGAACGCAGCCACATCTTGCCGTTTGCGGTTGATGGCGCACTGCTGCTGGAGATTTACGTGCATGACGGCATTGGCACCATGGTGATTGACGAAAAGCTCGAGGAATTGCGAGAAGCCACTGCCGACGACGTGGGCGGCATTTTGCAATTGATTGAGCCATTTGAAAAAGACGGCACGCTGGTCAAACGCGACCGCACCGAGATTGAACGTGACGCTGGTAACTACTCCATCATTGAGCACGACGGCGTGATTTTTGCATGCGCTGCCCTGTACCCCTACCCCGAAGCCAAAACCGCCGAAATGGCAGCGCTGACGGTATCGCCGCAGTCACAAGGCCAGGGCGATGGTGAGAAAGTGTTGAAGCGCATCGAGCAACGCGCTCGTGCGGCAGGCCTGCAAAGCATTTTTGTGCTCACCACACGCACCATGCACTGGTTTATCAAGCGCGGCTTTGTGCAGATGGATCCCGACTGGCTGCCCGATGCCCGCAAGCGCAAATACAACTGGGACCGCAAATCGCAGGTGCTGGTCAAGAAGCTGGGATGAACGGGTACAAGCTACAAAGGCTCAGGCATGGACGGATCTGGTCTGTGTAGCCACTGCTGCCAATCGTCCGCCAATTGCTCGCTGGCAGCAGCAGCAGCGTTCCAGGCTTTGACCCGGCCTTGCAAATCATTCCCGTAACGCGTGAAATCCTGGCGGTCTGGCAACTTGCCATTCGGCAGTGTTTTGACCCAATCAGGGTTCGGTGCCAGCAGTACCATGTTGTCCAAAAACGGCGTGGCCTTGTGCCGCCACTTCAGTCCCTTGTCCAGCCAGCCCGGCACCACTGATTTTTGAAAGTGCGGGTACAGCACAAGTCCATTTGATGCCGCCGGGTAATTCAAATGCAAATGGTAGTCGGTGATGCCGCCGTCCCAATACGCCCCTGGCGGCGCACCCGGAATGTCACGAACCGACCGCAGTACAAACGGAATCGAGCAACTGGCTTGCAGCGCCGGGTTGAAATTGGCGTCACTCAACATGATTTGGCGGGTGCGGTAGTCGTTCGTGGCAAAAGGCAATGGCGCGTTGGCGCTTGAAAACACCACCCGCTCCAGCCACGCGCCCATCGCTTTGCGGTTAACGCCGTTGCTTAAGAAAGCCCCCAGGTAACCCAGCGGCGTGGCGACTTTATGCTCCCGCCCCAGCACATGCCGCCCGCGCGAGGTCACGATGTGCAGCTTGTAGCGGCTGTGACCCAGCACCTCATGCACCCGCCCCCCATAAAAGCTTTGCAGGCTTTCGCCAAACCGCTCACTCACAAAGTCAGCCGTGGGGCGCTTTTGGCCGGGCAGCAGTTCGTAGTGCTGATGAATGTAGTCATGCTCAAGCCGCTTGAACGCTGTTACAGCATCATTCAAACAAGCCGTGGCCACGCGCCAGGCACCAATCGACGCGCCGACCAGATGCACCTCATGGTTTGACTGCGCCAGCCAGTCGCCAAAAATAAACCGGTCCAGCGGCCCCAGAATCAACCCCTTGGGCCCACCCGCCGCACCGGGCACGACACCAATGTCTTGTGGCTGCAAACCGTGTTGTGCGATGTGCTGCATGGCTTTGGGGCCAGCGTAAATATGGAGTGCTTGCATGGCTTAGATGTTACGGGACAGCTGGTTCGGTAATTCAAGGATCAACCCGTTTGATAACCGATGTGTTGTCCTACCAACGGGCACGACAACTGCCCACCGCTTGCGTGCCTGAAAAGTGTTTTGCTGGAAATGTCGGTCAGGTTCCACTTTGGAACAACTGACATAACTCACAGGAATCGATATGAAAATCACAACCACCTCTCTTGTTTTGGCCTCGCTGCTGGCCCTTGGCGCATGTACGGGCCCGATGGGTCCGCAAGGCAATCAAGGCAATACCGGTTACACCGGTGCCACTGGCGCAACTGGCGCAACTGGCGCTACGGGTGACACGGGTTACACCGGCGCAACAGGCGCTACGGGCAGAACCGGTACCGGCGGCGGAACCATTGTGGTCGTACCCAAACCATAAGGCGCCAAAGGCCCTGCTCGAAGGGTCATGAACGGGCGGCTATTTCTTCAATGCCGCCAGTTTCCCAAACGCTGAAGCCATCGCCGACGGCACGGTCTGAGGCACATCCTGCCTGCCCCGGCTCTGGTTTTGACTGAAGCCGGGTCGCGAACCTTCGAAGCGGTTGTCTCTTGGCGCATCACGTCGTGCGGGGGGCTCACCGAGCTTCATCGTCAAACCAATCCTCTTGCGGGCCACATCCACCTCAGTCACCCGCACCTTCACGATATCGCCTGTTTTGACCACCTCGCGCGCATCGGTGGTGAACTTGTGGCTGAGCTGGCTGACATGCACCAGACCGTCCTGATGCACACCAATGTCAATGAACGCGCCAAAGGCTGCCACGTTGCTAACAGTGCCTTCCAGTTCCATGCCTTCACGCAGGTCTTGGATAGCTTCAACACCATCGTTAAAGCGCGCCACCTTAAAACTCGGACGCGGGTCGCGGCCTGGCTTTTCGAGCTCCAGCAAAATATCTTTGACCGTGATCACGCCGAATTTGTCGTTGGCAAACAGCTCGGGCTTGAGCGTTTTGAGCATGTCGGCCCGCCCCATCAGCTCGGCCACCGGCTTGCCGGTGTGCAGCATGATCTGCTCAACCACAGCATAGGTTTCGGGGTGAACACCTGTCATGTCCAGTGGGTTGGTGCTGCCACGCAAACGCAAAAAACCCGCGCTTTGCTCAAAGGTTTTTGCGCCCAGGCCCGTTACCTTCAGCAAATCAGCCCGCGATGCAAACGCGCCGTTTGCATCACGCCAGCGCACGACTGACTTGGCGACGGTTTGCGACAGGCCCGACACCCTTGCCAGCAGAGGCACACTGGCGGTGTTCAGGTCCACGCCGACGCTGTTCACGCAGTCTTCAACCACGGTGTCCAGGCTGCGCGCCAGGTCTGACTGGTTCACGTCGTGCTGGTACTGGCCGACGCCGATGGATTTCGGGTCAATTTTGACAAGCTCGGCCAGCGGGTCTTGCAGGCGGCGCGCAATGCTGGCTGCGCCGCGCAGACTCACGTCTACATCGGGCATCTCCTGGCTGGCAAACTCGCTGGCTGAATAGACCGATGCACCCGCTTCACTCACCACGACTTTTTCCACTATCATTTCAGGAGCTTGTTGCGCCCGAATTGATTGGCCTGAAGCCGTATTTGATCCATTTTTTGAGTCTTTTTGGAGCATTTTGATCAAATCAGCGGCCAATTTGTCGGTTTCGCGGCTTGCGGTGCCGTTTCCGATGGCGATCAGGTTCACGCCGTGCTTTTCCGCCAGCTTGGCCAGCGTATGCAGCGAGCCGTCCCAGTCCTTGCGCGGCTCATGCGGAAAGACAGTGGCAGTTTCAACCAGCTTGCCAGTACTGTCCACCACCGCTACCTTCACGCCGGTGCGTATGCCGGGGTCCAAGCCCATCACCACACGCGGCCCGGCGGGTGCGGCCAGCAGCAAGTCACGCAGGTTGTCGGCAAAGACTTTGATAGCCACTTTTTCAGCGTCTTCACGCAGCCGGGTGAACAAGTCTCGCTCCAGCGACAAACTGAGCTTGACCCGCCAGGCCCAGGCCACGCATTTGCGGATCAGGTCGTCAGCCGGGCGGGCTTTATGACTCCAACCCAGATGCAAGGCAATTTTTCCTTCCGCAAGCGAAACCACCGGCCCTTTGAAAGGCGCATCACTCAAAGGCGGCTCAGGCAGCAACAACTTGGCATCCAGAATCTCAAGCCCCCTGCCCCTGAAAACCGCCAAGGCCCGGTGCGACGGCACACGGCCAATCGGCTCGTCATAGGCAAAATAGTCGCGAAACTTGGCGTTGTGAGGTGCGTTTTCGTCTTTGCCAGTCACCAGTTTTGAGGTGAACAGCCCTTCAGACCAAAGCCAGCCGCGCAACATTTGCACCAGCGCAGCGTCTTCAGCCCAGCGCTCGCTCAAAATGTCGCGCACCCCGTCCAGCACGGCTTGCAAGGTGGTGAAGTCATCGCCTTGCTCGTTTTTATCTGGCTTCACATATGCCGCCGCCTCATCGATTGGCACCAATAGCGGGTTGGCAAACAACGCATCTGCCAATGGCTCAATGCCTGCTTCCCGCGCTATCTGGCCTTTAGTGCGGCGTTTCTGTTTAAACGGCAAATACAAATCTTCCAGGTCCTGCTTGGTCGCGGCAAATTCAATCGCGGCACGCAGCTCGGGCGTCAGCTTGCCCTGTTCGTCAATGCTTTTCAAAACCGCTTCACGCCGCTCTTGCAGCTCACGCAAGTAGCCCAGCCGGTATTCCAGTTCCCGCAGTTGAATGTCGTCCAGCCCGCCTGTGGCTTCTTTGCGGTAACGGGCAATAAAAGGGACGGTTGCGCCGCCGTCCAGCAGCTCAACAGCGGTTTTGACCTGGTGGTCTTGTACTTTGATTTCGAGGGCGATTTGGTGAATGATGGCGTGCATTTTTTTAATTTTTTTAACCAGAAGATGCATCAACTGACGCTGGGGACGTGCATTGTCCCACAGCAAAAACACGGCATTGGGAGAACAATCAACCATCGATTTATCTCACCAGCTGGAGAACCTCATGCGCACCAAGTCCCTGCTTTTATTCACCTTTACCCTGCTGATAGCGGCTTTTACCGTTCTCAATGTTGACGAGTTCACCCGCACCAGCACATTGAGTCTGGGCTTTACCACCATGCAGCTACCGCTTGGGCTGATCATGCTGATGCTGGTGGCTGCCTTGTTACTGATTTTTTTGATTTTCGCGCTGTACATGCGCAGCGTGCAGTTGCTTGAAAACCGCAAACAATCCAAAGAACTGACATCGCAACGTGAGCTGGCCGAGAAGGCCGAAAGCTCCCGCTTTAGCCAGCTTCGGGGCTACCTGGAATCGCAGGCGCTGATGTGCAAAAACCGCGAAACCGAAACCATCGCCAACCTGGATCGCCGTATGGCTCAAACCGAAAAGCATTTGCTGCAGCGGCTGGAACAATCCGACAACACCAACGCCGCCTATTGGGGCCAGCATGACGATGCCCTGGCGCGAAACCATCTGCAGCCACAACCATAGGTTTGGGCCGTTTTAAAGTTGTAAGAAGCAGCGGGCCTGCCCGACAAAACAGAGTTACAACACTTTGCGGAGTCTTTCATGCGCCAGCCAGACCGTTTTAATGCTTCAAAATCAATAGCTGCTTGCGCACTGCTTTGTTGGTCTGCAGGCGCATTTGCACAGCCAAACCAGTGCTCAGTGGCCTCGGGCCCAACCATCACACCCGTGGTGGAGCTATACACCTCTGAAGGTTGCAGCTCTTGCCCACCCGCTGACAAGTGGGCGTCCAGCCTCAAAGGCATATCAGCCAGTGGTGGGACCGTGGTGCAAGCCTTTCACGTCGGTTATTGGGACTACATCGGCTGGGTAGACCGTTTTGCCGCACCCGCCTACACCCAGCGCCAGCGCGACAACGCCGCCAAAAACAACCTGCGCAGCATCTACACCCCGCAAGCCGTACTCGACGGCAAAGACTGGCCGCGCTGGGGCGGCAAACCTGAAGGCAAAGAACCTGCCAAAGCCACGATCACATTGAAGCAGTTAGGCACTGACCAGTTTGAAGCCAGTGTCACCCCCATCTTGCCTGCCACCAACTGGTCCGCCTACTGGACAGTGACCGAGCACGGCCATAATTCCAAAGTGCTGTCGGGTGAAAACAAAGGCGAATTCTTAAAACATGACTTTGTCGTGCGCCAACTGGTGCAAGCCGGTGACTATAAAGCGGGCGATACATCGGCCCAAAAGCTCACTTTCCGCAGCATCGCCCCCACGCCCGGCCACCCGCGCCAGGTCAATCTGGTGGTGTTTGATGCCAAAACTGGCAAAACCCTGCAAGCGGTGAGCTTGCAGTGCGCTGCTTGATGTATCGCGCCCCAATAGCCGCACCCTGACTGTGCCAAATCACTTTGGCACATACTTGACCAATGACCAAAACATCTCTCGACAAAGCCCACATCAAATTCCTGCTCCTCGAAGGCATTCACCCTTCAGCGGTCAAAGTCCTGCAAGCAGCGGGCTACAGCAACATTGAAAGCATCAGCGGCGCGCTTGAAGGCGATGCGCTGTTAGCCAAAATCGCCGATGCGCACTTCATTGGCATTCGCTCACGCACCCAGCTCACAGCCGACGTGTTTGCACACGCCCACAAGCTGGCCGCCGTGGGCTGCTTTTGCATTGGCACGAATCAGGTTGACCTGAACGCCGCGCGTGAAAAAGGCATTGCCGTGTTCAACGCGCCGTATTCCAACACCCGCTCGGTGGCCGAGCTGGTGCTTGCCGAGGCCATTTTGCTGCTGCGCGGCGTGCCCGCCAAAAGCGCGGCGGCGCACCGGGGGCTCTGGCAAAAATCGGCTGACAACTCGTACGAGATTCGCGGCAAAACTCTGGGCATCGTCGGCTACGGCTCGATTGGCACACAACTGTCGGTCCTGGCTGAAGGCCTGGGCATGCAGGTGGTGTTTTATGACGTGGTCACCAAGCTGGCACTAGGCAATGCGCGGCAGGTTCCCGTGCTGAACGACTTGCTGGCCATGTCGGATGTGGTGAGCCTGCATGTGCCCGAGCTGGCCAGTACCCAGTGGATGATGGGCGCGGCGCAAATCGCCGCCATGAAGCCCGGCGGTGTGCTGATCAACGCGTCACGCGGGACAGTGGTGGAGATTGAACCGCTGGCCGACGCCTTAAAAGCCAAAAAACTGCTGGGCGCTGCGATTGACGTGTTCCCGGAAGAGCCCAGCAGCAACAAAGAAGCCTTTGAGTCGCCCCTGCGCGGGCTGGACAACGTCATTTTGACCCCGCACGTCGGCGGCTCCACCATCGAGGCGCAAGAAAATATTGGCATTGAAGTGGCTGAAAAGCTGGTCAAGTACTCCGACAACGGCACGTCCACTTCGTCGGTCAACTTCCCGGAAGTCGCCCTGCCCGCCCACCCTGGCAAGCACAGGCTGCTGCACATTCACCGCAACGTGCCGGGCGTGCTGCAGCAGATCAACACCGTGTTTGGTGCCAACAGCATCAACATCGCATCGCAATACCTGCAAACACATGGCGATATTGGCTATGTGGTGATCGACATTGACGCCGCGCATTCAGACGTGGCGCTGGCCAGCTTGCATGATGTGACAGGGACGATTCGCAGCAGGTTGCTGTTTTAAGTTTAAATGACCAAATCACTATTAATTTAGTAGCTGCTTGCGCCCGAATCTATTGGTCAAAACGCTTTTTTAATAGGGTAAAACAGGCGTAAAACGCTATACGGCGGCCAACCCGGCCGCTGTGTACGCCAGCGCACAGACCAGATGCGCCCAATCTGTGATAGTCAGCAATGCTCCTGACTGACAGCCCTGTTAACGCAAATACCGACGCTGCCATCACTGACGGCATGACAGAAATGCTCCGCCAGGAGACGCTGCTTAAAACGGGCGCGCTACAAAAAGCCATTTTCAACAGCGCCAATTTCTCCAGCATCGCCACGGACGCCAAAGGCGTGATCCAGATTTTCAACGTGGGCGCTGAGCGCATGTTGGGCTACGCAGCGCTGGAGGTGATGAACAAAATCACTCCGGCTGATATTTCAGACCCGCAAGAAGTGATTGCCCGGGCCAAAGCCCTCAGCATTGAACTGGGCACCCAGATTGAGCCGGGTTTTGAGGCACTGGTTTTCAAGGCCTCACGCGGGATCGAAGACATTTATGAGCTGACCTACATCCGCAAAGACGGTAGCCGCTTTCCGGCGATGGTGTCCGTCACAGCCCTGCGCGACGAAGCAGACGTGATCATTGGCTACTTGCTGATTGGTACAGACAACACCGTGCGCAAGCAGGTCGAAGAGGAGCGCAAAAAGCTCGACCAGCGGCTGCGCGACCAGCAGTTCTACACCCGCTCGTTGATTGAGTCCAACATCGATGCACTGATGACCACCGACCCGGCCGGCATCATTTCAGACGTCAACAAGCAAATGGAAGCGCTGACAGGCTGCACGCGGGACGAGCTGATAGGCGCACCGTTTAAAAACTATTTCACCGAGCCTGACCGCGCTGAAGCCGCCATCAAGCGCGTGCTCAATGAGAACAAGGTCACCAACTACGAGCTGACCGCCCGCGCACTGGACGGAAAGGAAACCGTGGTGTCTTACAACGCCACCACCTTTCATGACCGGGACAGAACCCTGCAAGGCGTTTTTGCAGCAGCGCGTGACATCACCGAGCGCAAGCTGCTCGACCAGGTGCTGCAGGACAACAACGTTGAGCTGCAAAACGCCATGTCGGCGGCTGAAAAGGCCAACCTTGCCAAGTCAGAGTTTTTGTCCAGCATGAGCCACGAGCTGCGCACGCCGCTCAGCGCCATCCTCGGCTTTGCCCAATTGATAGAGTCTGGCGCGCCACCGCCCACACCCACACAAAAACGCAGCGTTGACCAGATTCTTCTGGCGGGCTGGTATTTGCTGAACCTGATCAATGAAATTCTGGACCTGGCGCTGATTGAGTCTGGCAAGCTGTCGCTGTCGCCAGAGCCGGTGTCGCTGGCTGCGGTCATGCACGAATGTGAAGACATGATTGAGCCGCAGGTGCAAAAGCGCGGTGTGACGATGGTCTTTCCTGCCCGGGAACTGCCTTATTTCATCAAAGCAGACCGCACGCGCATCAAACAGATATTGATCAACCTGCTGTCAAACGCCATCAAATACAACCGGCGCGGCGGCAAGGTTGTGGTTGAGTGTATTGAGGTCTCTGAGGGGCGCATCCGCATTTGTGTTGAAGATACCGGCCAGGGCTTGAACCGTGAACAGATTGCCCAGCTTTTTCAGCCCTTTAATCGCCTGGGGCAGGAAGCCCATGCTGAAGAAGGCACCGGTATTGGCCTGGTCATGACAAAACGCCTGGTAGAGCTGATGGGCGGCGTTATTGGGGTTGAAAGCACGGTCGGCGAGGGCAGCATTTTCTGGGTTGAAATGAACCTGACCGAAGAGCGGCAAAGCCATGTCGACAAAGCCGATGTCGCGCCCGCCGCCGCTTTGCCATTACCGGTGGGCAGCAAGTTGCGCACGCTGCTCTATGTAGAAGACAACCCAGCCAACCTGATGCTGGTTGAAAGGTTGATTGACAGACGCCCCGACCTTCGCCTGCTGACGGCCGGAGACGCTTTCAGCGGCATAGAGATTGCTCGCACATCCATGCCCGACGTCATTTTGATGGATATCAACTTGCCAGGCATCAGCGGCTTTAAGGCTTTGAAAATATTGAACGACGACTCTGCCACAGCACATATTCCAGTCGTGGCTCTGAGCGCCAACGCCATGCCGCGCGACATTGAAAAAGGCCTTGACGCCGGTTTTTACAAGTACCTCACCAAACCCCTGAAGATCAACGAATTTATGGAAACGCTGGACGACGTGCTCAGGTTTTCCGAACTAAAGGCTGCAACCCCATGAACAACGAATTTGATATTTTCAACGCCCGCATCCTGATTGTTGACGACATGCCCGTCAACGTGCAGTTGCTCGAACAACTGCTGGCGGAATCCGGCTACACCCAGGTCAGCTCAACAATGAATCCCGAAGTGGTCTGTGGGCTGCACGAGGCCCCCCCCTACGACCTGATTTTGCTGGACCTCAAAATGCCGGTGATGGACGGCTTTCAGGTCATGCAGGGCCTGGAAAAAACCCCGGGCAACAGCTACCTGCCCGTCATTGTGCTCACGGCCGAGCCCGGCCACAAACTGCGTGCCTTGCAGGCGGGTGCCAAAGACTTCATCAGCAAGCCGTTTGACCTGATTGAAGTCAAAACCCGCATCTACAACATGCTGGAGGTGCGCCAGCTGTACAAAAAGCTTGAAAACTACAGCAAGCTGCTGGAATACGCGACCAGCCAGCGCACCGACGACATGACTTCAGTCAGGCACTGAGCCGGGATTACCTGGGCGCTGAATAGCAATTAGCGCGGTTTAGCCAGCAGCCACAAGTCGGTCAGACCGCGCAGCGTTCAACACATCTGAAAACTGGCGCTCCATCAGGTCAACCGGCCGCCGGCCTTTGAGCCAATAATTCGGCTCGGTAAACCACAGCGCCATCGTCCAGTTGTCCAGCACGGCTGACAGCTCATGCACGACCCTCCGTACTTCCTGCTTGATCGACATGTCGTGAGGGTGAAACTGAAACATCGGGACCCAAAAGTGGCTTTGCCACTCAAAGCTAACCATTTCACGCGACACAATCCGCCTGGCCACGCTGACAAAATCGCCCTTTTTTCTTTCCTCCAGCAGCAGCGCCAGGTCGTCAGCTCTGGCTGTGCCGCCGCAGGTTTTGTAGGCGCCAATCATGGCATCGAAGCCTTGGCGGTTAAAAACGTTGGTCATGGCCAACGTCGGCACTTCCATAAAGTCCTGCATCGTGTTCAACGCTTTTGCCGTGACTGGCGCTCAACGGTCAGTGCTGCATGCAATAGTGTAGTGTTGCATATGTATTGAACTTTTATATGAACATCCACTCCAAAGCTGATTACTTCAGTTTAGAGGGATAGCAAAATGAACAATCGCAGGGTAGTAGTCGAATTTGGCCAAGATG
>JBILXX010000128.1:0-7321 GCA_044378095.1 Polaromonas sp.
CAGAAAACGGGAGGGGGACGCCTCCGGCGGCCTGGCAGGGGCCTCTTTGAAAAGAAAAAATCCAAAAACCTTCAAACCTCAGCTAACATCCAATCCGCTTCACACACAGAAATTCAGACACTCCCTACGGGTCCAGTCCGGTAAACGGCAACCAGAACTCCAATCCGAATCTGTCGCTGGTTGTCACCCAGGCTTCCAGTTCCACCTCGCCCTTGGGCCTCATCGTTGACGACACGGCGGCGGCAGACGTCTGGACTCTTTATCAAACCACCTTTCTGGCCACACAGGTCTCCGCCACACTTTCAATAGTTAATTCCGTCACATCTAGTAATAGTGAACCTCGAGGGCAATTTGCAATGGCCCAGCCCACACTGAGACTCTGCTCCCCTCTGGTCAATCTGTCTGTGTCAAAGTCGAATGGCGTTTCGGCGGTCACAGCCGGTAGCAACACCGTGTACAACATTTCGGTCACCAATGGCGGGCCGAGTGCAGCGGACGGTTCAGTACTGAGGGATACGCCCAGCGCAGGGTTGAATTGCACGTCGGTAAGCTGTACCGGCACCAGTGGAGGAGCCGCTTGCCCTGTTGCAGGAGGCGCAACAGGCCAGTTAAGCATTGCCAATCTGATAACGCCTGGGGCCGGCGTGACCATCACATCACTTCCTGCGAACAGCACTGTCACTTTCTCGTTGACGTGCGGCGTGGTCGCTACTGGTCTTTAGTGACCAACGGCATGTCAACAGGTCTGGAAAGGAAATAGATGCTATAAAAAATTCAGCAGGGATTGCCAAGATTTTTATAGTCCATCTGGGCGGCTTGAACACCGCGCGAAGTTGCAATTCTTTTACAGTCGGCGCTGCCGAGTCTCCTACGCTGGTGTTCACAGACAACAGTAACACTGCGATCCCGCAGTACCTGCTCAAATAAGACGGAACACCTATGACCTCCATCGCTCAACCGTATCCACGCTTTGCCCGCGAAGTCATCACCCCTGAGCCGGCGCTGCTCAGTTTCATCGGCGCTGCCAGGGCTGCAGGTTCTGAAAAGGAACCCAGCACAAGTCCGCTGATCTACGCGCTGATGGTGTTTGCTGTTTTTTTTCTTTTGGGTTTGGTATTTAGCGTTTACGAGTCGCAAGGCTGGCTGCTGCTCGGCATGATGGGCGGTGCCGGCGTGGTGTTAGGCGGCTTGGCTTATGTCAAAGCCAGGGCTGCGCACGCCCAACAAAGTGCCCAAACTGCCGATTTCAGCGCATGCACCCAGGTCATCCGCCACACCCTGGACCTGAGCGGCCCGCATCGTCTGGTTTTTCATGAGCACAGCTTGCTCGTTCTTGCGCCACTGGCGCCGGGGTACACCTTTGTCCATGACATCAACGGTGCCGCCGGTCACCCCTGGTATGAATCGGTCAGCGCCGCCTACTGGGCGAAGACGCTCAAATCACGCTGGGTCTGGTATGAGATCTTCGGCCCATCAGGGCAGACAGATCGACTGCAAGGCTTCTCACAGGAAGGCCCGCCGCTGGTACCACGCGTTCGTGAGGATTTTGCTGACACCGACGAACTCATTGAATTTGCTGAGCTCTTTTGCGATGAATGGCTGCCTGCAGACTGCATCGCCAAGGTCGACTTCGATCAACTGATGGCAGCAGACAACGCCTTGCGGGCCCGCTACGCGCAGGCAAAAAAGCCCAAGCCCGCCCAACCAAGCAGACAGCCGGCGCCAGCACTGCAGTGACCCCACTTGGGCTGGCTGACTAAATCTTGGAAAAGCTCAAGCTTTCGCGCTAACCAGCGTCCTGCGTTGGGCGGCTAGCCGGCACCTGCAAGGCTGACGGGCAAGAAGAAACTGATGCCCCAGCCCTGAACAATGATCGGGATGATGATGGACGGCGGGCTGCTGCAGTTGCCTAGTAGCAGCTGTCTGTTGCCTTGGCGTTCGTCTCTTGCGTACGTTGGCGCAAGACAAGGGTGGCGCAGCCTTGGGTGTAAAACCGGTCAGCTATGGCCCGATGACCGCGCCGATACAAGTCTTTATTTACTATTTATTTAATAGCTGTTTGCGCCGGTATTTATTGGTCTGCTGCCGATTTAGTGCTTGAAAACGGCCTGTTTTTGCCGTTTCTGGTAGGCATTTGCCTAGCCTGGGCGTCCCCGGCGGCAGAGGCCATGCCTGCAGTGTGGAATTCGCGTGCGCAAGTGTGGGTTTGGGGATTTGTTTTTGAATGCCTCAAAAGCGCGGCGCGACGGCGCGGTTAGCCTGGCGGAGGCAATTACGTCATCAAGGGTCATCAATAAAGCCGCACCACAGGTTTTCATTCAGGAGATGTCTGTTCCCATCAAGCTTGCGCTGTCCTGGTGGCTTCTTTTGGTGGCGCTGGCGTTCATGGCTGAACGTGTGGCGCAGCTTATGCCGCGGCTTGCCAATTTATTGCCGGTGTAGATGCGATAGCAGGCATTAGAAACCATCGCCGCTCAAAGCTACTTGCTATCAGATTCAAAAACCTGCAGCAAGTCATTTTTACAAATTGGGTCTTTCGCAAGACCGGGCGCGACACCCCTGCTTCATGCCAATTGTTACGCGGCAACTATTCGTCGTCTTCCGTCCAGCCTTAGACAGATCGCCAGTCCCGGCTGGTGTCTGGCGTTTACTGTAGGGGCTTATTCAACCCAACCTGCTTTTTCAAACGCGGGTTATTTTTGTATTGGAAACTTGCTCATGACTTCTGTCGGCTCCAGACTAGGTACCCCTGCAAGCTATAAAGATACCACTCGAACGTTAGACCCTTCTTCGTCCAATTTGGCACTTGACACTGGGCGCGGTGTCTGGTTAATCGAGATTATAAATAGCATCATTCAGTCTAGCGCTGCCATGGGCGCATTTTTTGAGAGCATCTCTCGGCAGGGCTCAAGTCAGAATGAGTACACAACCTCACTGCTGCAACAATCGGGATTTGTCACTAAAGGGTTGACGCAAAAGCAAATCCAGACTTTGGGCGATGGGTTGAAGAAAGAGCTGATGAACGGACGCTTTGTTCAGAGAGCTCAAACTATACAAAATAGCAATCAAACGATGACTCGCGATCAGGTGGGATCTACCGCAATAAAGAACGCCTTTAAGGCGATAGCCAGCGGGAATGGAATCCCTCTGCAAGCGAACAACATCCTTCCCCTGACTCAACAGCAGAAAAACTCGCCTTCGTCGATGTGTATCGCTGATCACGAAATAAACTACAGCCCTAACGGCAAAGATTACTGGGTTCGATCAAAAGGCTTTTTACGTAACGTAGAGGGCATCGATCCCTTCGCAGATGTAACGGTGACCGTCACGGGGGAAGTCGCTGGTAAGCCGGTTAAGGCTCCCGGAATTTCAAGTGGGAAGGGTGTTGTCACCGTCCCAGACAGCGAGAACGCGTATCACTCCCTTCCAATGCGGCGTGGGCTGGAAATTGAAACAACAGCTGAATGTGTTAAGAATGGAGTAACGACGAAAGGTAAGAAAGTTTTCCAAGCGCCCTGAAGTCAGCCTCCTTGCAGGGCGCATCAAACCTGAAACACCTCAAGTTTGTCGTACCGTATGACACCCCAAGAGTCCGGGATTCACGGAAGTATCACACGTCGACAATGCCACGACAGGCGGACTGCGACCCGACAAGAAGCAGGAGTTGGACAACGTGTTCAATAACTTGCCCAAGATGGACCATTGATAAATCAAAAAACCTACCGTGTGGGGTTATTGCGTTGTTTGTGACTCGTTTTGCAGTTCTGCGCGCTTCAAGCCCCGTTCTGCTGCGAGAGTCAGCCGCAACGCTCATTTTTGACTTTTTTGATCGACTTTTTAGGGTGTTTTAGCCCTTCAGACCAATAAATACGGGCGCAAGGGGCTATGTAATTAATAGCGGCTTCAGCAGGTTGAGCACCGGTTTTTTTCTGAGCGCCGTCGTTCTGCACGGTTGAGTCGGGCGCACAAATTGCTGTTTTTTTGACTGTCAAATCAAAAACCTCAAGCAAGATAAAACCAGAAAGCACGGTCCATGGGAAGCCGCATTGAACAGTCCTCAAGCCCCGCAGGTCTTTACCCGCGCGGTCTGCGCGCGCCTGAGGTGTTGGCCTTTGTCGATGAGCCCTCCCTCCTTCAGCCGTTGGTAAACGCAGTCCCAGCGCTGGTGCAGTTGATCATGGAATCCAGAAGCGCGGGCGTCCAGGCAGGCTTGCGTCAGCTTGAGCTACTGGCCAAGCAGCGTGACCGGCGGCAATCCTTTACCCCAGTGTTTGCAAAGCTCGGGGCTGACACCAGCAAGCTCAGCCCCAGTCAGTTCGATACGCTGACCCAAGACTTCGTTGCAGCCCTGCCGAGTCGAATCAGGCAAAACGCGCTGCAAGCCTCTCATGGCGCAAAGACACCGGCCGCTGCCGCCATGCAGCAAGCCCAGCGCTTCGAGCTTAAAGCCATTGCCCGCCGGCGCGATCTGCCAGTCGTTTGGCCGACAGTCGTCAAGCTGGACGCATCTCCCAGCACGCGCAAATCGATTCAGCAAATAGCAACCCAAGCCAACACGGCTGCAACGCTCAGGGCCGCCAAGTTGCCTGTTCCGGCTGGGCCGACTGAGCCGAAGAGCCCCCCCCCCCCGACCAGCTCAACTTCGCTGGCGTTCCCACACTGCCAGTGCCAGTGCCTGTAGCCGAGGCGCCCACACCAAAGCTGGTAACGCCCAAAGTGCAGCCCAAAGCGCAGGCCCCAGGCGGCACGGCATTGCCCATGGCGCGCATACAGCTGCTGCTTGACAGCTTGCACAGCAACAAGCACGGCCAATTCTCAACCGTCGCCGGCTTTGTGCAGGCGCAGGGTGACTATAAAAAAATCATGCAGCTGTGGCCCAAGATGACGACAGCAGAGCGGCTGAAGATCGTCGACTTGGCGTGTCACCCCAGAAGCCAAAAGTTGACCGACCAGTGGAACGCACTGGCCAGGGCGGTGCCATCCAGTCAGGTGCGCAAGCAGCAAAACCAGGTGCTCGACGACATGGCAAAGGTCGATGCCTTTCGCAAAAGCGCGAGGGCGCTCCCATCGTTCCCGCAGGTTGGTGTCTTGCGCAAGCAGGTGGCGCAGAGCGCGCCTGCACCAGCACCCGCAGAAGTCAAACGCACCAAGCCTACACTGGCCGGCGCTGCCGCACTTGAGAAGCAGGCCCGGCGTGAAGCGCAAGATAAATCGGCCGCGCAAAAGATTCTGGACGGCTTGAAGGCGGCGCCACTGCTATCCGGGCAAGCCCCGGCTGATCTGCTGCGGCAGGCAATTGAGGAGCAAAAGAGGCTGGGAAACCATCGCGTTGCCTTTTGGCTTGAAACCTTGGCAGGCCCAATGAGTTCATTTCGCCCGGGTGGGCAGAACCCGATAGCGGGCAGCAGCGGGGCGGGGGCGTCTGGTGGAGGTTTATTTCAAAGATCCTGACTTTGATGCAATGAATGAAGCTATAAAGCTTGGCCTGGATCCCGCGAGTCTTTACTTTGATGTCGTTACCCGCCTGCTACAGCAGAACCCAAACGACCCAGCGCGGGTGACGAATGAAATGATCACCCTAGCCGTGAT
This sequence comes from Polaromonas sp., assembly GCA_044378095.1. GTDB lineage: Bacteria > Pseudomonadota > Gammaproteobacteria > Burkholderiales > Burkholderiaceae_C > Polaromonas. The sequence continues at coordinate 5,590 of JBILXX010000128.1, forward strand.
CGAGGCTCTGAAAGCGGCAAAGCTGACCAAGCCAGCACAAAACGCCAATACTCCACTGCCTGATAGTAATTCACTGCCTGATAGTTCACTTGATCTCGAACGATTGGCGGATCTCTCTGTGCTGCCACCCGCAGGTGAGACCACAAATATATTGCGTCTTGACACTTACGGTGGGATGAACCTATTGGCGCGCCAGGGGCATACCCAGAATGTGGGCGAGATGGTTGTTTTGGGCCCTGTCAGCGTACTTCTGAGTGATTCCGGGGCGAATTTTTTAGAAAAATTTCTCAAACATAACGGACCTGCCAACAGCAATGATTTTCAGTTGATCATCGTGGCCCCTGATGGACAGGTACGCAGACGGCTGGTAATTGCAGGCTTCCACCAGTTTGGCAGTTCGGGCCAAAACATCGTCAACGTAGACGACCCTCAGAAGTATGAGCCGCTGACCACGCGACAAGACCTCAAGAATGCCCTGTCAGGGTTGCAGCCGTACGATGCAGTGATTGTCAAGGCTGGCGGCCACTATGACCCCGCAAACCCTATGGCAGATTTGCCCAACAGGGCGGAAAACCAGGCGCTAAGGGCCTTGATTTCCGCGCAGGACTTCAGCCAGATCAATCAGCAGCAATGGGGGCAGCTTGAAGCCGAGGCCATGCGGCTTTCACCTCAGTTTGGCATAAGAACGCTCCATTCAAGCTATCTGGCTTACTTGACTGATAATTTCTCGCCAGCGCAGACCATTACCCGGATTAACCAGATGGCAGGCAGTAATTCCGGGCTGCTTGGCTCGTATCTGCAGTCCTTACAAGAAGGGTTGACTTCGGCAGATCTGAGTGGGGTAAACCTAAGTGGCGTCAATTTGCAGGGGATTGATTTGTCGTACGCAAATCTCAGTGGCGCGAATCTGCGCGGCGCCGATCTGCATGGGGTGGAACTGTTCAAGGCAAATTTGAGCGGGGCAGACCTGAGTACGACAAATCTGACCGATGCCGATCTTTGGGGTGCGAATCTGACCCGCGCGATTCTGACGGAAGCGACCCTTGTGAATACGAATTTGTTAAACGCAAATTTGTCTGATGCGAATTTTACTGACGCGAATTTACAACACGCGTGGCTAAAAGGGGGCACTGTAGACGATGGCAGTCAGCCAATATTTACTCGCGCCAGGATTGACAATGTGAATTTTTCGTATTCACAGATTCAGCGGGAGTGGTTTCACGACGCTATTGGCACACCCCTTGAGTGAAGCGGGCTCACGGGCCAAGGTTGGTTTGATCCGACAGCTTGGGACTGCCCTGTGACCAGGCTTTGCGGCGAAGCAGCCAGGCCATGCAAAGCAATACTTCTCCGGCTGGCGGCATTACCAAGAAGCCGTCAACCACCTCCAAATCACTATCAAAATAGTAGCTGCTTGCACCCATATCTATTGGGTTAGGGTCACTTTTGACCACCCAAAACAGTATAAAAACAGCGTCAAAGCCACGTAAAAGCAGTTTTCAGGCAACCCAACCTGAGTTAAAAGCCTGCCCAAGCCGGATTTTGGGCCTCAAGACGGCCTTTTACCTACTAAATGATCCTGTAGGCCAATGAGTAAGGGCGCAGGCAGCTACTGAAAATATAGCATCAGCTTATCACCCAAAACGCAAGCGCCTCCCATCAGACGAAGACCAGGATAGAGGTGCCCGCCCCACGCAAGTCGGGTGCTTGTCATGGCGCGAGCGTAATCGGC
>JBILXX010000047.1:0-26660 GCA_044378095.1 Polaromonas sp.
AAAAATCTCATCTTGCGGTTCTCCTGCATGTAGCGGGCCCGGCTTATGGGGGTGTCTTGCATCCCTTCTCCATAAACCGGACAGATTACTTGCTAAAAACCGGACAAATCATTTACTGCTGACAGTCAAGTAACTGGATAGCGTCAAGACTTCAGAGTTCAAGTAAAATAAAATCCGTGCCGATTTAGCTCAGTTGGTAGAGCAACCGCCTTGTAAGCGGTAGGTCATCAGTTCGATTCCGATAATCGGCACCACCCCTTCTCTTGAAATCCTCAGAAATTAACGCTTTCGTGCTATTAGTATTTTCAGCCGAATTGAGGTAACCTTCACTCCCCTGTCTGTCAGCCTGGACAGTATCAGGGGGAACAAGTGTCGAAGCTTGGCTGCTGCTGCGTTTGAAGTGACGAGCAAACACCAGGTGTCGCCGTCGATAGGGCCTGCTTGAATGGCCGGTTGCAGTGCTTCGGGTATCAGGGATTGAATCGCTTTGAGCCTATCGCCAGAATCTTTTACCTGCCCGGCTAGCATGCCCAGGGTGGGTGAGTTGTTGACGGCTTGTGCAATCGGTATGGCCCCCCGTGTTGGGGCAGCTGTGAGAGGTCGGTAGTTGTGGTTCACAGAGCGTTTGAAAAGGACGACAGATGCATTTGATTATCACGGACGCCTGGCTGGCCAAAAGCCGGGCTATTTATCTGAGTGGTACTCGGCTGGTTGTGGCAGGCTTTATGGCTGCTCTGGGGCTCATGATCGTAGCCGCAGCCATGTACCACTGGGTGTTCTTGAAGGGCGCTCGTGATGGCTGGCCAGTAATTGGCACTCTCGTGAAACTGGTCGTCAAGGACGAGTTTGAGCAGCGCGACCGCTTCATGCGTGAAAATCTTGATGTCATGGCCAAGCGTTTGGGCGAGATGCAGGCCAAAATCCTGCAACTCGAAGCTTTGGGGCAACGCGTCTCTGGCTTGGCAGGTGTGAACCCTGCCGAGATCAAATCAACGCTGGGCAGCGGTGGCGCTCTGGTAGGCAGTCGCTCAATGACGATGGAAGAACTACAGGCCACGCTGGCCGACCTTGACACAATAACCGATCAGCGGGTTGACTTGATGACGTTGATGGAGTCGCGCCTGTTTGACCAAAAAATCAAAAAACTCATGGTGCCGACACAGCAGCCTGTCGTTGGCGGCGTTTGGGGTTCGCCATTTGGCTGGCGGATAGATCCGGTCAATGGCCAGTCAGCGTTGCACACAGGACTTGATTTTCCAGCCGCTCAGGGCACACCGATTTTGGCTGCGGCAGGCGGGGTGGTGGTGGCACAGGAATACCACACTGCCTATGGCAACATGGTTGAAATAGACCATGGCAATGATCTGGTGACCCGTTACGGACACGCTTCAAAGGTGCTGGTCAAAAAAGGCGACCTGATCAAACGCGGTCAGAAAATAGCTGAAGTTGGCTCCACTGGCCGCTCGACAGGCTCACATCTGCACTTTGAAGTGCTGGTGCAAGGCGTGTTCCAGGATCCGCAAAAATTTCTTACTGCTGGTCAAAACCTTCCGGTGATCATCGGCCAGGCACAGCCCATAAATAGCCTTTCCCGAAGGTAAAATGCTGGGCTTATGACCGGTTGAACTTTACCGGCATGCCCCCAGCTTCAGACAGTACTCATTTAAGGAATTCAAGCCGCGTGGTTCGACTCATGGGAGTTGAACAACCGGCTATGCATGTATGGCCACCACTTTCCTGACCAAAATCTTCGGCAGCCGCAACGACAGGCTGCTCAAAACGTACCGCAAAACCGTCGCGCAAATCAACGCACTTGAGCCGCAGTACGAGAAGCTCAGCGACGACGAGTTGCGCGTCAAAACCGAAGAATTCAAAACCCGGATCACCGGTGGCGAAACACTCGAAGCCATCCTGCCGGAAGCTTTTGCCGTGGTTCGTGAAGGCAGCAAGCGAGCCATGAAAATGCGTCATTTCGATGTGCAAATGCTTGGCGGTATGTCGCTTCACAACGGCAAGATATCCGAGATGGGCACTGGCGAAGGCAAAACGCTGACATCGACACTGCCGGTGTACCTCAATGCCCTGACCGGTAAGGGCGTCCATGTCGTCACCGTCAACGATTACCTGGCCAGCCGTGATGCACGCTGGATGGGCAAGCTGTATGAGTTTTTGGGAATGACGGTCGGCATTAATTTGCCCACCATGTCGCGTGAAGAAAAGCAGGCAGCCTACCGCTGCGACATCACCTACGGCACCAACAACGAATACGGTTTTGACTACCTGCGCGACAACATGGTGTACGAGGTGGCAGACCGTGTTCAGCGCGGACTGAACTTTGCCATCGTCGACGAGGTCGATTCAATTCTGATTGACGAAGCGCGGACGCCGCTGATCATCAGCGGTCAGGCTGAAGACCATACAGCGATGTACATCGCCATGAATAAGGTGGTGCCCGAGCTGACCAAGCAGGAAGGCGAAGCCGACCCGCGCACCGGCGAGGGCGTGACCAAGCCAGGCGACTTCACGTTGGACGAAAAAACCCATCAGGTCTTTTTAACCGAGCAGGGTCATGAAAATGCCGAGCGCATTTTGTCAAGCCTGGGCTTGATACCCGAAGGCTCCACGCTCTACGATCCAGCCAATATCACGCTGATGCATCACCTGTACGCCGCGCTGCGTGCCAACCACCTGTACCACCGCGACCAGCACTATGTGGTGCAAGATGGGGAAAGCGGCGGTAAAGAAATCGTGATTGTGGATCAATTTACCGGACGCCTGATGTCTGGTCGCCGCTGGAGCGATGGCTTGCACCAAGCGGTCGAGGCCAAAGAAGGTGTGCAGATTCAGGCTGAAAACCAGACTTTGGCCTCCATCACTTTCCAGAACTACTTCCGCCTTTATGCCAAGCTCGCAGGCATGACGGGTACTGCTGATACCGAGGCTTTTGAATTCTCTGAAATCTATGGCCTTGAGACCACCATCATCCCGCCAAATCGCGTCAGCAAGCGTGAAGACCAGCTCGATCGCGTATACAAAACCACGCGTGAAAAATACGAAGCAGCGATCAAGGATATCCGTGAATGTTACGAGCGCGGTCAGCCCGTGCTGGTGGGTACCACGTCAATTGAAAATTCTGAAATCATTGACCAGTTGCTGATCAAGGAAAAACTTCCGCACCAGGTGCTCAACGCCAAGCAGCATGCACGAGAGGCAGATATCGTGGCCCAGGCTGGCAAGCCCGGCATGATCACGATTGCCACCAATATGGCAGGCAGGGGCACTGATATTGTGCTTGGCGGCAACGTTGAAAAAATGGTGGAGGCAGTTGAGCAGCTAGAAGCGGCGCCGCAAGCCGGTCGTGATGCGGAGATTGCCCGCTTGCGAGCGCAGTGGGCTCAAGACCACGAAAAAGTCAAATCACTTGGCGGCTTGCGCATCATTGCCACCGAGCGTCACGAGTCGCGACGTATTGATAACCAGTTGCGTGGCCGCTCGGGCCGCCAGGGCGACAACGGCTCGTCACGCTTTTACCTGAGTCTGGACGATCCGTTGATGCGCATTTTTGCGGGCGACCGTGTCAAGTCCATCATGGACAGGCTGAAAATGCCTGACGGCGAGGCCATTGAAGCCGGCATCGTTTCACGCAGCATTGAATCTGCCCAGCGCAAGGTTGAGTCGCGCAACTTTGACATTCGCAAACAGTTGCTTGAATACGATGACGTTGCCAACGACCAGCGCAAGGTCATCTACCAGCAGCGCAACGACATCATGGATGCCGCCAGCCTGACAGGCCAGATAGCGTCGCTGCGTGAAGGTTGCTTTACTGACCTGACACGGCAGTATGTGCCCGTTGAAAGCGTTGAAGAGCAGTGGGATATTGCCGGACTGGAGAAAGTGCTGCGCGATGAGTGGCAAATAGACTTGTCATTGGCCAAAGACATCGAAGGCGCCGCCGCGATGACCGATGAAGACGTTCTTGAAAAGGTCATCACCGCTGCCAACGCCGTATTTGCCGACAAGCTGGCGCAAATTGGCGAAGAGAACTTTGTGCAGTTCGAGCGCATGGTGCTTCTTCAAAGTATCGACACGCATTGGCGTGAGCATTTGAGCTCGCTCGACTACCTTCGCCAGGGTATTCACCTGCGCGGCTATGCCCAAAAGCAGCCCAAGCAGGAGTACAAGCGCGAAGCCTTTGAGCTGTTTGGACAGTTGCTTGACAGCGTGAAAAACGATGTGACCAAAACCTTGATGATGGTCAAAATCCAATCCAGCGAAGAATTGAACCAAGCTGCCGAGGCGATCGAGAGCCGGGGCGAACGCATTGCCAATGTGACTTACACCGGACCGACAGAGACAGGTGAGATTGAAGTTCGGTCTGACGAAGAAACCCAACGCGGGCTCACACCTTTGACAACCGAGCAAATGCAGCGCACGGGCCGCAACGATCCTTGCCCCTGCGGATCAGGCAAAAAATTCAAGCAGTGCCACGGTAAATTAAGCTGATTTTTTCAAAGGACACGCGATGCCTGTAAATCTGGTTGCCACACCTGCTGCTGAATTGTTTCCTGTTCCTGGCGTGCGCTGGGGCATTACCGAGGCTGGCATACGCAAAGCCAACCGCAAAGACCTCGCTGTGCTTTTGCTTGATGAAGGTGCATCTGTCGGCGCAGTCTTCACGCAGAACAAATTTTTTGCTGCACCGGTACAAATATGCCGGGAACACCTGGCTAAAAACAGGGGTCAAAATTTCGGTATTCGCGCCATGGTCATCAATACCGGCAACGCCAATGCAGGCACGGGACAGGACGGCTTGACCCGTGCCCAAGCCACCTGCATCGCGCTGGCCCGAGAGCTGAATGTCTCACCTGAGCAGATTTTGCCGTTTTCCACTGGCGTGATCATGGAGCCGCTGCCTTACGAGCGGATTGAAGCCGGTTTGCCCGCCGCCATTGCCAACGCCAAGGTTGATAACTGGGGTCATGCGGCCGAGGCCATCATGACCACCGACACCGTGGCCAAAGCTTTTTCAAGGCGAATCACGCTGGGCGGCGTACCCGTGACCATCACCGGTATCAGCAAGGGTGCTGGCATGATTCGGCCCAACATGGCAACCATGCTGGGCTTTATGGCTACCGATGCCTGCGTATCGCAAAGCATCATGGGGCAACTGGCGCACGAGCTGGCTGAGGGCTCGTTCAATCGCGTCACCGTTGATGGCGATACATCGACCAATGACTCTTTCGTCGTGGTTGCCAGCAACCAGGCAAAACACGTCCCGATTACATCGCTAGACAGCGCTGAAGGCCAAGCCCTGCGCACGGCCATGATGGGCATTGCCAGACAACTTGCGCAAGCCATCGTGCGCGACGGCGAAGGCGCGACCAAGTTCATCACCATCCAGGTCCAAGGCGGCAAAACGGGCGACGAGTGCCGCAAAGTGGCCTACGCCATCGCCCATTCGCCATTGGTGAAAACCGCTTTTTTTGCCAGTGACCCGAATCTGGGCCGCATCCTGGCCGCTGTCGGCTACGCGGGCATTGAAGACCTGGATCAAACCAGAATTGACCTGTATCTGGACGATGTGCTGGTCGCCAAAAATGGCGGCAGGCATGTTGACTATGTCGAGGCCGACGGCCAGCGTGTGATGAAACAAAGCGAAATCACCGTGCGCGTGGTGCTCGGTCGGGGTGATGCGCATGACACCGTTTGGACTTGCGATTTGTCTTATGACTACGTGAAGATCAACGCTGACTATCGCAGCTGACACTGACCTGCCCCCTCCCAGCAGCAGCACCACCATCCAGCTCGACTCGGTCCGTCGTGCCCTAACGTGCTCAGCGGGGCGAGCCACCAAAACTGGTATGTATTTTGCTTTTTCAAGCTGTGCTCTGCCTTGGTGTCGTCACTTAACTCCTTGCAAATCAAAGGTTTAGCACGCCCCGCAGACCCATGGTTGTTTCTTTTTTAAGAAAGCAACTGAGGCTGCTGGCTTGCAAGTGCGTTACGTGCCGCTAAAAATTTCAGCCGGGTTCCATTTTTTTGCGTTTGGCTTGTTCACTGTGTCACGAGGAAAAATATGTCAATTCCAGCCTTAACCGATCGCTATTCGAACAACACACCAGTGTTCCCGGGCGGACTGTTCCCAAAAACGGACCAGAACGGTCGGGTATCCAAGAGTCCGGTATCCAAGAAGATGGCCAGCGCTAACCCGCCAGACCCAGCCTCAATGGCCAAAACCATTCTTAAAGCTGTGGATCCCTTCGCGGCATATTTCAAGCTTGCGGAAGACCTGGATAGGCGGAAAGTCGGCTCTGAACTTTTGCATATGTACCGCACCTCGCCGAATGATCCAAGGCTCGTCGCTTTTGTGAGAGGTTTGATTAACCACAAACAATCGAATAACGAAGAAAAATGCGCGGCGATTGAGGCTTTAGCAGAGAAAATTGACCCTAAAGCTCCGCCGGCGTGGTTTAAAACAGAGCTTGAGACGCTTCTGAAAACCAAGCCGGGTGAGTTTCGCTTTGTGTCTACTGCGGATCCTTTCAGTTACGCGGCTAAGGCTATCAAGCAGATGCCGGGTGGTGAAGCCTTTTTATCTGGTCTTCTGGAGCCTTCGGCGAAATTTCCGGCTGAAAACATCACTTCTATCTTAAGCGAGGGCTTACTACCGCCGAATGCTCAGACAACCCGTAATCTGCAGCGGATTTTGTTGTCGCCGGCTACTTCCCCACAATTGCAAGGAGCAATTGCCCGAACGCTGATTGACAACGAGCCGACGATCAATGCTCCATATAACAAGAACCTAGAAACCCTTTTGGCTGCGTCCTTCGTCATGATGTACACAAGCAGTGACAGTCGGGGAAAGGCGGCCAACCCGTTCATGCAGCAGCGGCAAAGCCCCGGACAAACCCAGAAAATGGCAGATGCGCTGAAGACCCTTGCCAAGGAAAAGGGTTTGGCATCAAAGGACGCCGCCATGTTCCAGAAATGGGGTGATCTGATCGGAAAAGCCGCAGAACTTGGGATTACGCAAGTCCACTGTTATGGTTTTGAAACATTGTCAGCAATCGTGAAAAACAGATTGGAGAACAAACCCGACAACAGACCTGTCGCAGTAATAATTATGGCGACAAATGACCATAACGGCTCTCAGGTTTACACTGAGGCCAGAATAAAAGAACTCATCAAAAACGGCTACCGTGTCATGCTTTACGAGCCCAAGAATACGGAGACTTTGTCGGAATCCATCGCTGAAGTTGGAAAAAAGCAACCCATCGACGTGCTGATGGTCGAAGGACACGGTAGTGTTGATGGCATTGAGCTATCCAGCCAACGAAATTATGGCTCTCTGACTGGAAGCACTGGTCGTATCTCAGCGTCTGAGCTTTCGGGTTTATTTGACGCCAAGTATCTGAACAAGGATTTCGTCATTGCGCTAATTAGTTGCTCCGGCGGTGAGGGGGGTAACGGTAACCCCCAAAACTTGGGCAATAGCCTGCGCAGTGAGCTAAGCCGACAGGGAGTAGATAAGAGCAACGGAAAAATACTCTCTGCAGAGGCACTTCTGAATGCTGGTGCGCAGCTGGTTTTTAAGAACGGCAGATTGGTCGATGTCAAAGACGATGTGCCTATCTATCAATCCAATCAAGCAGACGGCTCGCGTCAAGTGGGTTGAACCTATTGATTCGGCCCGCTGTCGTTGTGGGCATATTAGGACGCTGGAAAAATTGCTACAAGTTCAATAGCGTCTGGTGTCCGTTCTTATTCGGATTAACAGGTTTTTTCCCTAAAGAAGAAGACCCGCCACAAACCAGCGCCCAAGCGCCGGGCCACGGACTTCGCTCGGGGCGAGTGTCTTTCACTCCAAAATCGAGTTCACCCCCGCTAGCGCACAGCAGACAGTTCCCAAGTCGGTGTCTTCGGGGGGGATGGGTATAGTCGTGGCTCCACCTTGCCGTGCTACAGCACTGGCTGGGGCTTTGCGCCTAATCCAGAAACAGTTTGAAGACGGAATAGAAAAATGAATGAGCATTTTGAACGCCTGATCGTCCGAGCGGAGGCATTGATCAGCCGCATGGAATCAGTCCTGCCGCAGCCGCTTAACGCACCTGACTGGTCGGCATCTGTCGCCTACCGTTACCGCAAGCGCAGCTCAGGCCATGGCAGCCTGGAGCCGGTCAAACACATTGGCAGCATGGCGCTCAATGACCTGAAAGAGATCGACGATCAGAAAGAAAAGATCCAGCGTAATACCGAGCAATTCGTCAATGGCAAGCCTGCCAATAACGTATTGCTGACTGGCTCACGCGGTACGGGCAAATCGTCGCTCATCAAGGCCTGTTTGAACGAATATTCAGCGCGTGGCCTGCGGCTGATAGAAGTTGACAAAGCCGACCTGACCGACTTGCCCGACATTGTCGATGTGGTGAGCGATTTGCCTGAAAAATTCATTGTCTTTTGCGATGACCTGAGCTTTGAAGACGGCGAGCCTGGCTACAAAGCCCTCAAGTCGATTCTGGACGGCTCTGTCGCCGCCGCCACGCCCAATGTGCTGATCTACGCCACCAGTAACCGTCGCCACCTGCTGCCTGAGTACATGAAAGAAAACCTCAGCTACACCCACACCGACGACGGTGAGGTTCACCCTGGTGAAGTGGTTGAAGAAAAAATTTCACTGTCTGAACGCTTTGGCTTGTGGGTGAGTTTTTACCCTTTCAGCCAGGACGAGTACCTGACCATCGTGGCGCAGTGGCTGTCTTCTTTTGGGGTGGGCAAAGCCGCTATCGAGGCCGCACGGCCAGCATCGCTGGTGTGGGCTTTGGAGCGCGGATCAAGAAGCGGTCGAGTTGCCTATCAGTTTGCACGGGACTATGCCGGAAAGCATGCTTAGTCAATGACGCTGATAGCCGACGGCGACCGCCCGAGAGAAGGCGGCTCAGACCGCAAAACGGTAGACGTTGCTGTCGGTGTGCTGATCAAACCCAATGGTGACTTTCTCCTGACCAGTCGCCCACCCGGCAAGGTGTATGAAGGCTATTGGGAGTTCCCTGGCGGCAAGCTGGAAGCTGGTGAATCCGTCGAACAAGCCCTGCGCCGCGAGCTGATGGAAGAAATCGGCATCACCATTGGTCATGCCACACCATGGAAAGTTGAGCTGGTTGACTATCCCCACGCCCTGGTGAGGCTGAACTTTTGCAAAGTATTCGACTGGACAGGCCAATTGCACATGCATGAAGGCCAGTCGTTCGCCTGGCAAAGCTTGCCTGTAACCGTTGCACATGTGTTGCCCGGAACGATTCCGGTGCTCGACTGGTTTGCACAAGAGCGTGGCTTTGTTGGGGCGACGCAGGCGGGCACTCTAAAGGCTATGTAATTAATAGCTTCTTGCGCCCGTATTTATTGGGCTGAAGGCACATTTGGCAGCTAAAAATGGCAGTTTCAGGTGGTTTTCGGACCGGTTTCAGGCATTTTTGCCCGAATGTGAATCCACTGGCTCTTCATGCCCAGCCGCAGTCTGCGGTCGCGCCATTAGCTCACGCTCTCTGGCCATTTGTTCTTCCAGTTGTGCACGGCCTTGTTTGGCCACCGCTATCACCTTGGCGCGGTCTTTGTGGTGGGGGTAAAGCTGCTCGAACAATGCCAGGTTATGCTGCCTGAAGCGCTGGGCGATCTGCTTGACCTCGTGAGGCGGTTGACCCATCAGCTCCAGCACGCTGCGGGCGCTTCTCAGGCTGGACTCAAACACCTCGCGCTCGACCCGCAAAACGCCCAGGTCGCGCAACTGGTTCCAATGGGTCACGTCACGGGCTCTAGCGACGATGTCAAGCTGCGGGAAATGCGCCTTGACCATCTCAACCAGCTTGATGGACTGCACCACATCGTCCACCGCCACCACAATGACTTTGGCGCTGGCCGCGCCTGCGGTGCGCAGCAAATCAAGCCGTGTCGCGTCGCCGTAAAACACGCGGTAGCCAAACGACCTGGCGGTTTCGATGATGTTGGCATCGTGGTCAAGCACGGTAGGTGCAATGCCCTGAGCCAGCAGCATGCGGCCGACAATTTGACCGTAGCGGCCAAAGCCGGCAATGATGATGGGCGCGGTTTGTTGTTCTGATATTTCAGCCATCTGCGTGACATTGCAATTGGCATAACGCGGTAGCAACAACTTGTCGACAGCAATCAGAATCAATGGCGTGATCAGCATCGACAACGCGACCGCACCAATCAGCAGCGACGATGTTTCCATTGAAAACACATTCGCCGTGCTAGCTGCCTGAAACACCACAAAGGCAAATTCACCGCCCTGCGCCAGCAGCACGGTAAACACCGGGCGCTCCTGAAAAGGCAGCTTCATTGCGCGCGCCAGACCGTAAATCACCGCCAGCTTCAAGCCTAAAAAACCAAACAAAATGGCCGCCATCAAGCCAGGGGACGCCAGCAGCACGCCAAAATCAATGCTCATGCCGACTGCAATGAAAAACAGGCCCAGCAGCAGGCCCTTGAACGGCTCAATGTCGGTTTCCAGCTCGCGGCGGTATTCGCTTTCAGCCAGCAGCACGCCCGCTAAAAATGCGCCTAGCGCCATCGACAGGCCGACAAACTGCATGAGTGCTGCAATGCCGACCACCAAAAGAAGCGACGCGGCGGTAAATATTTCTGGTGTGTCGCTTTTGGCGATCCAGCCCAGCACGGGACGCAGCAGCAGGCGCCCACCCAAAATGATGCCGCCAATAACCGCTATTATTTTAATAGCTTCCAGAGCCCGATTTGATTGATCTAAAGCCTCATTTGAGCCTCCTGAAATGGCCAGAAGCGGCAACAATGCCAAAATCGGGATGGCGGCTACGTCTTGAAACAGCAGAATCGAAAATCCGGCCTGCCCGCTGGATGTCGGCATCAAATTGCGCTCGCCAATGGCTTGCAGGGCGATGGCTGTGCTTGACAGTGCCAAGCCCAGCCCTGCGACCAGTGCAATTTGCCAGCTGACACCAAAAACCATCGCCACGCCTGTGATGGCGACGGTACAAGCCAGCATTTGCGCACTGCCCCAGCCAAAAATCGGGCGGCGCAAATTCCACAGACGTTTGGGCTCCAGTTCAAGACCCACAAGAAACAGCATCAGCACCACGCCAAATTCGGCAAAGTGAAGGATGTCCTGCACGTTGGTGACAAGTTTTAAACCCCAAGGGCCAATCGCAATGCCGGCGGCCAGGTAACCGATGATGGCGCCCAGCCCCAGTTTTTTTGCCAGAGGCACGGCAATCACGGCAGCAGCCAGGTAAATAAAGCTGTTAATCAGCCAGGCAGGGGTGTGTTCCATAGTGTTTGTGGTTGCTTGCTAGCCGTTACCATAGCGTAAAAGTTCACTTAACTGAATTGAGGAGTTCAACATGCCAGTCGTGGTGATTGCCAATCCGAAAGGCGGTGTTGGTAAATCGACCCTTGCCACCAATGTGGCGGGTTATTTTGCCAGCCAGGGTCATGCCGTGATGCTGGGCGATGCGGACAGGCAACAGTCGTCCAGACTGTGGCTGGGGCTGCGCCCACCTGCTGCCAGGCCGATTGCGACCTGGGACATCACGGCTGACCAGATCGCCAAGCCACCCAAGGGGACGACGCATGTGGTGCTGGACACGCCGGGCGGCCTGCATGGCTGGCGGTTTAACGATGTGATCAAACTGGCCGACAAGATCATCGTGCCGCTACAGCCCAGCGTGTTTGATATTTTTGCCACCCGCGCGTTTTTGGACCAGCTGGCAGAGCACCGTCACGCTGGCAAGCTGCAGGTGGGCATTGTCGGCATGCGGGTGGACTCGCGCACGATTGCGGCTGACAAGCTGCGCGGGTTTGTGGATGGGTTGGGTGTGCCTGTGTTGGGCATGGTGCGTGACACGCAAAACTACATTCACCTGGCCGCGCGCGGCTTGAGCCTGTTTGATGTGGCGCCTGGCCGGGTTGAAAAAGACCTGGAGCAGTGGAAAAGCATCTGCGAGTGGCTGGACAAATGAAGACCTTTCAAACCATCGCCGAACTGGCTACGTGTGTGGGCCAGGAAGTTGCCGTCAGCAACTGGCTGACCATTACCCAGCAGCAGGTGAACCTGTTTGCTCAAGCCACGGGCGACCACCAGTGGATTCATGTAGACCCCGAAAAAGCCGCCCAAGGCCCGTTTGGCGGGCCGATTGCGCACGGGTTTTTAACTTTGTCGTTGATTCCCCAATTTTTTGAATCGTCGTTTGACATCGTCGGCTCACGCATGGGCGTGAACTATGGGCTGAACAAAGTGCGGTTTACCGCCCCTGTGCCCGTGGGCAGCCGTTTGCGGGCACGCATGAAGCTGCTGGCAACGCAGCCGATTGACAACGACGGCGTGCAGATGACCTGGGAAGTGACGGTGGAGCGTGAGGGTTCAGCCAAGCCGGTGTGCGTGGCAGAGTCTCTGGTGCGACGCTACCCCTGACACCGCATCAAGGCCTTGATGGCTTGAACGTTTGCTGTATTTTGACCAGTTGGGCAGCTGGAATCCAGCCTGCGAAAACAGCACTCAGCTCGTTGATGCGATGTGCTGCAATGCCTTCGGTATGAACCTGCGCAATACATTGATGTAAATCGCTGCGCAATGCCCACAATTCTGAGGGCGTTTTTGCGATGTCAATTTTGTATAAAAGTCGGTCAGCACGCACGCCGTGGCAGCCGAGCAGTGCTTCACGCAGGCTGACCTGAATGACGTCCAGTGGCAAGCCGGATGCTGGCTCCGATTCGGGTTTTGAGGTGCCGAAAATACGTTGAAAAACCGTGTTCACGAAAAATGCTCCGCCAGTCTTGTGAACTGGGTGGGTTATGCGTTGGAGTCTGCCTGCCGAAGGTCTCGATCAGTTGTACTCTGTTGATTAAGCTTTGATTTTAGGGTTTTCCCTGGAAGCCTTGCAAGACCAATGCGTACCAATCCGGCCATCTAGAAGCAAGCTCCTAGAGCCGTGTGAACTAAGTCAAGTTATTGGACTGGTTGCGTTGCTAATTTCCGACGCGCCTGCAAAATTGTTTTGGCGCCAGGCCTCAAACACTGTCACAGCCACCGCATTCGACAGATTAAGGCTGCGCTGGTCGGCCTGCATGGGGAGCTTGAGTCGCTGTGCGGGTGCAAATGATTCGCGCAGGCTTGCGTCCAGTCCCTTGGTTTCGGAGCCGAATATCAGCCAGTCTCCCGGCATAAAGGTCACGTCGTACAAGTTTCGGGAGCCGCGCGTGGTCATGGCAAACAGGCGTGCAGCGTCGGGCTTTTCAGCGCTGACAAACGCTTGCCAACTGGCGTGGCGTTTGAGTTCAGCGTACTCGTGATAGTCCAGCCCGGCGCGGCGCATATGCTTGTCGTCCATTGAAAAGCCCAAAGGCTCAATCAAATGCAGGCGGCAGCCGGTGTTGGCAGCCAGGCGAATGACGTTACCGGTATTCGGCGGGATTTCAGGCTGAACCAAAACAATATTGAACATAAATCTAGCGTGGTGTTCTGGCCAGTATCAGGCCGGTGATGTGGCTTGCACCTGCTGCACGCAGTGCCTCAGCCGCTGTAAAAAGAGATGCGCCACTGGTCATGACATCATCGACCAGTATCACGCGCCGGCCTGCAAGTTCACACACGCGCAACGGGTCAATCTGAAACGCGCCCCTGACGTTGGCCAGCCGCTCCTGCCGCAGCAGCTCGGTTTGGGGACGGGTATTTTTAACCCGTATGAGCAAGGTACTGTCTGTTTTGGCGGAGGAGCCAGATTGTTTTGCCAGCGCGCTGGCTAATTCCCAAGCCTGATTAAAACCGCGGGTTTGCAAGCGTTCTTTTGACAGGGGCACAGGCAAGATCAGGTCGGTACTTTGCAGGTTAGTCAAAGCTTGCTTCACGCCAGGTGCTTCCAAAAGTGTGGCCGTAAAAAAAGTTGCCCAGCCGGGGTGCTCACCAAATTTGAAGCGGCTGATCAAGCCAGACCAGGGGTAGCCGTAGTCCAGCAGCACCAGCGCGGAATCAATCGGCGGCGGCTTTTGGATGCAGTCGATACACACGCCAGGGTTGATGCGCTGCCCCATCGACAGATCGGTGGGGAGGGCAATAGCGCAGCGTTTGCAGCGCGGCTTGTCAGTCACAAAACGTGCCATGCAGGCGCTGCAAACCGGCTTTGACGGCCAGGCGCGGCAAACCGCGCACTGGCTGGGTAGCCGCTGGGCGAGATGTGAGAATGGGCTTTGCAACAGGCGTTTGAACACCCGGTCAATATACTCGGGCGCAAATCATGAAAACTGAACGCCCACCTACGCTTGACCCTGTAGCCGTTGCCCGCTGGCAACGCATCGCACCATCGACTTCGCCCTGGCTGCATGAAGAAGTGGCCAGCCGGATGCTGGACCGACTGCAGTGGATCAAGCTGCAGCCACAAGCCTGGGCGCATTGGGGTGCAGTGCGTGGTGGTCTGCAAAACCATCGAAAACTGGCTGAAAAGTATTCAAAATCTATATGTTTTATTGCTGAGAAACAACAAATACGTGCGCAAGAAGCTATAAAAAACATAGCGAAAAAGTGGTGGCAGCCTGCCGGCTGGTTTCGCCCGGCGACGCGTTTTGAGGCGCTTCTGCCAGCCAGCGTCGACATGCTGTGGGCCAACATGGCGCTGCATGAGGCGGCCGACCCTCAGGCGCTTCTGGCGCAGTGGCACAGCGCTTTGAAAGTTGGTGGCTTTCTGATGTTTTCATGCCTGGGGCCAGATACGGCTGTCGAGTTGCGCGAGGTCTACAGAAAACTTGGCTGGGCGCCCGCCGGTCATGACTTGACAGACATGCACGACTGGGGCGACATGCTGGTGCAAGCCGGTTTTGCGGAGCCCGTGATGGATATGGAGCGCATCACGCTGACATACGAAACACCGGCCCGGTTGCTACAGGAGCTGGCTGAGCTGGGCCGCAACTTTCACCCGGCGCGGTTTGCCGGTCTGCGCGGGCGGCAGTGGCGATCGACTCTAGAAAGAAACCTGGAACAGCACCTGAAAACTGGCCCTGACGGGCGTCTGAGCCTGACGTTTGAAGTGATTTACGGCCATGCACTCAAACCCCAACCGAAAGTCAAAGTCAGTGCAAAAAGCTCCATATCTGCAAGTGACATGCGCGATATGCTGGGCATCGGAAAAAAATCAGTCCAATAGGCCGATGCGCTTGTCGGATTTGGGCGGTTTCAGAGGCTAACCACTGGGTAAACCCCGTTATACTGCATTTTTTAATTTGGGCATGTTCCCACGCCTCAATCAGTCTGCCAGGCTGCCATTTTTTGAGTGTCGCTCAGTGTCACAAGCTCTTAACCGTTCTTTTTCTTCTGAATCTCCGCCTTTTCGCTTTGCCACTCCTCCTGTTTCTGGTGATTCAAGCCAGGTAGATGTGCAGTGGCTGCTCAAGCGCAACTGCTCAGTGACTCCCGCGCAATTGCTTGGGCTTTTTATCTCGCTCAGCGTGGTCTCTTTGGGAATTGCCACATTTTTCTGGTTTCAGGGCGCGACCCTGGTGATGCCTTTTGCCTGGGCCGAGTTGCTGGCTGTTGGCGCGGCCTTCATGGTTTATGCAAGGCATGCCCGCGATGGTGAAAAAATTTCGCTTGAGGGTGGGCAACTGGTGGTGGAACTTGAAACAGCAGGCCGCCTTAAGCGGGCAGAATTTAACCGCGAATGGGTCCGCGTTGAACCCAAAGATGGCGACGGTTCATTGATCGAGGTTTCCGGGCAGGGACGGACCGTTCAGGTGGGTCGGCATGTGCGGCCGGAGCTTCGGCCCGCTTTGGCAAGAGAGATTCGGTTTGCGCTGCGCGGCTGCTAAAGGCAATGTGTCAGGCTTATATAAGTCGAAACTGGCAAGCTACACAGTTGGCTAACTTTATAATCAGTGGTTTTAGCCTGACGGGCAAAACAAGTTCGTAATTTGAGTTGGTAATTGGGGCATAAAAGTGATCACGATGAATGTACGTAAAACCATGAGCAACATGACACAGCCGGGCGCCCGTCTTGCTGCTAGCGCTTTGGCTTTTTTGGGCGCTTGGGTCAGCACGGCGGTTTACGCTGTCAATGACTTGCCCGGCGGGCCTGCAGTGCGCCAGCTCAACATGCACCCCGCAGTCACCAAAATTGCTGAAGAACAGCATTGGCTGCACTGGTTCATGATGATTGTCTGCATTGTGATTTTTATCGCCGTATTCAGCGTGATGTTTTATTCCATCTGGAAGCACCGCAAATCGGTAGGTCACAAAGCGGCCAATTTTCATGAGTCCGTAGCTGTTGAAATCGCCTGGACAATTGTTCCGTTTCTCATCGTCATCGGTATGGCGTTGCCTGCCACCAAGGTGCTGGTCGCGCAAAAAGACACCACAGCCGCTGACCTGACCATCAAAACCACCGGCATGCAGTGGAAGTGGGGCTACGACTACATCAAGGGCGAAGGTGAAGGCATCGGGTTTTTATCAACGCTTGACAACACCCACCGCGTGATGTCCAACGCGGGTGGCCCTAAACCGGGCGAAGTTGTTGACAATTACCTGCTCAAGGTTGATAACCCGATGGTGGTGCCCGTCAACAAGAAAATCCGCATCATCACGACTGCCAACGATGTGATTCACGCTTTTGCGGTGCCTGCCTTTGGCATCAAGCAGGACGCGATTCCCGGTTTTGTGCGCGACACCTGGTTTAGGGCCGACAAAGTGGGTGACTACTACGGACAGTGCCAGGAACTTTGCGGCAAGGAGCATGCCTACATGCCGATTCATGTAAAAGTGGTTTCAGCGGCTGATTATTCGGCGTGGGTCTCTGGCAAGAACAAGGAAATGGCTGCAAAAGCGGATGACCCATCCAAAGTCTGGGTGCTGGCCGATTTGAAGGCGCGTGGCGAAAAAGTCTATGCGGCCAATTGCGTGGCTTGCCACCAGCCTAAGGGTAAAGGCGCGGGTGCGATCAAGCCGCTGGACGGTTCAGCCATCGTGCTGGACAAAGACCATGCCAAACAGATTGCCATCATGCTCAACGGTGCGAACAACGGTGCCATGCCAGCCTGGAAAACATTGAGTGACACCGATCTGGCTGCTGTCATGACTTACACCAAAAACAGCTGGTCCAACCAGACCGGTGACGTGGTCCAGCCTGCTGAGCTGCAAACCGCTCGCAAATAAACTGTTTGAACATTTAAATTTTCAAGGCGTTTGACCATCCCGTCATTTGCCAAGACACGAAGGAAGAGAAGATGAGTGCCGTACTAGACCCCAAAGGCCACGCTGGTGACCACGCACATGACGACCATCACGACCATGGCGCGCCTGTCGGCTGGCGCCGTTGGGTGTTTGCAACCAATCACAAAGACATCGGCACGCTTTACCTGCTGTTCGCGTTTTTCAATTTAATGTTTGGTGGCGTACTCGCGCTGGGCATTCGTGCAGAGTTGTTTCAGCCGGGTCTGCAATTGGTTAATCCGGAGCTGTTTAACCAGCTCACGACCATGCATGGGCTCATTATGGTGTTTGGTGCGATCATGCCGGCCTTTGTAGGATTCGCCAACTGGATGATTCCGCTGCAAATTGGCGCTGCTGACATGGCTTTTGCACGCTTGAACAACTTCAGCTTCTGGCTCATGATTCCCGCAGCGCTGATGCTGGCGACGTCGTTTTTCTTGCCCGGAGGCGCTCCGGCTGCAGGCTGGACGCTGTATGCACCTCTCACGCTGCAAATGGGTCCGTCAATGGACTCAGGCATTTTTGCTTTGCACCTCTTGGGTGCCTCCTCGATCATGGGATCTATCAACATCATCGTCACGATCCTGAACATGCGCGCTCCTGGCATGACGTTGATGAAGATGCCGATGTTTTGCTGGACCTGGCTGATCACCGCATATTTACTGATTGCCGTGATGCCGGTGTTGGCTGGCGCGATCACGATGACCCTGACCGATCGGCACTTTGGCACCAGCTTTTTCAACCCCGCTGGTGGCGGTGACCCGGTGATGTACCAGCATATTTTCTGGTTTTTTGGACACCCTGAGGTCTACATCATGATCTTGCCGGCCTTCGGCATCATCAGTCACATCATTCCTGCTTTTTCACGCAAGCGTTTGTTTGGTTACGCATCCATGGTTTATGCCACAGGCTCCATCGCAATTTTGAGCTTTGTGGTTTGGGCACATCACATGTTCACCACCGGCATGCCCGTGACGGGCCAGTTGTTTTTCATGTACTCAACCATGTTGATTGCCGTCCCCACGGGTGTCAAGGTGTTCAACTGGGTCGCGACCATGTGGAAGGGTTCCATGTCGTTTGAAACCCCCATGTTGTTCGCGGTTGGTTTCATTTTCGTATTCACGATTGGCGGTTTGACCGGTGTCATTTTGTCAGTGGCTCCGATTGACACACAACTGCAGGACACCTATTACGTGGTGGCTCACTTTCACTATGTTCTGGTAGCGGGATCGCTCTACGCCATGTTCGCGGGCTACTATTTCTGGGCGCCCAAGTGGACGGGTGTGATGTACAGCGAGACGCGCGGCAAAATCCATTTCTGGTGGTCCCTCATTTCATTTAACGTCACCTTTTTTCCAATGCATTTCCTGGGTTTGGCAGGCATGCCGCGTCGCTACGCTGACTACCCCATGCAGTTCGCAGATTTCAATGCCATTGCCAGCGTTGGCGCATTCTTCTTCGGCTTTGCACAGCTGTACTTTTTCCTGTTTATCGTTGTTCCAGCGATGCAAGGCAAGGGCGAGCCAGCACGCGCCAATCCGTGGATTGACGCTGACGACAAGAATGCAAAAGGTGCTGAGGGTCTTGAGTGGGAAGTACCATCTCCTGCGCCGTTTCATACCTTTGAGACACCGCCCAAGCTTGATGCATCTGCTACGCGCGTGATTGGTTAATGACCATTAACTTCTGTGCAAATGACTACATCTGATGCGAATGCCAAGAGGAAGAGCAACTTGCGGCTTGGGCTTATCCTTGCCTCCGTTGCCATCGTCTTCTTCGCAGGCTTCATGGTCAAAATGATTTTCTTTGGTCGTTAAGCGGAAAACTCCAGATGTTTATCAATCGAGAAAATTCCAAGATGGTCGGCAAGCTGGGCGTGATCGTCCTGGCCATGTTTGGTTTTGGTTACGCACTGGTGCCCATCTACAAAGCCATTTGTGAGATGACAGGCATCAATATCCTGGCTCTGGGTGACAAGCAGATTCCTGGTGCTACCCCCAAGATGCCTGCCAATACGCAAGTGGATGTGTCGCGCAGCATCACGGTGGAGTTTGACGCCAACTCGCGCGGTCCCTGGCACTTCAAGCCCGCCCAAAGCAGCATCAAGGTTCATCCTGGTGAGTTGATGACGGTGATGTACGAGTTCCAGAATACTCAAAACCGCACGATGTCTGCGCAAGCCATACCGAGCTATGCTCCCACTCAAGCGGGTGCCCATTTCAACAAGCTCGAATGCTTCTGCTTTCAGCAATACACCCTTGCACCGGGTGAAAAGAAACAGTGGCCTGTCGCTTTTGTGATCGACCCCAAACTGTCAAAGGACGTGCAGACCATCACGCTGTCATACACTTTTTTTGAGGTTGGTGGCCGCACACCCGCTGCACCGCAGGCTGCCGTTGCCATCGACTCCAAAGCGCCTGGCGTATGAAAAAGCCCGAGAATCTTCCAGTAAACCCGCGCAAAAGTTCGGTTTTAAGCACAGTCAAAGCCGTGCTGTGGTCATTTGTCGGGTTGCGCTCTCGTGGCGGTTATGAGCAGGATGTGGCACAGCTCAACCCTGTGCATATCGTCATTGCTGGTCTGGTTGGGGTTTTTGTTTTTGTTGGTAGCCTGATATTGCTGGCTACCTGGGTTGTGGGCAAATAGTTCAGATTTTTAGCCCATCATGGAATCAGTGAAATCAGAGAAAGCAGGAGTTTAGAAATGTCATCAGCTACCACCACAGGTACCCCGCACTACTTTGTGCCAGCACCGTCGAGTCATCCTGTGATGGCTGCTATCGGCCTGCTTTTTGTCGTTTTGGGCGCCAGCAAATGGATCAATGGTTACACCTGGGGCATGTACTCACTGGCCTTTGGCATGGTTTGGTGGCTGGTAACCCTGTACCGCTGGTTCAGCGAGTCAGTGCGTGAGAGCGAAGGTGGCCTTTATGGCTACAAGATTGACCTGTCGTTTCGCTGGTCCATGAGCTGGTTTATTTTTTCTGAAGTCATGTTTTTTGGCGCGTTCTTTACCGCGCTGTGGTGGGCGCGCTCGCATTCAGTACCCGCATTGGGTGGGTTTGAAAACTCACTGTTGTGGCCAGACTTTAAAGCCGTTTGGCCCAGTGTGGCTGCAGGTGCTACTGCTTCACCGGCCAATATTGTTGAGCCATTTCAAACCGTTGGACCTTTCTGGTTGCCCACCATCAACACCGCGTTGCTGCTCACCTCTGGCGTGACGATGACCATTGCCCACCATGCCCTGCGCGAAGGCCAGCGCGCCAAAACCATTGCCTTCATGTGGATGACGGTGATTTTGGGTTTCGTGTTTCTGTGCGTGCAGGGCTATGAGTATTACCACCTCTACACTGACCTGAACCTCAAACTCAACTCAGGCATTTTCGGCTCGACTTTTTACATGCTCACTGGTTTTCACGGCTTTCACGTGTTTGTTGGCATGCTGATGCTGTTGTTTATCACCTTGCGTCTGCAAAAAGGCCATTTCACGGCTGACAAACATTTTGGTTTTGAAGGTGCGGCCTGGTACTGGCACTTTGTCGACGTGGTCTGGCTCGGCTTGTACATCCTGGTTTACTGGTTGTAAAAATCTCGTTGCGACATGCAAAAGGCCGCATTGCGCGGCCTTTGTTGTTTTTTAAAATGAAACTTTATTTTGCAACAGGCAAACCAGTCGGCTGGATAACCCCCATCTTCCAGGCTATCAAAATGCACACAAACAGCAATACCGAAAAGCCAATCCGAAAAGCCAGCGCCTTCGCCATGCCGCTGGTTTTGGCTTTACCCTCAGTGCCATCCTTGAGCATGAAAAACAGCGCAACGGCCAGGCTGGCGATGATGGCTAAAAATGCAATGGCAACTAGATACGTCATAACCGGGATTATCGGCTGATGGCCAAATTGTCGTCTAGTGCAAGGTTTTGGATATTGACAACCGCCGCACTCTTGGTGGCTGCGCTGACCTTTTCGTTGGGGCAATGGCAATTGCGCAGGGCGGCGCAGAAGCAAAATTTGCAATTGGCCATTGAGGCGCAAAGCAACCAGTTCATCTTGAAGGCCCCAGACCTGGCCGACCCCAACATTTTAAAAGACGCTGTGCATCGCCGCGCGACGCTCAAAGGCGTTTGGCGTGCAGACCAAACCGTGTTTTTGGACAACCGCCAGATGAATGGCAAGACAGGCTTGATCGCTATCACGCCTCTGGTGCTGGACGGCACAGGCCAGATTATTTTGGTGCAGCGCGGTTGGGTGTTGCGTAATTTTGCAGACCGTACAAGGCTGCCAGACATTCAGACGCCTTCAGGCCTCGTCACTGTGCGTGGACGCATGGCCCCGCCGCCGTCCAAGTTATATGAGTTCAAAGGTCTTGATAACGGGCGCATCCGGCAAAATATTGACATTCCTGCTTACAGCCGCGAAATCGCTTTGCCTTTGTTGCCTGTGTCGATGTTGCAAATGGGCCCGGCTAATGAAGGCTTGCTGCGCGACTGGGCCGCGCCCAATGTGGGCATCGCCAAACACCACGGCTATGCGTTTCAGTGGTTTGGCTTGTGCGCTCTGGTCGTCGGCTTGTATGTCTGGTTTCAACTTATTAACCCCTGGCGCCTTAAGCGAAAACAATTGCTCAATGTCTGAATCACCCCTTAAGCCCACTTCTGTCGCTCAAGATGAGCCACTGGGCCTCACGGTCCACAACCTGCCTGTGCCTGCCGACGACGGCGCACGCAGCCGCGCAGGCCGCTGGAAGATGATTGCCGTGCTGTTGGTCTGCGCCTCGCCCGTTATCGCGTCTTACTTCACTTATTACGTGGTGCGTCCTGAAGGCCGCCGAAATTATGGCGAACTGATCACGCCGCAGCGACCCTTGCCTGCGATGGTCACTACCGATTTAAGTGGTAAAGCGGGCGAGTTCTCAGAGCTAAAAAAACAATGGCTACTGATCAGCGTGGCCAGCGCAGCTTGCGACGATGCTTGCCAGCAACGTTTGTACTTTCAGCGGCAGTTGCGCGAGTCACTGGGAAAACAAAAAGGCCGTTTAGACCGTGTCTGGCTGGTGACCGATGCCGCTGCCGTGGATGCGCGCCTTCAGCCAGCGCTGACTGAAGCAACCGTTTTGCGCGTGCCTGCCGAAGCTTTGGTGCAATGGCTGCCGCCAGCAGGCAGCCAGCGCCCGGAAGACCATCTGTATGTCGTTGACCCCATCGGTAACCTGATGATGCGCTTTCCCGCCAACATGGATGCCGCAGGCGCAGCCAAAGCCAAGCGTGATCTTGACAGATTGCTCAGAGCATCCGGTAGCTGGGATGTGGAAGGGCGCTAAAAATCATGGACACGACAGAACTCTACAACCTGAGCCCTACGCTGCGGCTGATGATCATGGGCATGGTCGTCGCCATCGGGCCGCTGGCCTGGGTCTGGTTGAAAAGCCGCCATGCGCCAACAGCCCAGCGCTTGCGCACACTCACCTGGGTCACACTTTTCCTGACCTTTGACTTGGTGATATTTGGTGCCTTTACCCGGTTAACGGACTCTGGGCTGGGCTGCCCAGACTGGCCGGGCTGTTATGGCCACGCCAGCCCGATAGGCGCAACGCCGCACATTAGCGCAGCACAGGCTGCCATGCCAACAGGGCCAGTGACTTTCCCCAAAGCCTGGATCGAGATGATTCACCGGTATCTGGCAACCGGTGTGGGCGTGCTGATCTTGACGCTGGCCATTACCACCTGGCTGGAGCGCAAACGAAAAAAGTCGCGTGAGCTTGAGCCAACCCTCAGCGCTACAGATCCCAAGTTTGACATCTCGCCCTGGTGGCCTACTTTCACCCTGTTTGGGGTTTGCCTGCAAGGCGCATTCGGCGCGTTGACGGTAACGATGAAACTGTTTCCGGCCATCGTCACGCTGCACCTGATGGGCGGCATGATTCTGCTGGCGTTGCTCAAGGTGCAAAACGTGCGCTACGCCCAGGCGCAGGGAGAGCAACTGCCCGTTGCATTGCAGCCTGCCACGCTGGCTTGGGTGGTGGTTACCTTCGCTTTACTATGGCTGCAAATCGCGCTAGGCGGCTGGGTCAGTACCAACTACGCAGTTCTGGCATGCACTGACTTTCCGGCCTGTCAGGGCTCGATGTGGCCCGCGATGAATTTCCGCGAAGGCTTCACGATTTGGCGTGAGCTGGGTGCTGGCCGCAATGGCGACAACATCAGTTTTCAGGCCCTGACGGCCATCCATTACGTTCACCGCCTGACCGCTTATGTTGTCTTTGCCGCCATGCTGGTGGTGGCCGTCAAGCTCTACAACATCCAGGCGCTGCGCACCTCTGCCCTGTGGCTGGCTGGCCTGGCACTGTTGCAAGTGGCCACAGGCTTGGGCAACGTGTTGCTGGGCTGGCCACTGGCGGCGGCGGTGATGCACACGGGCGGTGCTGCGGCGCTGGTGATTGTGCTCACAGGCATTGTTTGCGGCAGCCGCAGCGCACGGCAAACGTTGAGCGCCTCAAAAATCAGCGCATCCAGAATGTTTGCCTAAGAACCCAATGAGCACCGCACAAAGTCTTCCCTTATCCCACGTGCCGTCGAAGTTCAGGCAGTTTTATGTGCTGACCAAACCCCGCGTGGTTCAGCTGATTGTGTTTTGCGCATTGATCGGCATGGTGCTGGCCATACCTGGTGTGCCCAGCGTGGCCGATCTCAAACTCGGCTTGATCGCCTGCGTTGGCATCTGGCTGGTAGCGGGCGCAGCGGCTGCGTTTAACTGCCTGGTAGAGCAGGGCATTGACGCGCGCATGAAGCGCACCGCCATGCGCGCCACCGCGCAGGGTCAAATCAGCAACTGGCTGACGCTGGCTTTTTCGACGGTGCTGTGCGCCATCGGCTCGGCCATTTTGTACGTCTGGGTGAACCCGCTGACGATGTGGCTGACCTTTGCCACCTTTGTGGGTTACGCCGTGATTTACACCGTGATTTTGAAGCCCCTGACCCCGCAAAATATTGTGATTGGTGGCGCGTCAGGCGCCATGCCGCCCGTGCTGGGCTGGGCTGCCATGACAGGTACGGTTGGCCCCGAGGCGCTGATTTTGTTTCTCATCATCTTCTTGTGGACACCGCCGCACTTTTGGGCACTGGCGCTGTACCGGGTTGAAGACTATCGCAAAGCCGGGCTGCCCATGCTGCCTGTGACGCACGGCAACGAATTCACCCGCCTTCAAATCTTTTTGTACACGCTGGTGCTGTTCCCGGCCTGCCTGATGCCGTTTGTGTTTCAAATGAGCGGCTGGCTGTATCTGGCTGCTGCGGTGGCTTTGAGCTTTGGTTTCAGCTGGTACGGCTACAAGCTCTGGCGCAATTATTCAGACGCGCTGGCGCGCAAGACGTTTCGCTTTTCACTGATTCATCTGTCGGCGCTGTTTGCGGCGCTGCTGGTAGATCATTACCTGATTTAAGGGTTTTATGTTCACTGCATTTGCTATAAATTCAGGAGCTGCTTGCGCCCGTATTCATTGGTCAAAAGCCATTTTTATATGTGTTTTTGGGTTGTTTTTAACGGCCTGCAGTCCTGACAAGCCGCAATTCAAAAGCATTGACCTGACCGGTGCTGACTACGCCAAAGACTTTGCAAAAGACGGCTTGCCTGACCAGAATGGTCAAATCCGCAGCGTCAAAGACTTTGCAGGCAAGGTGGTGGTGGTATTTTTTGGTTTTACCCAGTGCCCGGATGTCTGCCCCACGTCTCTGGCGGAGCTGGCGGGCATTAAAAAATCTCTGGGCGCAGACGGCGACAAGCTGCAAGCCGTGTTTATATCAGTGGACCCGGAGCGGGACACGCCCGAGATTCTCAAAGCTTACATGGGCAACTTTGACCCGACGTTTTTGGCCCTGCGCCCCAGCCTGGCGCAACTGCCAGCCGTGGCCAAAGACTTCAAGATTTACTACAAAAAAGTGGATGGCAAAACCCCCACCAGCTACAGCATGGACCATTCGGCTGGTAATTACATCTACGACCCGCAAGGCCGTCTGCGCCTGTACAACCGCTATGGCAGCGGGGCAGAAGGTTTGTTGGCTGACATCCGTTTGCTGCTCAAGGGCAACTAAGGTTCGTGCCGCACGTTTCAAGAAATTCAGATTTTCGGGATGAAGTGCAAGGCGCACGGAGCGCAGGGCACCGGAATGCACTTGTGTGCATGAGGATCCCGAGCACCGCGCAACGCCGCAATTCGCCCGAAAAATGAATTTATTGGAACGTGCTCAGGCGTATTCAGCCAGCACCTTTTTCATCTTCTTCATCGCCGCCACTTCAATCTGGCGAATTCGCTCGGCGCTTACGCCGTACACAGCCGCCAGGTCATGCAGCGTCATGCCGCCTGAACCATCGTCATTGACCTTGAGCCAGCGTTCTTCCACGATCTTGCGTGACCGGTCATCCAGGCCCTGCAGTGCTGTGGCAATACCGTCGGTGGCCAGGTTGTCGCGTGCGTGGGCTTCCATCAGCGCGGTGGGCTCTTGCGACGCGTCCGTGAGGTAGGCAATCGGGCCAAACGCATCTTCGCCGTCGTCGCTTGGCGCTGGGTCCAGCAGCACGTCGCCGCCCGACATGCGCTGCTCCATCTCAATGACTTCTTCACGCTTGACGTTCAGCGTTTTCGCCATCTGGCTGATCTGGTCGTCGCTGAGTGTGTCGCGGTGGGTGGCCACATCGGCATCGTCTTTGTAGCCCTGCTTCATCGAGCGCAGGTTAAAAAACAGCTTGCGCTGCGCCTTGGTCGTGGCGACTTTGACCATACGCCAGTTTTTCAGGATGTACTCATGCATTTCGGCCTTGATCCAGTGCAGCGCGTAGCTCACCAGACGCACGCCCTGGTCCGGGTCAAAGCGCTTGACAGCCTTCATCAGGCCGATGTTGCCTTCCTGAATCAAATCGCCGTGCGGCAGGCCGTAACCCAGGTATTTGCGCGAGGTAGACACCACCAGGCGCAAGTGAGAGAGCACTAACTTCTCGGCTGACGCAACATCATTGGTGTCGCGCAACTGGCGCGCAAAGGTTTGCTCCTGCTCCAGGGTGAGCATGGGCAAGCGATTCACGGCCGAAATGTAAGCATCGAGGTTGCCCAAAGGCGGCAACATCGACCACGGATTGACGGCTGTTGAGGCGGCCGGCGCAGGGGCGGCAAGAGAATAAGTAGCAGTGGACACAGCAAAACTCCTTTTGGAAACTATATTCGACCTAAATGTTAGCACTCTGTTGGAGAGAGTGCCAAGCAATAGGTTCAATGGCTTTCATAGGGTCTGACTAATCAGTATTTACCTTTGAGGGACTTGCAGAATTAAAAATCAGCAAACACCCAAACTCGCTTAGCGCTTAAATTTTAAGCACTTTTAGCTTGGCTTGGCACTGGCTCAGGGTTAGCGCATCAATTCCCCCTCGCTTCTC
>JBILXX010000048.1:0-26491 GCA_044378095.1 Polaromonas sp.
TGCGAGAAGCGAGGGGGAATTGATGCGCTAACCCTGAGCCAGTGCCAAGCCAAGCTAAAAGTGCTTAAAATTTAAGCGCTAAGCGAGTTTGGGTGTTTGCTGATTTTTAATTCTGCAAGTCCCTCTAAATAGTCACTTTTTGACGTCAAAAGACCGACTTTGGGCAGGTTCAGGCCCCGAAAAAGCCCTGCAATGCCGTTTTCGGCCCGTTTTCACCTATGTTTTAGGCCTCCGGACCAATAAATACGGGCGCAAGCAGTTATGAAAATAGGAGCAAATTCATTGGAAATCTCCCCCGTTTCAGCCAGGTCAACCCGACAAGCCTTGCATTCCGCCGCACCAGCCACCAGCTACGCCGCATGAGCGAACCACTCCACATCGTCTGCCCCCATTGCCAAACCACCAACCGCGTGCGTGCGGACCAGCTTGCCAGCGCGCCTGACTGCGGGCAGTGCAAGCAGCCGCTCTTTACGGGCAAGCCGGTTGACCTGGCCGAGGCCGCATTTGACAAGCACCTGCAGCGCAACCAGATCCCGCTGCTGGTGGACTTTTGGGCGCCGTGGTGCGGCCCGTGCCGCCAGATGGCGCCTGGCTACGTGCAGGCTGCCGCCCAGCTGGAGCCTAGCGTGCGCGTGGCCAAGGTAGACACCGAGGCGCAGCAGGCGCTGGGGGCCCGTTACCAGATCCGCAGCATTCCGACGCTGGCGCTGTTCGTCAATGGCCGAGAAGTGGCCCGCCAGGCCGGCGCCATGAGCGCCAGCGACATCGTGCGCTGGACACGGCAGAACATACCTGGCTAGAGGCTTGCTGCCTGTGGACTACAGGTAAGCCGCTTGACAGATCACGTGCAGTTTTGATCGGCGACAAGAGCCGCAGTTACTGAATTTGCTTCAGCAATTTGCCAAAAATGCTGTTGACAAGATCTGCCAATGGATCGTTTTGCGGCTGCTGGCCTTCTGGAAACGGCTGAGGTGGCGACGGTATTCTGCGCGGGATGTCGAACTGGGCATTGGCGTCAAGCCAGCGATTGCGAAACGCGCCCTGAAACACATCCCCGACGATGGGCAGCGCACTGCGGGCGCCCTGTCCCCAGGAGCCCATGGTGTCGATGTTGTCGTTAAAACCCACGCGCGCGCCAGCCACCAGCTGGGGGTTCATCATGATGAACCAGCCATCGGTGTAGTCCTGAGTTGTACCGGTTTTGCCGGCCACATCGGCCTGGATGCCATAGCGCTGGCGAATCGCGCTACCAGTTCCCTGGTCAATCACG
Organism: Polaromonas sp.; assembly: GCA_044378095.1. Classification (GTDB taxonomy): domain Bacteria; phylum Pseudomonadota; class Gammaproteobacteria; order Burkholderiales; family Burkholderiaceae_C; genus Polaromonas. The sequence goes on from JBILXX010000048.1 coordinate 1,271, forward strand.
CCGCGCATCGCGTCCACCAGCACCAAAGACGTGGCGCGCGGCATGGCCAGTGCTGACTCACGCACTGGCGCAAATGCTTCAAGCAAATTGCCGTTGCGGTCTTCGACGCTGGCCACCAGGAAAGGTGTTTGGTAAGCACCGCCGTTGGCAATGGTGCCGTAGGCGGTGACCATTTCCAGCAGTGTCACAGGGCTGGTGCCCAGCGCCAGCGACGGCACCAGGTCAAGCTTGCTTTGCCTGACTCCAAGCGCCTGGGCCAGAGCCCCCACGCTCGCAGGTCCGATTTTTTGAACCAGCTGGGCGGTAATGGTGTTTTTGGAATAAGCCAGGCCATCGCGCAGACTGGTGGGCTGGTAGGTAGGCGGCGTGTCATCGCTGGGTGACCACACATCGCCGCCGCCAGAAGTGATGGCCACCGGCTGGTCGATAAAGGTGTAGTTGGGGCTCAGGCCCTGCATGAACGCTGCGCCGTAAACGAAGGGCTTGAAGGTTGAGCCTGGCTGGCGGCGCGCCTGGATGACATGGTCAAACTGTTCTTGCGCAAAATCACGGCTGCCCACCCAGGCACGAATCCCGCCACTGCGCGGGTCCATGGCCAAAAAGCCGGCTTGAAGCACCGGCGGGTCGCCTTTGGTCTTGCGCTGCCGGTCGGCCAGCTTTTGCAATTGCGCCAGCTGCCGGGTCACCGCCTGGTTGGCCAGCTTTTGAATGTTGGCGTCCAGCGTGGTGCGCACCCGCAGACCGTCGGCATGAATGTTGTAGCCCCTGCTGTCTGCCCAGCCAACCAGCCATTTGCGCAGGTACTGCGCCACATGCGGCGCTGGGCCAATCGGCTCGACCTGACGCTCGAAGTCAAGCCGCAGCGGCCGCTTGTTCAACGCGTCCAGGCGAGCCGGGTCCAGCTTGCCATGCTTGGCCATTTGCGCCAGCACCAGGTTACGTCTTTTGAGCGACCGCTCCGGGTTTTGCACCGGGTTGTAATAACTGGTGCCTTTGAGCATGCCAATCAGCGTGGCGCTTTCCAGCACATCGAGCTTGTCGGCAGACTTGTCGAAATAAGTCCGGGCGGCCATTTCAATGCCGAAGGCGTTGTACAAAAAAGGCACGGTGTTGAGGTAGGTTTCAAGAATCTCGGCCTTGGAATAAACCGCCTCGATTTTCAGCGCGGTAATCGCCTCCTTGACTTTGCGCGTGATGGTGGCTGCGCGGCCAATTTCTTCAGGGTACAGGTTGCGCGCCAGTTGCTGGGTGATGGTGGAGCCACCCTGCAGGTCGCCCGACAAGGTGCTGACCAGCGCCCCCAGAGTCCGGCGAAGGTCGATCCCGTGGTGGCTGTAAAAGCGGTGATCTTCAGTCGCAATGAGCGCATTGACGACATTGGGGGATATTTTGTTTAGCGCGACCCATGTCCGGTTGAGGCGCCGGTATTCGGCCAGCACAGAGCCGTCAGACGCCAACAGCACCGACGGCAGTTCAGACTTGGCTTTGCGCAGGTCGCCGACACCCGGCGTGAATGGGATCAGTACCAGCACATACAGCAGCACCAGCGCCGGTAGCGCCAGGGCCGCCCGAACGGGATAGCGTTTGACGAGGCTGATGAGACGGTGAAACTGAAGGGTGGCAAAGCCGGTAACACGCTGGAAGATGGGGGGCATGCACACAGTTTAAGACGCTGTCGTCATGCAGCCGGCAGATCGGGTGGGCCAAACATCGCGAAGCAGTGTCAGCTAATTGCGATGGTTGAACGCCAAAACCTACGGATTCAGCCACTGCATGGTGCAGATGCTTTGCGCACCGCTTGCAAATCCAGCGCGGGAACCAAATTTGTTTTTAGCCCACAAAGTAATCACACAAGGCAGACAATTGCCGCCGCACCTCTCTGTGTGCTTTTGCAATGTGAATGCGAAAATCAACAGTCGTCATTGACCCGCCTTTCAAACCAGCCTCCCCAGCCCCAACCCATGCTCAGCACCCTGCAAAACCTGCTCACCAGTTTCTTCATCCCCGACGGCACCACAGCGGCGCAGGCAGGCGGCAACCCGCAGTTGGCCACGGCCGTGCTGCTGTTTGACGTGATGCGCTCAGACGACACCTTGAGCGAGGCTGAGCGCGCCCAGGCTTTGAGCGCCTTGCGCAAGCGCTTTGCATTGAGCGAGGACGCTTTGGCGCAGCTGATGGTGCAAGCCGAACAAACCGCCAAAAGCGCGAATGATTACTTCAGCTTTACCAGCCTGATGAACGACAGCTTTACCCAGGAGCAAAAGATTCAGGTGGTGGCGTTCATGTGGCAAGTGGCTTATGCCGACGGCACGCTCGACGAGAACGAGAACCACCTGATCAGCAAAATTGCAGGCCTGCTGCATGTCAAACACGGCGACTACATCGCCGCCAAAATGCGGGCCAAAGAGGACGCGCAGGCCAGGCAGTGATGCTACCCAACTGGTACGAGCGCCACATTCTGCCCACGGCGCTGGACCTGGCCTGCGGCATGCCGATGATCAGCCGCATGCGCCAGTTGGTGGTGCCGCAAGCTGCTGGGCGCGTCCTTGAGGTGGGCATTGGCACCGGCTTGAACATGCGCCACTACAACAAGCAGCAGGTCACGAACATCACTGGCCTGGACCCGGCGCTGCAAATGCACCCGCTGGCGCTGGAGCGCATTGCCAGGGCCGGGCTGCCCGTTGACCTGGTTGGCCTGTCAGCAGAAAAAATTCCGCTGCTAGATGCGAGCTTTGACACGGTGCTCATCACCTACACGCTGTGCACCATTCCTGATGCGCACAGCGCCCTGCTGGAGATGCACCGCGTGCTCAAACCAACGGGCAAGCTGCTGTTTTGTGAGCACGGCCATGCGCCCGATGCGTCGGTGGCGCGTTGGCAAGAGCGGCTGCAGCCCTTGTGGGGCAAGGTGGCCGGTGGCTGCCACCTGGGCCGCGACATTCCTTCGTTGCTGCGGGGTGCGGGCTTTAAGCTGCCAGCTCTGGAAACCGGCTATTTGCCGGGGCCCAAGCCATTTACGTTTCACTATTGGGGTGAGGCGCTGCCTCATCAAACTAGCCCATGACCGCACCCGACTACAGCCCCGCCGCTGACCGCAACAAGCAGGCGATTCTTGAGGTGCTCTTGAGAGTTTTACCCGAGCGTGGCCATGCGCTGGAGATTGCTTCAGGCACCGGCCAGCATGTGGCCTGGTTTGCCTCTGGCTTGCCGGGCTGGGCCTGGCAGCCCAGCGATGCGCAGCCAGACGGGTTTGGGTCGATCAACGCCTGGGTCACCGAACAAGACGTGCGCAACGTGCGTTCGCCGGTGGTCATTGACGTGATGGCACCCCACTGGTTGCCTGGCCAGCAGCAATTCGGTTTGATTTACTGCGCCAACATGCTGCACATCTCGCCGTGGGCTACCTGCGCAGCGCTGATGCAGGGCAGCGCTCAGCACCTTGCGCCCGGCGGCCGGCTCATTACCTATGGCCCCTACCTTGAAGAAGGCGTGCTGACGTCACCGGGCAACCTGGCGTTTGACCAGAGCCTGCGAGAAAGCAACCCAGCTTGGGGCATTCGGCGGATTGAAGATGTGAAGGCGCAGGCCGCCAAAGCGGGGCTGCAGCTACTTTCAAGACACGCCATGCCTGCCAATAATTTGCTGCTGGTGTGGACGCACGAGCAGCCGCCTCGATAACCCCGAATTGAAAACGACAAACTCGACTTCAGGTCCAGCGGGTGTAACCTTTGCAGTCAGCCCAACACACATTAGCCAGCATGCCAGCCCAACTTTTGAACCTTATCGCGCGCCGGTCACTGCTTGCCGCTGCTCCAGCGCAGCAAGCTGCAGCTAAATGCAAGCAGCCTACGGATTCAGCCACTGCATAGTGCAGCTGCTTTGCTCACCACCATCGGCCCAGCTAAACAGAGCCCGGCGTTGGCCACGGGTGTGCAGGTGAAGCCATTCCAGGCGCTGCACGGCGACTTGGAGCACTGCGAAATTTGGCTCGGCAATGACCAGCTCATGCAGCTCGGGCTCGCGCCCTTCAACCTGTGCTGGCAAGCCGCTGGTGGGCGTGCTACTTGCTGCACCGGGCTGCGCGCCCAGGTAGCAGCGCAGTGAGCTGGGGCGCGACGCGGCCCAGCGCTGGCGGCTTAGCGCGTCATTGGCATGCACGCTGGCCACGCCGTTCAAGCGCAGTTGCACCTTGCGGGCGGCGTCATAAAAAGTGACGGCCACCCGGCTGTCACTGGCCAGCTCAGGCAGCTTGGCGCTGCGGGTGTCGGTATGAAACGTCAGGCTGCGCAGCGCCGCATCAGCCGCGCGCAGCACCAGCACACGCGCCTGCGGGCCGTCGGCGCCTTGCGTGGCCAGCACGGGGGTGTGAAAAGCCGAGCGCCTGTCCTGCACCCCCCGCCCAACCATTTGCCACGCAAACTTGAGCGTGGCGGCCAGATGGTTGTGATGGTCAGGAAAAGGCTCGTCGACCCGGCTGATGGCGGCAGGGGCGTCAGGTGTGGATGGCATCAATGGTGGCGTTGGCATTAGATAGTGGGGCTGAAAGTCAAAAAGGTAAAAATGCAGTCTAGCGCCCGCACTGCTTTGACGCCTGGTTTGATGTGTGGACAATGTTGAACTGAAAGGGTTTGTACCCGGCGGCCCCGTCAAACACATCGCCAGTGTGTTTATGTATGCTATATTTTCAGGAGCTGCTTGTGCCCGTATTCATTGGTCAAAAGCCATATTTTTACCCTAAAACAGCTAAAAATAGCCCCGAAACCGCATAAAACCACCATGCAAACCCAAAACATCCTCTCCTTCTGGTTTGACGAGCTGACAGACAAGCAGCACTTTGCCAAAGACGCTGCACTGGACGAAACAATCCGCACCCGCTTTGGCGCAACGCTGGAGGCCGCTGCGCGGTGCGAACTGTACGCCTGGCGCACGTCGCCTGAAGGCCGGCTGGCTGAAATCATTGTGCTGGACCAGTTTTCACGCAACGTGTACCGCGACACGTCTCGCGCTTTTGCGCAAGATGCCCTGGCTTTGGCGTTGGCGCAAGAGCTGGTGGCCAGTGGGCAAGACCAGGTTTTAAGCATGGCCCAGCGCCGGTTTGCTTACATGCCCTACATGCACAGCGAGTCAGCGCTGATCCACATGCAGGCAGTGGAGCTGTTTGCGCTGCCTGGGCTTGAAAGCAACCTGGACTTTGAACTGCGCCACCAGGCCATCATCACCCGGTTTGGCCGCTACCCGCACCGCAACGCCGTGCTGGGCCGCGCTTCAACAGCGCAAGAGCTGGCTTTTCTCAATGAGCCAGGCTCGTCGTTTTGACTGTGGCCACCGGCACGCTGCTGCGCTTTAACAAACCCTACGGTGTGCTGAGCCAGTTCACGCCTGAGGGGCGCTGGCAGGGGCTGAAAGACTTTATTGACCTGCCGGGCATTTATGCCTGCGGGCGGCTGGACGCCGACAGTGAAGGCTTGCTGCTGTTAACGGGCGACGGCGCTTTGCAGGCGCGCATCAGCAGCCCGCGCTTCAAGATGGAAAAGACTTACGTCGTGCAGGTGGAAGGCACGCCGACTGATGCGGCGCTTGACGCGCTGCGCTCTGGCGTACAACTGAACGATGGCATGACGCTGCCCGCCAAAGCACGGCTGATCGACGAGCCGCCTGCGCTGTGGGCGCGCACGCCGCCCGTGCGGGTGCGACAGAACATCCCGACAGCCTGGCTGGAACTGTGCATTACCGAGGGGCGCAACCGCCAGGTACGCCGCATGACAGCGGCTGTCGACCTGCCCTGCCTGCGGCTGATCCGCTCCGCAATTGGCCCGTACAACCTGGACGGGCTGGCACAGGGTATGCACGATTGGGTCGAATAGCGCGCTGTTGGCTGACAGACATCAGCGCAAAAAGCAGCGCTAATGGGTTTTTCAGGAGAATTGAATGACCCCACCAGCAACACCCGCAGCAGAGCCTACACCGCAACCGGGCATGATCGCAGGCTGCGTGACCTACCGGCCAGGGGACGGCGCGCCGATTGAAATACCGATCGGCCCGGTTGAGGTGACCCTGGCACATGACAGCGCCACGCTCAGCTGGGACGCAGGCGACGGCGTGGCAGGCTTGACGGCCATCCCCAAAATCCAGTTTGATGATTATTTGGGCAAAGGCCTGATTACCTTGGGGGCAACCGGGACCACCGGCTTGTAATTGCCAGATATGCACTTAAATCATCGGTTCTGCGTTAACTGACCCAACACAATGACTCAAAACCCAACACATCAACCCGCGAAGTCTTTGGCCAAACAGCTTTTCTTGCTCATCACTTCGCTCACACTCATTGCCGCCATGCCAGCTCACGCCATTGACGAACCCGCCTACACCGTGGTGCAAACCAGCGACGTTTTTGAGGTGCGGCAGTACGCACCCTACCTGGTGGCTGAAGTGGTGGTGCCTGGCCCGGCCAGTGAGGCGGGTAACCAGGGCTTCAGCCTGCTGGGGGCTACATATTTGGCAAAAACAAGGGTGAGCGCAAACTGGAAATGACCGCGCCTGTGACGCAAACGGCTGTCGCTGCGCCACCTGTCAAGCTGGAGATGACCGCCCCCGTGACCCAGGCTGTCACGCCCGGCGGTTTTCTGGTGCAGTTTGTGATGCCCAAGGGCTACACGCTTGCCACGCTGCCAGTGCCACTGGACGAACGCGTCAAGCTGCGTGAAGTGCCGGGCAACCGTGTGGCGGTGATCCGCTTTTCAGGCAGCTGGTCGCAAAGCACTTACGAGGAACAGTTGCAAAAACTGCGCACAGCCCTGGCGGCTGCGGGTCTGGCAACGACGGGTGAGCCGGTATCGTCACGCTACAACAGTCCGTTTTCTTTGCCGTTTTTACGGCGTAATGAGATCTGGCTAAGCCTGGTATAAGCCTCGTATAAGCCTACGCTATATTTTCAGTAGCTGCTTACACCTGTTTTTATTGACCTGCAGGCACTTTTAAGGCTTAAACCAGCCCCAAACGGCTGGCCTGGAACGCCAGGGCCGTGACTTGTGCCCAGTTGCCGCGCGCCAGGGCGTCAGCCGGTGTGAGCCACGAACCGCCGACGCACACCACATTGGGCAGTGCCAGAAAGTCAAGCGCATTGGCCGCTGTGACACCCCCCGTTGGGCAAAAACGCACATCGCCAAACGGGCCACCCCAGGCTTTGAGCATGGCCGCACCGCCCGCCTGCATGGCAGGAAAGAACTTCAACTCGCTCAAACCGTCTTCTTGCGCCATCATGATCTCGCTGCCTGTGGCCACGCCAGGCAGCAGCGGCAAACCGACGTCTCGGCACGCTTGACCCAATGCGCAGGTGTAGCCGGGGCTGACGATAAAGCGCGCACCCGCCATGGCGCTGGCTTGTGCGTCAGCCGCACTGCGCACCGTGCCAGCGCCGACCACGGCCTCAGGCACATCGCGGGCAATCGCCTCAATACAGGCCAGGGCTTGTGGCGTGCGCAGCGTGACCTCCAGCATGCGAATACCGCCCGCCACCAGCGCACGCGCCATGTGCACAGCCTGTGCAACATCGGTCAACACAATCACCGGGATCACAGGCGAGTCCTGCATGACCTGCAGGGCGGTCAGCCTGCCTGTCACGTTTAAATTCAGATCCATGACAAGGCTCCTTCTTCTGCAGTGGTTGCGCTGCGGCGCATGTTGGTAAACAGCTCGCGGCCCATGCCCTGGCTTCCCGTCTCGCGCAACGCCAGCGGCATGGCGTCAATCGTGCGGGCCGCCCACTCATCTTTTGAGACCAGCACATTCAACTGACCCGTCAGCGCATCCAGCCGAACCACATCGCCGTCCCGCACCTTGGCCAGCGGGCCACCGGCTGCAGCCTCGGGCGACACATGAATGGCAGCGGGCACTTTGCCAGACGCGCCGCTCATGCGGCCATCGGTGACCAGCGCTACTTTAAAACCCTTGCCCTGCAACACCGCCAGCGGTGGCGTGAGCTTGTGCAGCTCGGGCATGCCATTGGCCTGCGGGCCTTGCCAGCGCACGACGCAAATCACGTCTTTTTCAAGCTCGCCAGCATTGAAGGCATCCAGCAAATCACATTGCGAGTCAAACACCCGGGCGGGTGCTTCAATCACATGGCAATCAGTCGGCACGCTGGACACCTTGATCACGCTACGGCCCAGATTGCCCTGCAATAACTTGAGTCCGCCTGTCGCACTGAAAGGGTTGGCCGCGCTGCGCACAATGCTGTCGTCTTTGGATTCGCCAAGCTCAGCCCAGGCCAAAGACGCGCCTTGCATGTGGGGCTCACGTGTGTATTCGCGCAGGCCGCCAGTGCGCACCGTCAGCACATCGGCGTGCATGTAGCCGGCATCCAGCAGCTCGCGAATCACCAGCCCCGGGCCGCCCGCAGCCTGGAACTGGTTCACGTCTGCGCTGCCGTTGGGGTACACATGCGTCAGTGTGGGAACCACGCTTGAGAGGTCTGCAAAATCGTTCCAGTCAATCGTGATGCCAGCTGAATGGGCCACGGCGACCCAGTGAATCAGATGGTTGGTTGACCCGCCCGTGGCAAGCAGTGCAACCATCGCATTGACAATGCACTTTTCATCCACGATATGCCCAATCGGTGCATACCTTTTGGACTTGACGATGCCGAGTACGGTTCGCGCCGATTCACGTGTCAGCTCGTCGCGCAAGTCCCCACCCGGGTTGACAAACGCTGTGCCGGGCACATGCAGGCCCATCGCTTCAAGCAGCAACTGGTTGCTGTTGGCGGTGCCGTAAAAGGTGCAGGTGCCGGGTGCGTGGTAGGACTTCATTTCGGATTCGAGCAGCTCGGCGCGGCCGACCAGGCCTTGTGCGGCCAGCTCACGGGTCTTGGCTTTGTCTTTGTTCGATATGCCTGACGGCATCGGCCCGGCGGGTACAAACACCATCGGCAAGTGGCCAAAATGCAGCGCGCCAATCAGCAGGCCCGGCACGATTTTGTCGCACACGCCCAGCAGCAGCGCGGCGTCAAACATGTCATGCGACAGCGCCACGGCGGTGGCCATGGCAATCACGTCGCGGCTGAACAGGCTGAGCTCCATACCGGCTGTGCCTTGCGTGACGCCGTCGCACATGGCGGGCACGCCGCCTGCCACTTGCGCAGTTGCGCCGTGCTTGCGAGCCTCCAGCTTGATCAGGTCCGGGTAGTTTTTAAGCGGTGTGTGCGCCGACAGCATGTCGTTGTAAGCCGTCACGATGCCGATGTTGGGCGCGTGCTCCGCCACGATTTTGAAGCGATCATCCAGCGGTGCGCCAGCCACGGCGTGCGCCAGGTTGGCGCAACCCATGCGGTCGGCACTGCGGGCGCGGGTGGCAGCGGCATCTATTTGCGCCAGGTAGGCGCTGCGGCGCGTGCGGCTGCGCTCAATGATGCGCGCCGTGATGCGTGCGACTTCAGGATGCAAATTCAAATCAGCCATGGCCAGCCTTCAGGATTATGTAACTTAATTACAAGCTGGATGGTAACTGTTGATCAGGCGTTTTTGTGTAGTCCAGGTTACCAGTTGGGTACCAAACCTCCCGCGGCCTGCTGCCCGCCGGGGGCTTATTGCAGGGCGACCTCAACCCTGCGCGCTTGTGCGTCGCTGCCGGTGGCTTTGAGCTCTTCGGGTTTTTTCAATTCAATTTTGTCGTCTGCTACGCCAGACGCTTTGAGCGCATCACGCACGGCAAAAGCGCGCTGCTTGGCCAGCTCTGCATTGGTGGCGGCGCTGCCGGTGGCGTCGTGGTAACCAGAAATCACCAGTTTTTTGCCTTCTTTGGCACCTTTGATCACATCTGCCAGCACATCATTGGCGCCCGCAGCCAGGTCTGACTTGCCCGATGCAAAGTAAAACTTGACCACGCCATTTTCAACCTTCACGCTGGCGGCGTCCATGGCGTTTTGGGCCATTTCAGCAGCGGCTGCACCGCTGGCAGGCAGCGCGGCAGCAGGCGCTTGTGCAACAGCCGTTGCGGGGGCAGCCGGTTTTTTGACCTGGTAGTAAACGCTGGCACCCACAACGCTGGCAACAACCAGACCCACCACGGCAAACACCACAATCATTGCCGCACTTTGACCGCCATCGACACCATCATTTTGAGAAGACATTGCTTGCTTTCTGTTGATAAAAACTGGCCGTATTGTAAAGTGCGGATGTGACCGTACCGACCCACCCTCGCCCCCGGCAACTGCCCAACCCCGCGCATTCGCTTAGCGCCATCAAAAGCCAATGGGGCGGCAAACATGACTTGTGGATCTTTGGCTACGCCTCACTGATCTGGCGGCCCGAGTTTGAGTTTGTCGAGCAGCGTTTTGCCATCACCAGCGGTTATCACCGAGCGCTCAAAATGTGGAGCACCTACAACCGGGGCACGCCCGAGCAACCCGGCCTGGTGTTTGGCCTGCTGCCTGGCGGCAGTTGCAAGGGCATGGTGTTTCGCATCCCGCGCGCCAAGGTGGCCGCCGCCCTGCCGCCGCTGTGGGAGCGCGAAATGCCCAATGCCGTGTACGAGCCCAAATGGCTGCGCTGCCAGACCCTGCACAACGGCCAAAAACACAGCGTGACGGCGCTAGCCTTTACCCTGTCAAAAAACAGCCCCGACCACACCGGCGAGTTGTCTCATGAGGTGTATCGCAAAATTTTTGCCGAAGCATCAGGTCGTTACGGCAGTACCCGCGACTATGCCCAACTGACCTACGACGGTTTGCGCAAAGTCGGCATCCATGACCGGGCGCTGGGTGAGTTGCTCAAGCGAGTGTGTGACTAATTTTGGCGATCAAGCAACATCGCCTCAGCCCGCGCCAGGTCGTCCAGCGTGTCCACATCCATCACGCAACCCGCATCGTCCACGTCCATCAATGCTACTGAATCAGTAGCTTCTCGCGCGCGTATCAATTGGGCTGCACCCTGATTTCCCTGTAAATTTAGCAGCTCTGAGGCACATTCAGGGCCAAAACGCACCGGGTGGCCGCGCTGGCCTTGAAACATCGGTACAGCGACGGCGCACGGTGGCGCAAACGCCATGATGCGCAAGGTTGCGGGGCTGATCAATGGCAAATCGGCAGGCAAGATCAGCCAGGCGCTGGCACCCGGTGTGGCTTTGACACCCGCCGCAATCGAGTCGCCCATGCCGGGACGGCTGACGTCTGCCTCCACCACATGGCAAGCCAGGCCGCTGGCTTTAACGGCAGCCAGCACATGGTCAATGACGCGCTTGCCGGCCAGCAGGGCTTGCAGTTTGTGGGTGGTGCCGCCCGAGGCAGCAAAGCGCTCGCCACGGCCAGCGGCCAGAACAATCACGACAGGACCAGACAACAAAGGGGACATGCAAGGGGCAACAAGAGGGGTTAAAACTCAATCTTTATACTCGAAGCATGACTGACCCCACACCCCATGCATCGTCCATCGCCGACCTGCGCAAGAGCTATGAGCGCGCAGAACTCAATGAACAGGCGTCGCAAGCTGACCCACTGGCGCAATTTGACCAGTGGCTCAAAGAAGCCATTGCAGCCGAGGTGCCCGAGCCCAACGCCATGACGCTGGCCACGGTAGCCAGCAACATGCGGCCTTCGGTTCGGGTGGTGTTGATCAAGGGTTTTGATGAGCGCGGCATTGTCTGGTACACCAATTACGCCAGCCGCAAAGGGCAGGAGCTGGCAGGCAACCCGTACGCGGCCTTGCAGTTTCATTGGGTTGAACTGGAGCGCACGGTGCGTATTGAAGGCCTGGTGGAAAAAGTCTCAGACGAAGAAAGTGACGCGTACTTTCATTCGCGCCCGCTTGACTCGCGCATTGGTGCCTGGGCCAGCCCGCAAAGCGAGGTGATTTCAGGCCGGGGCGTGCTGGTGGCAAATGCCGCGTTGTACGGTGCCAAGTTTTTGCTGCAGCCACCACGCCCGCCGCACTGGGGTGGTTACCGCTTGAAGCCCGACAACTGGCAATTCTGGCAAGGTCGCAAAAGCCGCCTGCACGACCGGTTGCGCTATACCCTGCAAGGCAATGACGACTGGCTCAGGGAACGCCTGGCACCCTAGACCACCACTGGTTCATGCTCTAGCAAGATGCCAAAACGCTCATACACGCTGGTTTGAATCGATTTGGCCAGCGTCATGACTTCACCGCCCGTAACCGGGTCAGCGCTGCCGCCACGATTGACCAGCACCAGCGCTTGCCGCTCATACACACCTGCATTGCCGATGTGCTTGCCCTTCCAGCCGCATGCATCAATCAGCCAGCCCGCGGCCAGCTTGACTGAGCCGTCGGCCAGGTTGTAATGAACGATTTTGGGCTCACGCGCAATGATGTCAGCGCACTGCTCGGCCGTGACGGTGGGGTTCTTGAAAAAGCTGCCCGCGTTGCCCAGCACACGCCAGTCAGGCAGCTTGGCACGGCGAATCTCGCACACCCACTCGTAAATTTGTAGCGCTGTCGGCTTGTCAACATTGGCTTGTGCGCGCTTTTTCTCAATGTCGGCATAGCCCAGCACAGGTTTGTAGTTTTTCGGCAGGGCAAAACGCACATGGGTAATCAGTGCCCTGTCAGCCAGACCAAAGCCACCATTGGACACATGCTTGAACACCGAGTCCCGGTAGCCGAAAGCGCATTGCGCCGCGTCCAGCGTAAAGCGCTGGCCGGTGGTTAAATCCACAGCGTCAAGCGACTCAAAACGGTCTTGCAGCTCAACCCCATAGGCACCAATGTTTTGAACGGGCGATGCCCCCACGCTGCCGGGGATGAGTGCCAGGTTTTCAAGACCGGGGTAGCCATTTTCAAGCGTCCAGGTGACCAGGTCGTGCCATGTTTCGCCCGCGCCAGCTTCCACAATCCAGGCTTTGCTGGTCTGGCTAACCAGCCGTTTGCCCATGATCTCGACTTTGAGCACCAGCGGCTTGACGTCCCCCGTCAGCACAATGTTGCTGCCACCGCCCAGAATGAATTTGGGCACGGTTTTTAGTGCTGGATCGGCCAAAACGGTATCAATATCGGACTGGTTCTGCAGACGGACAAGTGTCAAAGCCTTGGCCACAATGCCAAAGGTATTAAAAGGCTGGAGGGGAACGTTTTTCTCGACTAACATGGCGTGATTGTCCCATTGCAGCGCCGAATTACGTATTTCGTTACCCAACTTTTTAAAATCATGCCTTCTTTTGACACTGTGCTTGAAGCAGACCTGGTCAAGGTCAAAAATGCGGTGGAAAACACCGCCAAAGAAATCGGCACGCGCTTTGACTTCAAGGGCACGTCGGCATCAATCGAGCTGAAAGACAAGGAAATCATTCTGATTGGCGACAGCGACTTTCAGCTCGACCAGATCAATGACATTTTGCGCAACAAGCTGACCAAGGCAGCCGTTGATGCGCGTTTTCTGGATGTCGGCAAATCCACCAAAATTGGCGGCGACAAGGTCAAACAGATCAACACCGTGCGTAACGGCATTGAAAGCGAGCTGGCCAAAAAAATCCAGGTGCTGCTCAAAGGCAGCAAGATCAAGGTGCAAGGCGCGATACAGGAAGAAAAAGTGCGTGTGTCTGGTGGCAAGCGGGATGATTTGCAAGCGGCCATGGCACTGATCAAAGCTGAAAACGCGGATTTCCCATTAAGTTTCAATAATTTTCGCGACTGAACCCATGATGCTCCACACTGCCAAAACTGCGGCTTTGCTGATCATGCTCCTGGCGGGTTTTGCAGCTCACGCGCAATCGGTCGCCCTGGCAGGCATGCTCGGCAGCAAGGCATTGCTGGTCGTTAACGGCACAACGCCCAAAACAGTCGCTGTGGGTGAGACCCATGAAGGCGTGAAAGTCATCTCGACCAGTGGCGACCAGGCGGTGGTGGAACAAGACGGCAGGCGCAACACCCTGCGTGTAGGCGAAGCGCCGGTCAACATGGGTGCCAGCAAAACAGGCGGCAAAGGCAACCGCATTGTGCTGGTGGCAGGCTCGGGCGGCCACTTCATGACAGCCGGGCAAATCAATGGCAAGGCAGTGCAGTTCATGGTGGATACCGGTGCGACATCAGTCGCCATGGGGGCGCAGGACGCCGAGCGCACGGGCATCAACTTCAGGGCCGGGCAGCCAGTGATGATGTCAACCGCCAACGGCAATGTGCAGGGCTACCGCATCCGGCTGGACTCCGTGCGCGTGGGTGATGTGGAGGTGTTTGGCATTGATGCCGTCGTCACGCCGCAGCCCATGCCTTACATGCTGCTGGGCAACAGTTTTTTAACGCGCTTTCAAATGCTGCGTGAAAACGACCAGATGACGCTGACCAAGCGATAAGCGCTTAGTCTGCTGGTTTTTTGCCGAAGCTCAGGCGTGACTCTTTGCCGGACACCAGCTTGTTGATGTTCTCGCGGTGACGGATCACCAGCAGCAAACCGATCATGAAAATCGCCATCAAGACGCTTCGCTCTGTATACCAGGCCGCACGGTCGCCAAAAAGATAAAACAGCGGCGCAAAGGCAGCACTGGCCATGGATGCCAGTGACGAGTAGCGTGTGAAATACGCAATGATCACCCAGGTCACCAGCGTGGCCAGCCCCAGCAGCCATTCAATGCCCAGCAACGCACCCGCAGCGGTTGCCACGCCCTTGCCCCCCTGAAACTTGAAGAATATGGGAAACAGGTGTCCCAAAAATGCCGCAAAAGCAACTGCGGCCATGGTGCCGTCGCCCAAGCCATAGTCTGCGCCAAACCACTTGACCAGCACTACGGGTAGCCAGCCCTTCAAACCATCGAGCAGCAGCGTGGCAATGGCCGCCTTCTTGCTGCCAGAGCGCAGCACATTGGTCGCGCCCGGGTTGTGGCTGCCGTAGCTGCGCGGGTCTTTCAGCCCCATCACGCGGCTGACGATGACAGCAAATGACAGTGAGCCCAGCAGGTACGCCAGCACCACAGCAGCGGTTGAATAGAAATAGTCCAAAGTAAATCCTCTTTTATGTGTCAGTGACCCGGTCAGCAAAAGCTGCGGTTTTAAAAAGTCTTCATAGCGCAGGGTCGCGAATGTCCCAGCGGATGTTGTCAATTTCGGCCAGCACTTCGGCGCTCAAAGTCGTGCCCCAGGCGTCCAGATCCTGGTCGAGCTGCGCCACCGACGTGACACCAATGATGGTGCTGGTGACCTGCCATTTGGTGTAGCAAAACGCCAGAGCCATCTGGGTGGGGGTCATGCCGTTGGCCAATGCCAGGGCGTTGTAGCGTCGCGCGGCAGCCAGAGCGTCTGGCCTGCCCCAACGCTGCTTTTGCATGCTTTCAAACAGGCTCAAGCGGCCAATGCCCTTGTGGGCCGGGTCAGTGATGCCGGTCTTGTCGTATTTGCCCGTCAGCAAGCCAAAACCCAGCGGCGAATAGGCGAGCAGGGACACGCCCAGCCGATGCATGGTTTCGTCCAGACCATTTTCACAGGTGCGATTGATCAGGCAGTACGGGTTTTGCAGCGTGGCAATACGCGGCAGGCCGTGCTGGTCAGCCAGGCGCGCAAACTCATGCACGCCGTAAGGTGTTTCATTTGACAAGCCAATCGCCCGCACTTTGCCAGCCTTGACAAGCGCGCCCAACGCTTCAAGTTGGGTGTGGATAGATGACACCACTTTTTCTTTGGTCGGGTCAAAGTACTGCATGCCAAACATCGGCACATTGCGCGCTGGCCAATGGATCTGGTACAGGTCAATCACATCGGTTTGCAGGCGCTTCAGGCTCGCGTTACAAGCACTCACGATATCAGCCGCCGTCAGATCGGGGCTGCCATCACGAATCCACGGCATGCCGCGCGCCGGGCCTGCGACTTTGGTGGCCAGCACCCATTGACTTCTGGCTGAAGGCTTTTTGGCAAACCAGTTGCCCAAAATGGTTTCAGTCACGCCAAAGGTTTCCGCTCGGGCGGGAACTGAATACATTTCAGCCGCGTCCATGAAGTTAATGCCGCGATCAAAAGCGCGGTCAAGAATGCTATGTGCTGTTGCCTCGTTGACCTGCTCGCCAAAAGTCATGGTGCCCAGGCAGATGGGCGTGACGTGCAGGCCGCTCTGGCCGAGTTGGACTTTGTTCATGTGATTCGATGTTGGTATAAAAAGTGACGAAAGTCGCAAAAGCCTAGTTTAAATCGGCTGGCGCAACGTTACCGGCGCTGACACTTTGGGGGTTTGTCTTACAGGCAATTAACATTTGCAGCGATAGCATGACACTGTTAGCAACTTGAATGCTGCTTCAACAGATTTAGCTGCAATTGCATTTTCAAACCAATAAAAGGATTTACCCATGAAAACACTCACCCTCAAATCACTGAGCTGCGTTGCATTGAGCATTGCGGTTTTGTCTGGTTGCGCCAACATGAGCGAAACCCAAAAAGGCACGGCACAAGGCGCTGGTATTGGCGCTGTCGGCGGTGCGCTGATTGGCGCGGCTCTGGGTGGCAGCAAAGGCGCGGCAACGGGTGCGGTGCTGGGCGGCGCTGCAGGTGCAGGCGGCGGCTACATCTGGTCCAAAAAGATGCAGGACCAAAAAGCCGCCATGGAAAAAGCCACCGCTGGTACAGGTGTTGCCGTGACGCAAACAACCGACAACCGCCTGAAACTCGATATTCCAAGCGACGTGTCTTTTGACACCGGCCGCTCGGCCATCAAGCCTAATTTTGGCCCGATCCTGAACCAGTTTGCGACCAGCCTGAACCAGAACGCGGTGACCACTGTCACCATCATTGGCCACACCGACAGCACTGGCTCGGACGCCATCAACAACCCACTGTCAGTGGACCGTGCAGAAGCTGCGCGTGACTATCTGGTCAGCCGTGGGGTGGCGCGTAACCGCATTTCAACCGATGGCCGTGGCGCACGTGAACCGATTGCCGACAACAACACGCAGCAAGGCCGCGACAAGAATCGCCGCGTTGAAATCTACGTTGCAGAACAAGTGGCCGCCAAATAAATTGCACACCCCTATCGTCGCTCACTGCGTGTAGCTCCTTTTCCCCTTGCAGGGGACGGTCGCCTGCGGCCTGGCAAAGCCAGTTCCGCGGCCCCCGCTGAAAAAGAACCTCTCTGAGTAAAGCGCTTTATGACGAAAGTCTGAAGCGCTCTTCTTCTTGCAAGCGCAGCACCCGTCTTTGAACCTTGCCGGTTGTCGTCATGGGCAACGCGTCAATGAATTCAATCTCCTTCGGGTATTCATAGGGTGCCAGCATTTTTTTGACATGCAACTGCAATTTGGCCGTTATTTCAGCATCAAAAGCAGCTTTTGACGAATGGATACGGGCGCGAGCAGCTCCTACATCAGGAGCAAGTACCACATACGCCTTGACGACTGCACCGCGTTCCTTGTCAGGCTTGGGCACAACAGCGGCGTTGGCAACCGCCGGGTGTTTGAGCAAACAGTTTTCGATCTCGCCCGGCCCGATGCGGTAGCCAGCAGCCTTGAAAATATCGTCTGCCCTGCCCTCGTACCACAGGTAGCCGTCGGTATCGCGGGTGGCCATGTCACCGGTTCGGCACCAGTCACCAGTAAATTTGGCCTGGGTAGCGGCGTCTTTCTTCCAGTAGCCTAAAAAGAAAATCGGGTCTGGCTGTCCATGGATGTCAAACCGGTTCACGGCCACATCGCCCGGCACGCCCACCGCACATTCTTGGCCATCGTCGTCAATCACCGCCACCAGGTGGCCGGGGTAGCCCTTGCCCATGCTGCCCGCACGCGCTGGCCAAAACCTGTTGCAATTGCCGACCACGTAGTTGATCTCGGTCTGGCCAAACATTTCGTTCACCACCACACCCATCTCTTGTCGGCAGTAGTCAAACACGGCATCGCCCACCGCCTCGCCCGCACTCATCAGACCTTCGAGCTTTAACCTGAAATGCTTTCTCGGCTGTGGGTAGGCCTTCATCATGGCTTTGAGCGCGGTGGGGAACAAAAAGCTGTGCGTCACGCCGTGCTGCTGCATCAAACTGAAGGCCAATTCAGGACTGAACCGGCCATTGAACGCGACGATGGGGCGGCCAAAATAGAGCGTCGGCAGCAGTGCGTCCATCAGCCCCCCCGTCCAGGCCCAGTCGGCAGGAGACCAGAACACGGCTTTGGAATCTGAATTTTTTCCACCGTCAAAACCAAACCAGTTTTGGCTGCAGACAAAGCCTGTCAAGTTGCCAATCAGCGCGCGGTGCGGCAGCAGCGCGCCCTTGGGTGGGCCGGTCGTGCCGCTGGTGTAAATCAAAATTGCCGCCTCTTCAGCTTTGGTCTTGACGGCGGTGAAAGCGCTTTGATGCTGGCTGATGGCGGCTTCGTACTGAACATCGGCCCGCGCATCGCCCACCGCCACCACGGTTCTTAAAGACGGGCAGTCAGCGCGCACCTGCTGCAAACTGGCCATGCTGCTTTCGTCAGCAATGGCGACGACGGCCTCGCTGTCCTGCAGGCGGTATTCCAGCGCTTCTGGGCCAAACAGCATTGACAGCGGCATGGCCACCGCGCCGAGCTGGAACACCGCCATGTAAGCGACGGCAGTTTCAAATCGCTGCGGCATGACAATGGCGACCCTGTCACCGCGCTGCACGCCCAGGCCTTTCAGCACGTGGCTGAGGGCATCAGCCGCCTTTTTCAGCTCAAAATAGGTATAAAAAGTGGCTTCAGCGCCCTGTTTATGGGCGCAAACAGCTACGTTATCAGTAGCGCTTTGTAAAACGGCCCAGCGGTTGCAGCAGGCGTCGGCAATGTTGAAATACTCGGGCACATGCCAGGCAAAACCGGCATGCAGGGCGGCGTAGTGGTCTGCCGGTTTGTCCCGGTTTTGACTGCGCTTGGGTTCTTGTTTCTTTATCATGACACCAATGTACAAAGAAAAACGCACTTCTCGCAGCGAGTTTGTCCCAATACGCGGGCTCAGTTACCACGTTCGCATCTGGCCGGGCACGCAGCGCGAGAGCGCCGCGGCCGCCAGCGCCGGGCCGCCCCAAGCAAGGCCAGCCCCCCCCCCGGGGGGCAGCGAATTACACGAAGTGAAAAGCGTGGGGGCAAACAATCTGCCGCCTTTGGTTCTGGTTCACGGCTGGATGGACGTGGCGGCGTCGTACCAGTTCATGGTCGATGCCCTGAGCGATGCTTTTGCTACTGGCCGCACCATCATTGCACCGGACTGGCGCGGTTTTGGCCTGACCAAATCGGTAGCAGACGGCGAAGCCGACAACTATTGGTTTCCAGACTACCTTGCCGACCTTGATTTTTTGCTCGACCACTACGTGAAAGATCAAAAAATCGATCTGGTCGGCCACAGCATGGGCGGTAACGTTGCGATGATTTACGCAGGTGTGCGGCCAGAACGTATCCGCAGGCTCGTCAATTTGGAGGGCTTTGGCCTGGCGCCCAGCAAGCCGGCCCAAGCCCCCACCCGCTACGCCAAATGGATCGATGAGCTGAAAACCCTGCACAAAGGCGAGCTTGACTTGAAAGCCTATGACGAAGTCAGCGGTGTGGCTAAACGGCTCATGAAAACCAACCCGCGCCTGTCTGAGGACAAGGCCAACTGGCTGGCAAGTCACTGGGCCCAGCAAAATGCCGAAGGGCAATGGCTGATTTTGGGCGAGCCCGGCCACAAGGTAGTGAGTGCCAACATTTACCGGGTCGAAGAAACGCTGGAGATTTACAAACGCATCGCCGCGCCCGTGCTGGCGGTAGAGGCATCTGACGATTCACTTGAAAAATGGAACCAGGGCCGCTACACGCTGGCGGACTACCACGAGCGACTCAAACTGATTGCCGACGCCACGGTTGCACGGCTTGAAGACGCAGGCCACATGCTGCACCACGACCAGCCCGAAGCACTGGCCAGGCTCATTGAGGACTTTCTGGATTAACCACCGCCAGCCATGAGAAAATCACCGGATTGAATCAAACCCGGACGGAAAATATCATGGAAGCAGAAAACATCAACGCCATTGGCAACCAGTTGGCAGACCTGAGCACGCGTGTGAACGAACTCAGGGGGTATCTTTGACTACCCTGCCAAAGAACGCAAGTTAAACGAAGTCAACGCCGCCCTGGAAGACCCGAAAGTCTGGGACAACCCCAAACGCGCGCAAGAACTCGGCAAAGAGAAAAAATCACTCGAAGACGTTGTACAGGTCATTGACCGCCTGACGTCAGAACTGGCTGACAACGCCGAACTCTTTGACATGGCCAAGGACGAAGGCGACGAGCAGGGCATGCAGTCGATTGAGGGCGAAGCCGCCAAGGTGGCGGTTGAAGTTGAAAAGATGGAGTTTCGCCGGATGTTCAACAACCCGGCTGACCCGCTGAACTGCTTTTTAGACGTGCAGTCTGGCGCCGGCGGCACCGAGGCCTGCGACTGGGCCAGCATGCTGCTGCGCCAGTATCTCAAATACGCCGAGCGCAAGGGTTTTAAAACCACGATTGAAGACGAAACCCCAGGCGACACTGCAGGTATCAAGGGCGCGACCATCAAGATTGAGGGCGAATACGCCTTTGGCCTGTTGCGTACTGAAACCGGTGTGCACCGCCTGGTGCGCAAGTCGCCGTTTGACTCGTCAGGCGGCAGGCACACCTCGTTTGCGTCGATTTTTGTCTACCCCGAGATTGATGATTCAATTGAGATTGACATCAATCCGTCTGACGTTCGAGTCGACACCTTTCGCGCCAGCGGTGCAGGCGGCCAGCACATCAACAAAACCGATTCAGCTGTGCGATTGACGCACTTGCCCACCGGCATTGTGGTGCAGTGCCAGGACGGACGCAGCCAGCATGGCAACCGCGACGTGGCATGGAAGCGCCTGCGTTCACGCCTGTATGACTTTGAACTGCGCAAGCAGCAGGAAGCCCAGCAAAAACTCGAAGACACCAAAACCGATGTGGGCTGGGGTCACCAGATTCGCAGCTACGTGCTGGACAACAGCCGCATCAAAGACCTGCGCACCAACTACGAAACCTCTGCCACGCAAAAAGTGCTGGACGGGGACCTGGACCAGTTCATTGAGGCTTCACTCAAACAGGGCGTGTAACACGCCTCGAGTTTTTTAACTTTGACAACAAACTTTTCAGGAAACACCCATGCTGCAAAAGCTTGACGCCAGCGGAGCCGGGCAAGCCCCCTCCGTGGCCATTAACCGCGCTGACTACAGCGCCCCCGCTTACTGGATCGACACGGTCGATCTGTGCTTTGACCTCGACCCGGCCAAAACCCGCGTGCTGAACAAAATGACGCTGCGCCGCAATGCGGATGTGCCTGCGCAGCCACTTCGTCTTGATGGTGAAGAGCTGAATTTGTCGCGCGTGCTGGTCAATGGCCAGGGCACGTCGTTCAAGATGGACGGCAACCAGCTGGTTTTGGACAATTTGCCCGATGCTTTTGAGCTGGAGATTTTCACCACCTGCCTGCCGTCTAAAAACACCAAGCTGATGGGCTTGTATGTCAGCAACGACTCGTTTTTTACCCAATGCGAGGCTGAAGGCTTCAGGCGCATCACTTACTTTTTAGACCGCCCCGATGTGATGGCGATGTACACCGTGACGCTGCGGGCTGACAAGACCAAATTCCCAGTGTTGCTGTCCAACGGCAATCTGGTCGAACAAGGTGAATTGGACGATGGCCGCCACTTTGCCAAGTGGGTAGACCCGCACAAAAAACCTGCTTACCTGTTTGCGCTTGTCGCGGGCCAATTGGTCTGCCGCGAGCAGCGCATCACGTCGCGCGCAGGCAAAGACCACACGCTGCAGGTGTATGTACGCCCAGGGGACCTGGACAAAACAGAACACGCCATGAATTCGCTCATGCATTCAGTGGCGTGGGACGAGGCCCGCTTTGGCTTGCCACTCGATTTGGAACGCTTCATGATTGTGGCGACGAGCGACTTCAACATGGGCGCGATGGAAAACAATGGCCTGAACATCTTCAACACCAAGTATGTGCTGGCCAACCAGGCCACCGCAACGGATGTTGATTTTGGCAATATTGAGAGCGTGGTCGGCCACGAGTACTTTCACAACTGGACGGGCAACCGCGTCACCTGCCGTGACTGGTTTCAGTTGTCACTCAAAGAAGGCTTGACGGTATTTCGTGACCAGGAATTCAGCCAGGACCTGTGCGGTGAAGCCTCGGCCAGAGCCGTCAAACGCATTGAAGACGTGCGCGTGTTGCGCACCGCCCAGTTCCCTGAAGACGCAGGCCCGATGTCGCACCCGGTGCGACCTGACAGCTATGTGGAGATCAGTAACTTCTACACCGTGACGATTTACGAAAAAGGCGCTGAGGTCGTGCGGATGATGCAGACCCTGGTGGGTCGGGACGGCTTTGCCAAAGGCATGACGCTGTACTTTGAGCGCCATGACGGCCAGGCCGTTACTTGTGACGACTTTGCACAAGCCATTGCCGACGCCAACCCGGCATCCGACCTGGCGCGTTTGCTGCCGCAGTTCAAGCGCTGGTACAGCCAGGCGGGCACGCCCCGCGTAGCGGCGCAAGGCGTGTATGACACAGCAGCCAGCACCTACACACTGACCTTGAGCCAAAGCTGCGCACCAACCACGGGCCAGGCCAGCAAGGAGCCGTTCGTGATTCCGGTGGCGTTGGGTTTGCTGGGGGCGGATGGCCAGGACTTGGCCCTACAGATTTCTGGTAACACGAACGCACCGGTTACATGCCGCACACTGGTTCTGACGCAGGCATCTGAGACCTTTACCTTCACAGGCATCACCGAGGAGCCCGTGCCGTCCATCCTGCGCGGCTTCACCGCCCCGGTGGTGCTTGAGTTTGACTACACCGATGCGCAACTGCTGCACCTGCTGGCGCACGACAGTGACCCCTTCAACCGCTGGGAAGCCGGACAGCGGCTGGCTGTGCGGTCTGCATTAATCGCTATTAATTCAGGAGCTGATTACGCCCGTAGTCAGGGCGATAAAGCATCAAATGATGTTCTAAACGAGGCATTTTTGGCTGCCATGAAGCAGGTTTTGCATCACCCCACGCTGGACGCTGCCTTCAAGGAGCTGGTGCTGACGCTGCCGTCTGAAACCTATCTGGCCGAACAACTTGACGTGGTCGACCCGCAGCAGATCCATGCCGTGCGCGAAGCCATGCGCCAGCAGCTGGCCACCCGCCTGCAAGCTGACTGGGCGGCGGTGTATGAGGCACATCAGGACACCGGCAACTACACGCCCGATGCAGCCTCATCCGGCCGTCGCGCCTTGGCGGGCTTGGCACTGACTTACCTGTGCACCGCGGCAGTGGCGTCGGGCCATGATGAATGGCCAGCCAAAACCCTGCAGCGCTTCAGCAGCGCAGGCAACATGACCGACCGCTTCAATGCCCTGAGCGCTTTGGTGGCCAGTGGCCACGCGCTGGCGGCGCAGGCGCTGGCGCAGTTCCACGCCATGTTCAAAGATGAAGCGCTGGTGATTGACAAATGGTTCAGCCTGCAAGCCGGCAGCCCTGACCGTAACGGCAACATCCTGCCAGCCGTCAAACAACTGATGAAGCACAGCGACTTCAGCCTGAAAAACCCGAACCGCGCACGCAGCGTTATCAGCACTTATTGCGGCAACGCAGCGGCTTTTCACCGGGCAGATGCTGCAGGTTATGTGTTCTGGAGCGAGCGCGTCATTGAACTCGACGCCATGAACCCGCAAGTAGCCGCCCGCCTGGCCAGAGCGCTGGACCGCTGGCGCAAACTGGCAGAACCCTACCGCAGCGCAGCCCGTGAAGCGATTGCACGCGTGGCGGCCAAAAATGATTTGAGCAAAGACACGCTTGAAGTCGTGACCCGCGCCCTGGCTGCCTGATATGGCCCCCACGCTTGTCACTTTGTGTACTGCGCTGCCCCCCGAGGGGGCCGCTGCGCCTGCAGCCCGGCAAAGCCGGTTCTGCGGCCCCTGCTTGAATTTCTTTTCACCGGCCATGCTGGCCTTCTAATGCCGACGACTGGAACCTCAAATGCCCAAAACCATCTCCCTGACCCGCTACCTGGTTGAACAGCAACGCCAGGACGGCCACATACCCCCCGAGCTGCGCCTGCTGCTTGAAGTGGTGGCACGCGCCTGCAAAAGCATCAGCCAGGCCGTCAACAAAGGCGCGCTGGGTGGTGAAGCCAGCATTTTGGGCACAGCCGGCAGTGAAAACGTGCAGGGTGAGGTCCAAAAAAAGCTCGACATCATTGCCAACGAGGTACTGATTGAAGCCAACGAATGGGGCGGACACCTGGCCGCCATGGCCAGCGAGGAAATGGACGGCATCTACGTAGTGCCCAACCGCTACCCGCAAGGCGAATACCTGCTGCTGTTTGACCCATTGGATGGCAGCAGCAACATTGATGTCAACGTCAGCATTGGCACGATTTTTAGCGTGCTGAAAAAGCCCGAAGGCGATGCTGGCGTTGAGGAAGCCGACTTTTTGCAGGCGGGCAACAAACAGGTGGCGGCAGGCTACTGCGTGTACGGACCGCAAACCACACTGGTGCTGACGGTAGGCGACGGCGTGGCCATGTTCACACTGGACCGCGAACAAGGCTCGTTTGTATTGACCGAAGAAAACATACAGATCCCGCCCGACACGCAAGAGTTTGCCATCAACATGAGCAACATGCGCCACTGGGACGAACCCGTCAAGCGCTACATCGACGAATGCCTGCAAGGCAAAGAAGGTGTGCGGGGTAAAAACTTCAACATGCGCTGGATAGCCTCGATGGTGGCCGACGTGCACCGCATATTGACGCGCGGCGGCATCTTCATGTACCCCTGGGACAAACGCGAACCCGAAAAAGCCGGCAAGCTCCGCCTGATGTACGAAGCCAACCCCATGAGCTGGCTGATCGAGCAGGCTGGCGGTGCATCGACCAACGGCAAGCAACGCATCATGGACTTGCAACCCACCAAACTGCATGAGCGTGTGAGTGTGGTGCTGGGGTCGAAGAATGAGGTGGAGCGCGTGACGGCCTACCATCACAAGACCGGCGCCGGGCTATAATTTAAGGCTGTACCTAATTACACAAGCCGGTGTAGCTCAGTCGGTAGAGCAGCTCATTCGTAATGAGAAGGTCGGGTGTTCGATTCATCTCTCCGGCACCAAATGAAATCCCCCTAGCTGTCATGGTTAGGGGGAGTGTCTGAATTTCTGTGTGTGAAGCGGATTGGATGTTAGCTGAGGTTTGAAGGTTTTTGGATTTTTTCTTTTCAAAGAGGCCCCTGCCAGGCCGCCGGAGGCGTCCCCCTCCCGTTTT
>JBILXX010000002.1:0-83892 GCA_044378095.1 Polaromonas sp.
TCAAGTTGCTTGGCTGAAATTTGCGGCTGTGCCGATTTGCCGCTGACAGCGGACTTGGTTGTAGTGCGGGGCATGTAACTCCTTTGGGGGAATGGTATGCCTCAAACACAAAATTTCTGACAGGCTCTCGAAAATCGTTTTCCGGCCATTTCTAAAGTCTCCCAGGCTGTGAAGCAGATGAATCAGGGCCGCCCGATGAAGACTTTGTATTTCAACTCCCACATATTCGATGGTGATGTTACGGCGGTAGCTTATGATGGCCGAAAAGTGCACAAGGTTAAAGATTTCGCGGAACGCCTTGTGCAGGAAGGCATCGTCGCGAGAGGCTCGGATGTTATCTTCACGGGCTGCTTGAAGGGGTGGCCTACTGTAGAGGAACAGCGCGAGTTCCAGGACGTCGCGAACAGGTATGGCGTCACACTGCATATCCCAACAATGCCTCAGGATGTGGGGCCGCTTCATGGCTTAATCCGGTATGCCCCTAATCGTAATCCGACCATGTCCCCCTTTAATCAACGGCCACTCCTCCCGGCAGAACGTGTGCTTATTTACAAGCGGGTCTTGTTTGGGCCCTGAAGTACTCGATTGCCTGATGTTGAAACCGTCTTTGTAGGACCGTGTTTCGCATATGCGCGACAGTGTGGCTATATGTGGGTGTCGATTCCGTTTGTGATTGCTTCCAGTTGCCAGCGCAACGTACGAGCTCAATTCAGCGCCGGTGAGAGTCGTTCGGGCGCAGACAAGATCGACCTTAGTGGGCATCTTTTTCTCGAATTGGTGACAAAGGCTAGATGCAGAATGGTTAATTGAAAATCACGCCCTACGCCTTGCAGCAAACCACCCATTACGACTGGCGCTACCTGAATCCGCCCACCACCGCCATGATTTTCACCGTGGTGTTTGACCGCGATTTGAAGGTGTTCAGTACCGGCTCGGTGATTGAGGAATTGGCGAATACCAAGGGGCCGTAGCTCTTTTGGTCGTTTTCATCATTCTGGGGTGTTTTGGAGGCTATTTTGGGTTTTTTGGGGCTTTTTTAGACATCAAATTGGCCTCTAGACCAATGGATACGGGCGCAAGCAGCTCCCGAATTAATAGCGGTTGGAATGCACTTTCAAGTGGTTTGAACCTTTTCCAGAAACCCGCAGCGCGCCATGGCGGTCTTGGGTTGGGCGTTCAGCCCGGCTATCACCAGTGTGCCGCCACGCAGCGCAATGGCCTTGCGCAGTTGCTCCAGCACATCCAGGCCCGAGGTGTCGAGCGATTGCAGTGACTGCACGTCGAGCCGAATCACCAGGCCTTGAGGCGCGCTTTCTACCAGCGTCAAAATGGGGTCTACCTTGGCCACCGCGCCAAAAAACAGCGAGCCATAGAGCTGAAACGTCGCGCCTTCGGGCGAGCTTTGCGTTTGCACCACCTGAAACAGCGTGCTCATGCGCCGCACAAACAGCACGCAGGCCAGCATCAGCCCGACTTGCAGGGCGACCGTCAAGTCAAAAATCACCGTGAGTAAAAACGTGCCCAGCATGATCAAGCCGTGGTGGCGGCTGTTTTTCCTCAGGGTTGCAAACTCATGCCATTCGCCCATGTTCCACGCCACGTACAGCAGGATGCCCGCCAGCACAGCCAGCGGCACATGCACGGCCAGCGGCGCGGCCAGCAGCACCACCACGACCAGCGTCGCGCAATGCACCAGGCCCGCCACAGGCGATGTGGCACCGGCGCGCACATTGGTCACGGTGCGGGCAATCGTGCCGGTGGCGGGCATGCCGCCAAAAAACGGCACCACACAGTTGGCGATGCCCTGAGCCATCAGCTCCTGGTTCGGGTCATGGCGTGGCAAGCCAGACACCTGGTCTGCCACGCGTGCGCACAGCAGTGACTCGACCGCACCCAGCAGCGCAATCGTGACGGTGGGAGCAATCAGTAAACGCACTGTTTCCCACGAAAATTCAGGCAGCGCAAACACAGGCAACCCGCGCGGGATGCCGCCAAAGCGTGAACCAATCGTTTCAACAGGCAAATGCAAAAAATAAGCAAACAGAGTGAGCGTGACCAGCGCCACAATCGGCCCGGGCGTGCGCGCGGCCAGCCGCGTGGCACGCCGCAGCGGCGCGCCTTCACTGGCGCGCATCATTTTTAGCAAGCTGCGCGTCACCACGTTGTGATGGGTGTCAGCCGAGCCAGCGCCAAAAAGCCGTGGCCACACAAACAGCCCCAACACGCACACCAGACCCAACGCGAGCGCATAAAAGTTGGTGGTCGTGACCTGACTGCTGATGACGCTGATTTGCGAGAAAAAATCGGCTGGCATTTTGGCAATCTGCAGCCCCAGCAGGTCCTTGAGCTGTGACAGCGCAATCAGCACCGCAATACCGTTGGTAAAGCCCACCACAATGCTGACCGGCACATAGCGCACCAGCGTACCCAGCTTAAATAAGCCCAGCAAAAACAGCAGCACCCCAGCGCAGGCGGTGGAGATCAGCAGGTTGGCCACACCGTAGCGCTCAACAATGCCATAAACAATCACGATAAATGCGCCCGCCGGCCCGGCAATCTGCACCGACGAGCCGCCCAGGCTGGCCACCACTGCCCCGGCGATGATGGCCGTCCAGATACCGGCTTCAGGCTTCAGGCCGCTGGCAATCGCAAACGCCATGGCCAGCGGCAGGGCGACGATGCCGACAGTGAAGCCAGCGCCTGCGTCTTTGAAGAACCGGTCTTTGGTGTAGCCTGCCAGGGCGGACAGCAGCCGGGGGTGAAAGGCGGCTAAATACGGCGGCAAGTGCATGGGGTTTGTTTGTTTGGGTCTAGTGCAAGTGCGGCAGATGCACCTGAACATCATGCGCGATCGGCCGTATCACCAGCAATAAAAGTGCCAGCGCGAGCGGAACCGTGGTGACGTAACCGACATACTTAAAACCCAGCGCGCCCACCAACGCACCCATAAAAAAGCTGCTGATCAAAATCAGATGCAAGCGTAGTTTGGGGCGGTTGGCGCGCACTGGCTCAGCCGGGTTGGTTTGGGTGCGGTTGATGTACAGCAGCTTGCCCAGCTCAATGCCCAGGTCCGTCACCAGCCCGGTAATGTGGGTGGTGCGAATTTCCGCTTTTGATATTTTGGTGATGACAGCGTTCTGCAAACCCATGATGAAGCAAAGCAGTATCACTGTGAGGGGCACAAAAAAATGCGACCACAAACTGATGGCCGCGCCAAAAAGTCCAAAAATCAACAGCAGCACAGCCTCCAGGAGAAGCGGCAAACCGTAAGCGCTGGTCAGTTTTTCACGCAGGCCCCAATTGACCAGCCAGGCGGTCGTCATGGCGCCCAGCAAAAAGGCGGCTAACGCCCCCAGACTGGCGGCGGCCAGTGTCAGCTCGCCCAGCACCAGATTGTCTGCCAGCGACGACACCACACCCGTCATGTGAGACGTGTAAGTACCCACAGCCAAAAAGCCACCTGCATTGGTCGCACCCGCTACAAAAGCCAGTACAGCGCCCAGGCGCGTGTTGGTTTGCAGCGTGCGGTTGTTGATGTCAGTCCAGCCGTGAATCAGGGGGTGCATGGGGCTGGGTACGGTGGGTGAATTGCGCTTAGGCGGACATCAGATAGAGCTCACCTTACACGCATTCCCGGAAATGCGCCCGGCGGCGGCTCCAGCACATAAATACCCGGCTGCGATTTTTCGTCGCCATGGCTGGCCGCTAACACCATGCCTTCGCTGATGCCGAACTTCATCTTGCGCGGAGCCAGGTTGGCTACCATCACGGTGTGCTTGCCAATCAGCTCTTCAGGCTTATAAGCGCTGGCGATGCCGCTGAAGACATTGCGTGTTTTGCCTTCGCCCACATCCAGCGTCAGGCGCAGCAGCTTGACCGAGCCCTCTACCGCTTCGCAATTGACGATTTTGGCGATGCGCAGGTCGATTTTGGCGAAGTCGTCGATGGTAATTAGGGGGGCTAGTTCCTCTCCGCCGGGGATGGATACTATTGATTCCATAGCTGCTTGCGCCCGTATTTGTTCGGCTGGAGGCTCAAATAGGGCATCAAGTTGTTCTGGGGTGACGCGTTGCATGAGATGTTGATAGTCCCCAACAACATGCCCGCCCATTAGAGCGTGCGGGACGATCTGGTTCGCGGCTGTTTCACCTGTTGGAATTTGAACCAACTGACCAACTCCTGACCATGAGAGAGGCGGAATTTTTAGAAAAGCCTCCACGCGGGCAGCTGTTGCTGGCAATATTGGTTTTAGCGCAACCGTTATGAGCTTGAACAATATCAAGCTAAAAGAACATACTCGGTGTAAGTCCTCGGTTTTGGAAACGTCTTTTGCAAGTTCCCAAGGCTTTTGCTCCGCGATATAGAAATTTGCTACGTCGGCAAGCACCATCACTAACTTGAGCGCTTTTGAGAACTCTCTTTTTTCAATTTCTTTGCGAATTTCAGGGAAGTGCGTAGCGAATGTACCCATGATCTGGGCTTCATGCGCGTTATTTTCATATCCAGACGCCAACACCCCGTTATAGCGTTTCGTAATAAATCCGACGGTTCTGCTCGCAATATTCACATACTTGCCAATCAAATCCGAATTAACCCGAGCCATAAAGTCATCAGCATTGAAGTCAATGTCTTCATTCTTCGCATTCAACTTCGCAGCCAGGTAATACCGCAGCCACTCCGCGTTCATGCCCAGGCTCAGGTATTTGAGCGGGTCCAGACCCGTGCCTCGGCTTTTGCTCATCTTTTCGCCGTTGTTCACCGTTAAAAAGCCGTGCACAAACACGTTATTGGGCGTTTTGCGGCCGCTGAAATGCAGCATGGCGGGCCAGAACAGGGTATGGAAGGTGACGATGTCTTTCCCGATGAAGTGGTACTGCTCCAGCGCCGGGTTGACCATGTATGCATCGTAGTCCTCACCGCGTTTGCCCAGAAGGTTTTTCAGCGATGCCAGGTAGCCCACAGGCGCGTCCAGCCACACATAAAAATACTTGCCTGGCGCATCGGGGATTTCAATACCAAAGTAGGGCGCGTCTCTAGAGATATCCCAGTCGCCCAGGCCTTCGCTTTTGCTGCCGTCGGGGTTGGTGCGCACGCTGAACCACTCTTTGACCTTGTTAGCCACCTCAGGCTGCAACTTGCCGTCTTGCGTCCAGCTCTCCAAAAAGTCCACACAGCGCTGGTCAGACAACTTGAAGAAAAAATGCTCTGAGCTTTTCAGCACAGGCGTCGCACCCGACAAGGCTGAATACGGATTGATCAAATCAGTCGGTGCATAGACCGCACCGCAGTTTTCGCAGTTGTCGCCGTACTGGTCTTTGGTTGCGCACTTGGGGCAGGTGCCTTTGATGTAGCGGTCGGGCAAAAACATGCTTTTTTCAGGGTCAAAGAACTGTTCAATTGTTCGGGTTTCAATCAGGTTATTGGCTTTGAGGTCGCGGTAAATCTGCCGGGCCAGCTCATGGTTTTCGGGCGAGTCGGTGGAGCTCCAGTTGTCAAAACTGATGTGAAAGCCGTCCAGGTACTCTTTGCGGCCCGCCGCAATATCGGCCACAAACTGCTGCGGGGTGACGCCTGCTTTCTCAGCCGCAATCATGATGGGCGCGCCATGCGCGTCGTCTGCGCCCACAAAATTCACCTGGTTGCCCTGCATGCGCTGAAACCTCACCCAGATGTCAGCCTGGATGTATTCCATGATGTGGCCAATGTGAAACTTGCCATTGGCATAGGGCAGGGCGGTAGTGACGAAGAGTTGGCGAGACATCAGTGGTGCTTTTATTGGGGTAATCAGCCATTTTAAGTGCCTTGGCTACACTGGGACATTGTCAGAAAATCATCGTAAAGCCCCGCATGCCTACCCAAGACCAACTCATTCAAGCCCTTACAGCCGTTATTGATCCGAACACCGGCAAAGACTTCGTCACCGGCAAGTCGATCAAAAACCTGCACGTCACCGATGGCGATGTGGCGTTTGACGTCGAACTGGCTTACCCCGCCAAGAGCCAATTCCCGGCTTTTCGCAAAAGCCTGATTGCCGCTGCCAAAGGTGTGGCGGGTGTGGGCAACGTGTCGGTCAATCTGAGTGTCAAAGTTGCCAGTCACAGCGTGCAGCGCGGCGTGCAGCTGCTGCCAAATGTCAAAAACATCATTGCTGTGGCGTCAGGCAAAGGCGGCGTGGGCAAAAGTACCACCGCTGTCAATCTGGCTTTGGCTCTGGCGGCTGAAGGTGCGAGCGTCGGTTTGCTTGACGCCGATATTTACGGCCCCAGCCAACCCATGATGATGGGCATTGAGGGGCGGCCCGAAAGTGTGGACGGCAAAAACATGGAGCCAATGGAAAACTTCGGCATTCAGGTCATGTCGATTGGCTTTCTGGTGGCGCAGGACGAAGCCATGATCTGGCGCGGCCCGATGGCCACCCAGGCACTGGAACAACTCTTGAGGCAGACCAACTGGCGCGACCTGGATTATTTGATTGTTGACATGCCGCCTGGCACGGGTGATATTCAGCTCACATTGAGCCAGCGCGTTCCCATCACGGGTGCGGTGATCGTCACCACGCCACAAGACATTGCGCTGCTGGACGCCAAAAAAGGCATCAAGATGTTTGAAAAAGTCGGCGTGCCGATTTTGGGTATTGTTGAAAACATGGCGGTGCATATTTGCAGCAAATGCGGTCACACCGAGCATATTTTTGGTGAAGATGGCGGCAAAAAAATGGCCGCAGATTACAAGATGGACTATTTGGGCGCGTTGCCGCTGGACATGCAAATCCGGTTGCAGGCAGACAACGGCAGGCCTACCGTGGTGGCTGACCCGGACGGCGACGTAGCGGGTATTTACAAAGCCATTGCCCGCAAAATGGCGATCACTGTGGCGGCGAAGGCCAAAGACTTTTCAGCCAAATTTCCGACCATCAAGATATCCAAAGACACGTAAAAAGAAGCATGAATCCACCTGATTTGACTCAGGCAAAAGGCGTTGCACTGGCAACCCTGGACGATATGCGGGAGCGCATTCGCCATAAAAGCAAGCTCAAGGGCCGGCAGGCAGATGATGCATCGTTGCAAGAAGTGCGCAAGCTGATTGGCTTGAAGCCACCCGACGGACACCGGCGTGATTTACTGATTGAGCACCTGCACAAGCTCAACGATGCTTACCGCTGTTTGCGTGATCGCCATCTGGTGGCTTTGGCCAAAGAGATGAATATCCCCATGGCGGAGGTGTATGAAGTGGCCACGTTTTATCACCATTTTGAGGTGGTACGGGGCGACGACAAAGCACCTGGTTTGACGGTTCGTGTGTGTGACGGCCTGGCTTGTGAGCTGGCGGGTGCGCAGGATTTGCTGTCCAGGCTGCCAGCGCTTTTGGGCAACAATGACGTGCGCGTGCTCGCCGCGCCCTGCATAGGCCGTTGCGAGCAGGCACCCGCAGTACTGGTGCATCAGTACCCCGTGCCTTTGGCGACGCCAGAAGCCGTTTTTGAGGCATTAAAAAGCGGTTTTACCCAACAAAAACTTGCGCAAGCAGCTACTGATTTTATAGCGTCGGATTTTGCTGAAAAAAGCATTTCTGTCCCTGCAAACGGTGCAACACCCGGCCAGACGACTTATGAGATGTACCGCGCCAGCGGTGGCTACTCCCTGGCTGCCAGCTTGGTCAATGGCGAAGACGACATTGAGCAAGCCATCAGATCCATGGAAGATTCAGGTCTTCGTGGCCTGGGCGGGGCGGGCTTTCCTGCCGGGCGAAAGTGGCGCATCGTACGCGAGCAGCCCGCCCCGCGCGTGATGACGGTCAATATTGACGAAGGCGAGCCCGGTACGTTTAAAGACCGTACCTATCTGGAACGTGACCCACACCGCTTTCTGGAAGGCGTGTTGATAGCTGCCCAGGTGGTGGGCGTTGAGGCCTGCTACCTGTATTTGCGGGATGAATACCACGACTGTCGTGACATGCTGGCTCTGGAAATTGCCAAGCTGCAAGCCGATCCACCTTGTGAATTACCGCTGATTGAGCTGCGGCGCGGCGCAGGAGCCTATGTCTGCGGTGAAGAGTCCGCCATGATAGAAAGCATTGAAGGCAAACGTGGTGAGCCGCGCATGCGGCCTCCTTACATCGCTGAGGTGGGTTTGTTTGGCAGGCCAACGCTGGCGCACAATTTTGAAACCCTGTACTGGGTGCGCGACATTCTGGAAAAAGGCCCCCAGTGGTTTGGCGGCTATGGCCGCAACGGGCGCAAGGGCTTGAGGAGTTTCAGTGTCAGTGGCCGGGTCAAGAATCCTGGCGTGAAGCTGGCACCAGCGGGCATCACTGTGCAAGAACTGATTGACGGGTATTGTGGCGGTATGGCGGATGGCCACAACTTTTATGCCTACTTGCCCGGCGGTGCGTCGGGAGGTATTTTGCCGGCCCGTCTGAACCATATTCCGCTGGACTTTGACACGCTGCAGCCCTATGGCTGTTTTATTGGATCAGCTGCGCTCATCGTGCTGGGTCACCAGGACAGGGCGCGCGACGCTGCATTGAATGTGATGAAGTTTTTTGAGCATGAAAGCTGCGGGCAATGCACGCCTTGCCGGGTCGGAACAGCCAAAGCGGCCAGGTTGATGCAAGCCCCGGCGTGGGATGCGCAAACACTGGACGACTTGGCTCAAGTCATGGGCGATGCATCCATTTGTGGGCTGGGTCAGGCGGCTCCAAATCCGATCAGATGCATCCAAAAATATTTTCCTGACGAAGTGTCCGAGGCTGCTTGGGTGGGGACTTTGCCAGGTCCCGGTGAGCCCGCTGTGACAGAGCACAGCATTCATGGAAGAGCACCATGAACAATCCCGCAAAGCGCATTCAGGGCTTGCCAAAAACCGTCGAGTTCAAGCTCGACGGCAGCACTTGCTACTCCTGCGAGGGCGAAACCATCCTCGAAGCCGCCAAGCGTAACGGTATTGACATCCCCCACCTTTGCTACAAAGATGGCATGCGTGCCGACGGCAACTGCCGCGCGTGTGTGGTTGAAATCAAGGGTGAGCGGGTTTTAGCGCCCAGTTGCTGTCGCCGTGTGACGATGGGTATGGAAATTCAGGCCAACAGCGAACGCGCCATCAAGAGCCAGAAAATGGTGATCGAGATGCTGCTGTCGGACATGCCGGATACGGGTTACAAGTGGAACGATAAAGACGAGTCGCAGCAGCATGGCGAACTGAGCGACTGGGCCGCACGCCTGGACGTGACGGTCCGCCCGGAATTGAAAGTTCTGCGGCGTGAACAACCCAAAGCTGACCTGTCACACCCGGCCATGGCGGTGAATCTGGACGCTTGTATTCAATGCAACCGTTGTGTACGCGCGTGCCGTGAAGTACAAGTCAACGACGTGATGGGCTACGCCATGCGCGGCTCCTCCAGTGAAATTGTGTTTGACCTGAACGACGCTATGGGTGACAGTACCTGTGTGGCCTGCGGGGAATGCGTGCAAGCCTGTCCGACGGGCGCATTGATGCCAAAGTCGCACATTGGCTCGCAAGTCGTTGACAAAAAAGTTGATTCGGTTTGCCCGTTTTGTGGCGTGGGATGTCTGCTGACTTACAACGTCAAGGACAACCTGATCGTGAGTGTTGACGGCCGTGACGGCCCGGCCAACCACAGCCGCCTGTGCGTCAAAGGGCGCTTTGGTTTTGACTATGCGGCCAGCCCGCAGCGCTTGACCAAGCCGCTGATCCGCAAAACTGGCGTTGCCAAAGCCCCGGCCATGCTGAACCAGCTGAACCGCGACTCGGCGGATTGGTCTGAAGTTTTCCGTGAAGCAACGTGGGAAGAAGCGCTCAACTTCAGTGGCCATGCACTTAAAAATTTACGCGATTCGAACGGCAAGAAGTCCCTTGCTGGCTTTGGCAGCGCAAAAGGCAGCAATGAAGAGGCCTACCTGTTTCAAAAGCTGGTTCGTACTGGTTTTGGCAGCAACAATGTGGACCACTGCACCCGCTTGTGCCATGCGTCCAGCGTGGCGGCGCTTCTGGAGGGCGTAGGCTCTGGGGCAGTGAGCAACCAGGTCAATGACGTTGAACACTCAGGCTTGATTTTTATCATTGGCTCCAACCCCACCGTCAACCACCCGGTGGCTGCCACCTGGATGAAAAACGCCGCCATGCGCGGCGCAAAAATTGTGCTGGCCGACCCGCGCATCACAGACATGGGCAAGCACGCCTGGCGTACGCTGCAATTCAATGCTGACACCGATGTCGCCATGCTCAATGCGCTGATCTACACCGTGATTGACGAGGGGCTGGAAGACCATGAATTTATTGCGCAACGTGCTAGCAATTACGATGCTCTGAAAGAAAACGTCAAGGCCTACAGTCCCGAGGCGATGGCGCCGATTTGCGGCATCCCGGCTCAAATACTGCGCGAAGTGGCCCGCGAATTTGCCAAGGCCAAAGGTGCGATGATTTTGTGGGGCATGGGTATCAGTCAGCACGTGCATGGCACAGACAATGCCCGCTGCCTGATTGCACTTGCCAGCGTGACGGGCCAAATCGGCAAACCCGGTTCTGGCTTGCACCCGCTTCGTGGCCAAAACAATGTGCAAGGGGCCAGCGATGCCGGGCTGATCCCCATGATGCTCCCCAACTACCAGCGGGTCGACGACAAGGCCAGCCACGAATGGTTTGAGAATTTCTGGGAAGTTAAATTGGACGACCGGCCCGGCTATACGGTGGTGGAGATCATGCACAAAGCGCTGGCCGATGACAGTGATCCACACAAGATTCGCGGCATGTACATCATGGGCGAAAACCCCGCCATGAGCGACCCTGACCTGAACCATGCCCGCCATGCCCTGGCCAGCCTGGAGCATCTGGTGGTGCAGGACATCTTCATGACCGAAACCGCCTGGCTGGCCGACGTGGTGCTGCCCGCCACCGCCTGGCCTGAAAAAACTGGTACTGTCAGCAACACTGACCGCATGGTGCAGCTGGGCAAGCAAGCCATTGACCCGCCGGGTGATGCCAAGCCTGATTTGTGGATCATTCAAGAAATTGCCCAACGTCTTGGTTGTGATTGGGATTACCAAGGTGAACATAACGGCGTGGCTGCGGTGTATGACGAAATGCGGCAAGCCATGCATGCTGCCATCAGTGGTATTACCTGGGAGCGGCTGGAGCGTGAATCGAGCGTGACCTACCCTTGCCTGAGCGCCGAAGACCCGGGTGTGCCCACCGTGTTCATCGACAAGTTTCCGACGGTGGACGGACGGGTCAACCTCGTACCCGCAGACATCATTCCCGCCAACGAGCGGCCTGATGCCGACTACCCATTTGTGTTGATCACAGGCCGCCAACTGGAACATTGGCACACGGGCAGCATGACCCGCCGCGCGGCTGTGCTGGATGCGATTGAACCCATGGCCACCGCATCAATGTGTGGCGCTGACCTGCTTAAGTTGGCCGTGACTGCAGGTGATGTGATCACCATCGAGTCGCGGCGTGGGCAAGTCGCCCTTCATGTGCGACGCGATGACGGTACGCCTCAAGGCGCGGTGTTCATGCCGTTTGCCTATTACGAAGCAGCCGCCAATTTGCTGACCAATGCGGCGCTGGATCCCTTCGGCAAAATTCCTGAATTCAAGTACTGTGCCGTGGCGGTGCGCGCGGGCGGCAACGTGACTGCCCTCACGGGTTACGCTGCCGCCGTACACTGACGGCATGTCTGATTTTTTGTTGCAATCGCCTGATGCCGGCGACGCTGTTGCCCGGCCCACCATGGCGGTTGCTGTTGTCATGCGGCGTGAGCGCATTGACAACCGTTGGCAGCCGTGGAGTTGGTCGTTGGCTGATGTGGTGCCGCATGAAGAAGGCTTTGGCATGGCGGCGCGACTGCTGATCAAAAGCCAAGCCGAAGAGCGCTGGCTGCACCCCGGCTTCAAGGTTGAACTGCATATCGGCGATGCAGAAGGCTATTACCTGAATATAACAACCGAGCAGCCCTGCTTTTGGGTAGTCTGGCGGATGGAAGAAGAGGCCTTGCTGGCTGATCAGCCGATGGCTGTCCCGCACATTGTGACAGTGAGTTATCACGATGCAGGGCGCTGGCTGGACGCTCAGGAAAACGTTGAACAAGTGCCCATGCCTGCCAGCGTGGCGATGTGGCTGCAGGGCTTTGTTGACAAGTACCATGTGCTGGAAGTAAAAAGCCGCCAGCGCCCACAAAGTTTTAAAACACTGCAAGACCGCTTTGGCAACCCGGTGCGGGTCAGCACTGACAAGACGTTTGGGTCAGGTGGTCCGCGTGGCTGAGGAACAAAGCGGTTTTTTAGGCCGATGGGCGCGTCGCAAGACGGATGTCTTGCAGGGCAAGCCTGTCGCTGAACCCGTGGTGCCTGCAAAAGCCGTGTTGC
This sequence comes from Polaromonas sp., assembly GCA_044378095.1. GTDB lineage: Bacteria > Pseudomonadota > Gammaproteobacteria > Burkholderiales > Burkholderiaceae_C > Polaromonas. The sequence continues at coordinate 12,386 of JBILXX010000002.1, forward strand.
CTGAGGCTTCCACAAACCAGATCAATCCAGTGGATCCCGAGGCAGCTCCTGAGCCGCCAGCGCTATCACTTGAAGATGTCAAGCTGCTCACCAAAGACTCAGACTTCAAACCTTTCATGGCGCAGAATGTGAACACGGAGGTACGCAATGCGGCCATGAAAAAGCTGTTTGCAGACCCGCACTTCAACATCATGGATGGTCTGGATATTTATATTGACGACTATTCAAAATCAGACCCAATACCCGAGGCAATGCTGCGGGCCATGACCAGCTCGAAGTTTCTCAAGCTGTTTGACGATGAGGAAGACAAAGACAAAGACAAGAATGAAGACGTCGCAACACGGGAAAATGCGAATAACGCCGCTGACCAAATCGTGGCACAGTCCAGTGATGATCACAATCAGGCTGAGCCCGATTTAGCAACGCAAGTAAATATCAGCAAACCCGAGTCTTTCCTCGACTCCGTGGCTAGCTCAAAAGACCATGACCACTCTCATTTGCGACTGCAACCAGACCATGCCGCTCCAGCCCCAGAAGCTGGGAGCGGCACTTAACGAAACATTAGCGCTGCATTCCGCACTGTGCAGACGCGAGGCCGGTGCTTTTCAAAAGGCTATCCAGTCTGGAGATGATGTAGTGGTGGCTTGCGCACAGGAGAAACGTCTGTTTGCCGAAGTGGCCGAACAGACCGAGCGAGCCACGTCAGTGATTAAATTTGTCAACATCCGTGAAACGGGTGGCTGGAGCAAGGATGCTCAAAACGCCATGCCGAAAATTGCTGCGCTGTTGGCGGCAGCACACCTGCCGGATGCTGAACCCGTTTCAACCGTTACATATAAAAGCACAGGTCGCCTGTTGATTGTGGGCGCGCTCGACAAGGCCGAGCAGGTCGCGGGTTTGTTGGCCGATACATTGGACGTGACGATTTTCGCGCGAGGTGTGTCGCCTGGCCAAACCACGGCGCAAGAGCGGCAATACCCGGTAATAGCCGGGAGTGACTTGAGCGTGAAGGGCTGGCTGGGCGCCTTCGAGGCATCCTGGAGCAAAAGCAATGCGATTGACCTGGACTTGTGTACCCGCTGCAATGCCTGCGTGGCGGTGTGCCCCGAAGGCGCGATTGACCTCAGCTACCAGGTTGACAACAGCAAATGCACATCGCACCGCGATTGTGTAGCGGTGTGCAAGGTGGCCGGCGCGATTGATTTCACCAGAGTTGCGCAGCCAGCCACTGAAGCGTTTGACATGGTGCTGGACTTAGGTGCGAAACCGATCATCACCCTGCATGCACCGCCCCAAGGCTACTTCGCCTTGAACGCCTCATTGGGCTTGGCGTCACCTGGGCTGCTGCCGATGGTGGTCAAGCTGCGCGATATGGTCGGTGAGTTTGAAAAGCCCAAGTTTTTTAATTACAAACAAAAAATTTGCGCCCACAGCCGCAATGAAACGGTGGGCTGCAACGCCTGTATTGATGTCTGCTCGGCAGGTGCTGTCAAGAGCGAGAAAAGCCGCCAGCAAATCGTCGTCAACCCCAACCTCTGTGTGGGATGCGGTGCCTGTACGACGGTGTGCCCTACAGGCGCTCTGACCTACTCGTATCCACGTGCCAGCGAGCAGGGTGTACGGCTCAAAACCTTGCTGTCAACTTATGCCAAGGCTGGCGGTACAAACGCGGTGATGTTGTTTCATAGCCAGGTCGCAGGTCAACAGGCAGTCGAAGCGCTGGGGCGTGCAGCCCAACTACAAAAAGCCGTGCGCGGCGTACCGGCCAACGTGATTCCGCTGGCGCTGTGGCATACCGCCAGTGTGGGGCTTGACTTGTGGTTGGGTGCCATTGCTTTTGGAGCCAGCCAGGTTGCAGTGTTGGTGACCCATGAAGAAGCGCCAGCCTACTTGCAAAGCCTGAAGGAGCAGATGCAGGTGGCGCAAGCTTTGCTCAATGGCCTGGGCTATTCGGGTATTCACTTTCACCTTGTCAGTGCGCCGTCTGCGGTTGAGCTGGACGGCAGCTTGCAAACCCTGGCACGCGCACGACCTGTGCTGCCGGCCAGCCCCGCGCGATTTGCGGTGGCACAAGAAAAGCGCAGCACGCTGGACATGGCGCTGGATCACTTCATCACGCAGGCCCCCACCAAATTGCCAGAAGCCATTGAGCTTCCTGCCGCTGGTTCGCCCTTCGGCAGCTTGCTGGTCAACAAAGACGCCTGCACGCTGTGTCTGAGCTGCGTTAGTGCTTGCCCGGCCAGCGCGCTGCAAGACAACCCCGAGCATCCGCAACTCAAATTCATTGAAAAAAACTGCGTGCAGTGCGGCTTGTGTGCCAGCACCTGCCCTGAAGACGCGATTTCCTTGCAGCCACGCCTGCTGATCACACCCCAGCGCAAAGAGGCGCGCGTGTTGAACGAGAGCCAGCCCTACCAGTGCATCCGCTGTAGCAAGCCGTTTGGCACGCTCAAGGCGATTGAATCCATGCTGGGCAAGCTGGCGGGGCACGCGATGTTTCAAGGCGCTGCGGCTGACCGCTTGAAAATGTGCGGTGACTGCCGCGTCATTGATATTTACTCGGCTGAAAATGAAATCAAAATTACCGACATTCGATAAGAAAAAACCATGCAGCCAGCTGAAATCACCCACGACGCACTTGACGAAGAAACTGCCAGAGCAGAGGTATATGGTCTGCTGGCTGCACTGTATTACGCAGCGCCATCACAAGCGCTGTACGACAACCTCAAAGTCGCGGTGACACAAGCACCGGCAGCGGGCGCTCTGCTGGAGGCGTCCTGGACTGAACTGGTGGCGGCTACCCGCGATCAGACCCTGACCAGTATCGTGGCCGAATACGACGCTTTGTTTGGTGGGGTCAGCAAGCCCGAGGTCTACCTTTTTGGCTCGCATTACCTCAGCGGGTTTCTCAATGAAAAGCCGCTGGCTGCCTTACGCACGGACATCGCCGCGCTTGGCTTGGCGCGCGATGAAGCCATGCCGGAAACCGAAGACCATGTGGCTTACCTTTGCGAAGTCATGCGTTACCTGATTGCGGGCGACGACGTCGCGGTTGCCAACCTGACACGGCAGCGCGAGTTTTTTACCCGGCACGTGCAGACCTGGCTGCCAAAAATGTGTGAGGTACTTTCTGCGCACCCCAGGGCGCGGTTTTACCAGGCACTGGCCGGCTTCACGCAAACCTTTGTGAGTGTCGAGACCCAGGGTTTTGACATGCTGGTCTGATGCGCCGTCCTGTTTCAGCTTGCGATACATTTGCTGCGGCGCAACAGTACAAATAGTAAGTAAACCTATCGTTTTCCCTATTTGAACCGCGTAAGCTAATTGCGTCATTGCTGTGTAAGCCACACTGCATTACATTATGCAAAGCGGTGCATAAGGTACGCTAATTTTTAGTTCAAATTCAGCCCGCTTTCATGGAGACAAACATGCACGAAAGCCAGCCCAAACCCTCCCGCAGGGGTTTCTTTTTTGGCGCAGCCGCAACCGGTGCAGCCGCAGCGGCTATCGTCGCTTTGCCCGGTGCCCGTTCAATTGAAGCCGAACCAGTCGCAGTCAAGCCCGCACCTGAAAAGGGTGGTGGCTACAGTTTGTCGGAACACGTCAAGCGCTATTACCGCACCACCCGTATCTAGTTTTTCGCTTTAAAAATCTAACGGAGAGCTGCATGCTACTCACGAAAAAATCTCACAGTATTCATGGCGACACAGCGCATCGTGCGGGTTCATCGCGTTTCGTTCAAAGCCTTTCTCGCGGGCTGTCTACAGCCCTGCCCACCATGGACCGACGCGCGTTCTTGCGGCGCTCGGGTCTGGGGGTCGGCGTTGGCCTTGCCGCTACGCAATTGACCCTGGTCAAAAAAGCCAAAGCTGCAAGTCCGGCTGCTGGTGATGGCAGCGGCAAGATTGAAGTCAAACGAACAATCTGCACCCACTGCTCGGTTGGTTGTGCCGTTGATGCGGTGGTTGAAAACGGTATCTGGGTGCGCCAGGAGCCCGTGTTTGATTCGCCCATCAATCTGGGGGCGCATTGCGCCAAAGGCGCTGCACTGCGTGAGCATGGTCACGGCGAGTTTCGTCTGCGCTACCCAATGAAGCTGGTCAATGGCAAGTATGAGCGCATCAGCTGGGATACCGCGCTAACTGAGATTTCAGCCAAGATGCTGGACTTGCGCAAGGCCAGTGGCCCCGACTCGGTCTATGTGGTCGGTTCCTCCAAACACAACAATGAGCAGGCTTATTTGCTGCGCAAGTGGGTCAGCTTTTGGGGCAGCAACAACTGCGACCACCAGGCGCGAATTTGCCACTCAACGACAGTTGCAGGGGTGGCCAACACCTGGGGTTACGGTGCCATGACCAACTCGTACAACGACATGCAAAACAGCAAGTGCGCTTTGTACATTGGCTCGAATGCTGCCGAGGCGCATCCGGTCAGCTTGCTGCACATGTTGCACGCCAAAGAAACTGGCTGCAAGATGATTGTGGTGGATCCGCGCTTTACACGCACGGCGGCCAGGGCTGACGAATTCATCCGTTTGCGTTCAGGCTCTGACATCCCGTTTTTGTTTGGCATGCTTTATCACATCTTCAAAAACGGCTGGGAAGATACCAAGTACATTAATGACCGCGTTTATGGCATGGACAAGATCAAAGATGAAGTCTTGGCCAAGTGGACGCCGGACAAGGTTGAAGAAGCCTGCGGTGTTCCCGAAGCACGTGTTTACATGGCTGCTGAAATGATGGCTAAAAATCGGCCATCGACGATTGTCTGGTGCATGGGTCAAACCCAGCACACCACGGGCAACGCAGTGGTTCGTGCCTCCTGCATTTTGCAGCTGGTACTCGGGAATGTTGGCGTATCGGGCGGCGGCACCAATATTTTTCGGGGCCACGACAACGTGCAGGGCGCCACCGATGTGGGCCCCAACCCGGATTCACTGCCCGGCTACTATGGTCTGGCTGAAGGCTCATGGAAGCACTTTGCCAAAACCTGGGGCGTCGACTTTGAATGGATCAAAGGTCGTTACGCATCGCCTGCCATGATGGGCAAGCCCGGTATTACAGTGTCCCGCTGGATTGACGGCGTCATGGAGAAAAACGAATTCATTGACCAGGATTCCAACCTGCGTGGGGTGTTCTTCTGGGGTCATGCGCCCAACTCTCAAACCCGTGGTCTGGAAATGAAACGCGCCATGGACAAGCTGGACTTGCTGGTGGTGGTGGACCCCTATCCGTCAGCAACGGCGGCCATGGCTGCCATGCCTGGCAAGACGGAAGATCTCAACCCGAACCGTGCCGTGTATTTGCTGCCGGCAGCCACACAGTTTGAAACCAGCGGTTCCTGCACGGCATCGAACCGATCAATCCAGTGGCGTGAAAAAGTCATCGAGCCGCTGTGGGAAAGCCGTAGCGACCACATGATCATGCATCAGCTGGCTGAAAAGCTGGGCTTTGCCAAAGAGCTGTCCAAAAACTACAAGATGCAAAAGGTCAAAGGCATGGACGAGCCCGTCCCCGAAGATATCTTGCGTGAAATCAACAAGACCTGCTGGACGATTGGCTATACCGGCCAAAGCCCAGAACGCCTGAAAGCGCACATGCGCAATATGCATCTCTTTGACGTCAAGACGCTCAAGTCAAAAGGTGGCAAAGACAAGGAAACGGGGTACGACACTGCGGGAGACTATTTCGGTCTGCCATGGCCCTGTTATGGTACGCCCGAGATGAAGCACCCAGGCTCGCCCAACCTGTATGACACGTCCAAACATGTGATGGATGGCGGCGGAAACTTCCGCGCCAATTTTGGTGTTGAAAAGGACGGCAAGAATTTGCTGGCTGAAGACGGGTCGCACTCCAAAGATGCCGACATTCAAACCGGCTACCCTGAGTTTGACCACATGCTGGTTAAGAAGCTCGGCTGGTGGGACGAACTGACGGAAGCTGAAAAAGCAGCTGCTGAAGGTAAAAACTGGAAGACTGATTCGTCTGGCGGCATGATTCGTGTCATCATGAAAAACCATGGCTGCCACCCGTTTGGCAATGCCAAGGCGCGTGCTGTGGTATGGAACTTCCCCGACGCCATTCCGCAGCATCGCGAGCCGCTGTATGGCAACCGTGCCGACCTGATGGCCAAGTACCCAACGCATGATGACAAGAAGGCCTTCTGGCGCATGCCAACTCTGTACAAGACGATTCAGCAGAAAAACATTGCAGACAAAGTTCATGAAAAGTTTCCGTTGATCCTGACATCAGGTCGACTGGTCGAGTACGAAGGCGGCGGAGAAGAAACCCGCTCCAACCCGTGGCTGGCTGAACTGCAGCAGGAAATGTTTGTTGAGATCAACCCGAAAGTGGCCAGTGAAAAAGGCATTCGCAATGGCGAGCGCGTATGGGTCAGCTCGCCAACGGGCGCCCGCCTGAATGTTCAGGCCATGGTGACCGAGCGAGTAGGGCCAGACACTGTGTTCATGCCGTTCCACTTCTCAGGTCGCTGGCAGGGCGCAGACATGCTGGCGTACTACCCAAGTGGTGCGGCACCTTTGGTGCGTGGTGAAGCCGTCAATACGGCGACGACTTACGGTTACGACAGCGTGACGATGATGCAAGAGACAAAAACGACGGTTTGCAACGTCGAACGAGCATAAGGAAAAATTAATATGGCACGCATGAAATTTGTCTGTGACGCAGAGCGCTGCATTGAATGCAACGGCTGCGTGACAGCCTGCAAAAACGAGCATGAAGTCCCTTGGGGCGTGAATCGCCGCCGCGTGGTGACCTTGAACGATGGTGTTCCGGGCGAAAAATCCATCTCGGTTGCCTGTATGCATTGCAGCGACGCACCATGCATGGCAGTTTGCCCTGTTAACTGTTTTTACCGTACCGACGAAGGTGTGGTTTTGCACGATAAAGATGTCTGCATTGGTTGCGGCTATTGCTCGTATGCCTGCCCATTCGGAGCGCCGCAGTTTCCCACCGCGGGCACTTTTGGCGTCCGTGGCAAGATGGATAAATGCACTTTCTGTGCGGGTGGCCCGGAGGCCAATGGCAGCCAGGCTGAATTTGAAAAGTATGGCCGCAATCGGTTAGCCGAAGGCAAGCTGCCAGCCTGTGCGGAGCAATGCTCGACGAAGGCCTTGCTGGCCGGTGACGGCGACGTGGTGGCCGATATTTTCCGCAACCGCGTCGTACAGCGCGGCAAAGGTGCCGAAGTCTGGGGATGGGGCACGGCCTATGGTTCCAGGCAGGCAGGCCAGCCGCCCGTGGGAGCAAAATCATGATGCGATTTACATTGGTCATTTCCGCGTTTGTTTTGTTGTCAGCCTGCGGTGACAAACCCCAGTCTGCTGGCGGCGTCAAGAACGATGTTGCCCCTTACCAGGGGGTGGACAACAAGTTTGCCGCACCAGGCTGGAAAGCCGGTGACAAAACCAGTTGGGAGCAGGCATTGAAGGCCAGAACCCAGAACACGCAGAACGAATACACTCGTACAGCAACAAAATAAGCTGGAGGCCAAATGATACGTGCGCAACTAGCTATATTTTCAATAGCAATTGGCTTGACTGGATGGGTGCATGCACAGGCTCCTGCTTCCGCTGTTGCGCCGCCAGCAGCTGCAGCTACTGGTGTTATTCAAAGTCAGAATATTTTTGAGGTCAAACCCGACGCCGACCTCGACCCGAAATATGCGGCGCAAACCAATGCAGAGCGGGACAAGGTGCAGCCTGGCAACAACGCGCCCATGTGGCGGCAAGTCGGCAGTGGTGTTACAGGCTTTACCAGTTTGCCGAAAAGCGAAGCCCCCGAAGCTGGCAACCTGATTCAGCCTTTCGTCAAATACCCGGGTTCCAACCTGACGAATGCGGGCGAGGCCTGGCGGCAAGTCCGTAACAACTGGTTGATTCCTTATGGCGGCTCGTTGCTGTTGATCGTCTTGCTGGCGATTGGTATTTTTTACAAGACCAAAGGCATGATCAAGAATCATGCGCCTGATACGGGTCGCAAGATCGAACGCTTCACACCTTTTGAACGCGCCGCTCACTGGTCTAACGCCATCGCATTTGTGACATTGGCTGTCTCTGGTGTGGTCATGGCTTTTGGCAAGTTCTTTTTGCTCCCCATCATGGGCGGCACGCTGTTTGGCTGGCTGGCCTACGCCTTGAAGAACCTGCACAACTTTGCTGGACCCTTGTTTGCTGTTTCTCTGGTGATTGTGTTTGTGACCTTTGTCAAGGACAACATGCCCAGCAAAGGCGATATGGCCTGGTTGGTCAAGGGCGGCGGCATTTTGCAGGGCAACGAAATACCATCACACCGCTTCAATGCGGGTGAAAAACTGGTGTTTTGGGGGGGGGTGCTGCTTTTAGGTGTGGTGGTCGTCGCCTCCGGTCTGGTTTTGAACAAGCTGGTTCCTGGTCTGATCTACGAGAGAAGCACCATGCAAATTGCCAACATGATTCATGGCTTGTCATCTGTGTTGATGATGGCCATGTTCATGGGTCATATTTATATCGGCACCCTCGGCATGCAGGGCGCTTACGACGGCATGAAGACGGGCTATGTGGATGAAACCTGGGCCAAGGAGCACCACGAGCATTGGTACGACGATGTCAAGGCGGGCAAAATCCCTGTTCAGCGCAGCGAGCCCGCCGCGCCAGGCCAGACAGTGCAGATTTAACTTTTTTGAGTAAAACATCATGAAAAAACTTCTCTTTTCCGCGCTGGTGATGTTTGCTGCTTCTGTGGCGTTTGCCAAGCTGCCAGCCCTGAGCGACGAAGCAAAAGCCAAAGCTGCTGAAGCAGCTGCGAAGTCCGCTTGGGCCGGCAAAATGGACAACTATCTGCTTTGCAAGTCGCAAGACAAAGTCGCTGCCAGCTATTACAAAACTGCCAAGACTGCGGGAAAAGATGTCAAGCCAGCTGCAGCGACTCCGCCGTGCGCTGACCCAGGCGTCTTTGTTTACACCCCGCCTGAGGCTGCCAAGCCGATCGAAGCGGCAGGGGCGCATTCACCAACAGCCACAGCCGCCAGCCCGCCAAGTACCAAAGCGCCTGACGCCTCGGTTAACCCGGCCAACAAGCCTGTAGCTGCACCTGCTAAAAAAGTCTGACCATCGTTTCCCTGAATCTGCGAAGCCGGCCCGCAAGGTGTCGGCTTTTTTGTTGTAGCCTTAGGCCCCATGCTTCCCTATCTGACCCAAGCTAAAGCCCCGCTGACCTGCGAAGTACCTGCCATCAACGAATTCGGCGATCTCATCAGCGTGTCCATTCCCGCGGAGCGGGCACTCACTGTGTATGTCGACAAGCGTGAACTTGTGACGCTGATGACACTGGGCGCGCACCCCGAGCTGCTGGTGCTGGGCTATTTGCGTAACCAGCGACTGGTCAAAAGCATTCAAGAGATTGAGTCCATCACTGTTGATTGGGATGTGGGGGCTGCGGCCGTCAAAACCCGCCACGGCATTACCGATATTGAAGAAAAAACTTCCAGGCGTGTGGTGACCACGGGCTGCGGGCAGGGCAGTGTGTTTGGCGGTTTGATGGACGAGGTCGATCAGATCAAGCTGCCACCCGATGCCATCATCACGCAAAGCCAGCTTTACGCACTGGTCAACACCATTCGCCTGAAAGAAACCACTTACAAGTCGGCTGGCTCGGTGCATGCCTGTGCGTTGTTTGGTGTAACTGATGGTGCACCGGAGATGATAATTTTTGTAGAGGATGTAGGCCGTCACAATGCGATCGATACGATAGCGGGCTGGATGTCAATGCAAGCCAATCAGTCTTTAAATCGCGTTTTCTACACCACAGGCCGCCTGACCAGTGAAATGGTGATCAAATCCGCACAGATGGGCGTGCCTGTTGTTGTTTCACGCAGTGGTATCACGCAAATGGGCCATCAGGTGGCGCAATCCGTGGGTTTGTGCGCGATCGGCCGCGCCACCAACAAACGCTTTGTTTGTTACACCAGCAACCAGCGTCTGGTGCTACAGCCCGGTTCGGCAGGCCAGCCCCACACTCTGGCAGATTAAACAAATTGCGCTAACCTTGCGCCATGAACACACTTTTCATCAAACTGGGCTGGCGCACGCTGTGGCGCGATTTGCGGGCGGGTGAACTCCGGCTTCTCATCGTTGCCGTCACACTGGCTGTGGCGGCGCTAACCGCCGTTGGTTTTTTTGCAGATCGGCTCAAAGGCGGTTTGCAGCGTGATGCACGGCAGCTGCTGGGCGGCGATGCGGTGCTGCGCAGCGATGAGGCAACACCCGCCGCCTTTATCGCCAAAGCCAGGGCGCTTGGTTTGCAGACAGCCGCCAGCATCACCTTTCCGACCATGGCACGCGCCTTAGATGCTGATGGTGGCGCTACCAAGCTGGCAGCTTTCAAAGCCGTTCCATCAGGCTATCCGCTGCGTGGCAATCTGGTGGTATCTGAATCAGTCGAGGGCAAAGCGCAAATCACCCGCGACATTCCAGCGCCTGGCTCGGTTTGGGTAGACCCATCGTTACTGGACGCCCTGAACCTGAAAATCGGCCAGACGCTGATGATGGGCGATGCGAGTTTTAAAGTCGCCCGCATCATCACACAGGAGCCCGACCGGGGCGCAGGCTTTATCAGTTTTTCACCGCGCGCCATGATCAATGCTGCGGATGTGGCTGCGACCAATCTGATTCAACCTGCCAGCCGTACCAACCACCGTTTTGCTGTGGCAGGCGATGACAAGGCCGTGGCAGAGTTTGTCAAATGGGCTGCGCTTGAGATCAAGAAACCGTTTGAGCAATCAGGCATCCGCGGTGTGCGGCTTGAATCACTTGAGTCCGGCAGTCCTGAAATGCGGCAAATGCTGGATCGGGCCGAGAAGTTTTTGAACCTGGTCGCACTATTGGCAGCGCTGCTCAGTGCGGTGGCAGTGGCGATTGTGGCGCGCGGCTTTGCGGCCAAGCACCTGGACGACTGCGCCATGCTGCGAGTGTTGGGGCAGCCGCAACGCACCATAGCCGCAGCTTATGCGTTTGAATTTGTGCTGGTCGGCCTGTTTGCCAGTGCGCTGGGCGTTTCCATTGGCTATGGTGTGCATTACGGTTTTGTGCTGCTGCTGGCCGGGTTGGTTGAAACGGCGCTCCCCGCTGCAACCCTGTGGCCTGTGCTGTTTGGCATGGGCATGGGGCTGACCCTGATGCTTTCTTTTGGTTTGCCGCCTGTGATACAGCTCGCTTCTGTACCGCCACTGCGGGTCATTCGCCGTGATGTTGGCAATTTGAAACCGGCGTCTTTTGCTGTTCTCGGCGTGGGCATGCTGGGCTTTGCTGCGCTGCTGGTGGCGGCCAGCAGTGACCTGAAGCTGGGCTTGATCGCGGTGGGTGGTTTCGCGGGAGCGGTTTTGCTGTTTGCGGCTGCAAGCTACGCTGCGGTCAAGCTGTTAAGAGCCAGCGTGAATGAAGATATCGCACCGCGCTGGCTGGTGCTGGCCACACGCCAGCTGTCAGCCCGGCCCGCCTATGCCGTGGTACAAACAAGCGCATTGGCCGTTGGCCTGCTGGCGCTGATGCTGCTGGTGCTTTTGAGAACAGACCTGGTCGATAGCTGGCGCAAAGCAACGCCGCCGGATGCGCCGAATCGCTTCATCATCAATATTCAGCCTGAGCAGGGCGAAGCTTTTAAAAAGGCGCTGGTTGACGGCGGCGTGACCAAATATGACTGGTACCCGATGATTCGCGGTCGCCTGGTAGCCGTCAATAGCAAGCCTGTCACACCTGATGATTTCACCGACGACCGTGCCAAGAGGATGATCGATCGTGAGTTCAACCTGTCCAATTCGGCCCAGCAGCCCACCCACAACCAAACTGTGGCAGGCCAGTGGAAGGCGGAAGAAAAAGGCGCGATCAGCGTTGAAGAAGGCATTGCCAAAACGCTAGGGCTCAAGATGGGAGATTCTTTGAGCTTTGATATTGGTGGGCAAGTCAGCAGCGCCAAAATAACCAGCCTGCGCAAGGTTGATTGGGGCTCCATGCGGGTCAACTTTTTTATCATGTTTCCGGTCGCCAATGTGGTGGATGTACCGGTGTCCTACATCAGCGCCTTCAAGGCACCGCCGCCCTCAGCCAATGGCATTCAAAGCTTCGACAACACCCTTGTTAAAGCTTTCCCCAACATCACCAATGTCGACACCACCAGTACCTTGAAGCAAGTGCAACGCGTGCTGGATCAGGTCATTCGTGCGGTCGAGTTTTTGTTCGGCTTCACGCTGGCTGCCGGGCTGGTGGTGCTGTTTGCAGCCATCACGGCCACACGTGAAGAGCGCGCCAAAGAGTTCGCCATCATGCGTGCTGTAGGTGCGCGCGCGTCACTGCTCAGGCAAGTGCAGCGGGCAGAGCTGGCTGGGGTTGGCTTGCTGGCAGGCTTTCTGGCATCCGTCGTGGCACTGGCCGTCGGCTGGGGTCTGGCTCGCTACGTGTTTGACTTTGCATGGACCGGCTCATGGACTGTCCCGCTGTTCGGCAGCCTGGCAGGTGCTGCGCTGGCATTGGCGGCAGGCTGGTGGGGTTTGCGGTCAGTGTTGAACACGCCAGTGGTCGAGACGCTGCGCAAGGCGCAATAATCTGACGATGCAGATTGAAGACAAACCAAAATTCGACACACCTTTCGAGTGGATTGGCGGCGAGCCACAAGTCAAAGCGCTGGTTGAGCGCTTTTATGACCTGATGGATCTAGAGCCCGGCTACACCGCCTTGCGCGCGACTCACCCCGGCCCGCTCGACAACGCCCGCCAGCGGCTTTTCTGGTTTTTGTGTGGCTGGCTGGGCGGGCCGCAGCACTACACCGAGCGCTTTGGCCACCCGATGCTCAGAATGCGCCACATGCCCCAGCAAACCGGCGGCGGCTCGATTGGCATCAAAGAGCGCGACCAGTGGCTGGCCTGCATGAACCAGGCGATGGTGGAAACCGGTGTGGACGAGCCTTTACGAGTCAGACTGAACACTTCGTTTTTTCAGACAGCGGACTGGATGCGTAACCGGGGTGAGTCACGAGCGCCATAACCAAGCTACTGAATCTATAGCTGTTGGCGCCCGCAGCTATTGGCTTTAAGCTCTTTTTAAGTTTTAACTAGCACCCTGACCAGCGGCTGGCCCGTTAGCCAGGCTTCCAAGCATTCGGTCACACCTGCGGCAAAGCGCTGGTACACCGGCTCAGTGACAAAGCCCAGGTGCGGGGTCAGCAGCACGTTGGGGAGTTGGCGCAAGGCGTCGTTGGGCGGCAAGGGCTCGGTGTCAAACACATCGAGCGCGGCAAAACCGGGCTGGCCTTTTTCCAGAGCCTTGACCAGCGCTGCACCATCAACCAGAGCAGAGCGCGAGGTGTTGACCAACAGGCTATCGGCTTTCATCAGCGCCAGTTTGTCTGCGTTCAGCAATTGCATGCTCGCTGGGGTTGCAACCAGATGCAGACTGACGACTTTTGAGGTGGCCAGCAGTTCGTCCAGCGGCACAAAAGTCGCGCCTTTTTCCTCTGCGCGCTCGGCTGTCATGCGCGGGCTCCAGGTGATGACTTTCATGCCCAGCGCATTGCCGACTTTAGCTACCCGCCCGCCGATTTCACCCAGGCCAATCAGGCCCAAGGTTTGGCCGTGCAGCACGCCTGCCAATGGCTCGGCGGTGCTATGTCGCCACTGACCGCGCCGCAGCAGGGCAGTTTGTTGCTCAAGCTGGCGCGTGGCGGCCAAAATCAGCGCCCATGTCAGCTCGCAGGTGCTGTCCTTGGACGGCCCCCATTCGGTGTGGCTGACGGGCACGCCTCTGGCTGCAAAGGCTGGGAGGTCGATGGTGGAGTTGCGCGAGCCGGTAAACACAAGGTAACGCAGTTTGGGCAGTTGCGCCAACAGCGCAGCATCGAACGGTGTGCGGTCACGCACCAGCACGGCGGCATCGGCATCGGTCAATGCATTGACCAGCGCGTCGCCTTGCAGCGGCTGGTGGTGAACAGTGACGTCAGCGGCTGCGTCGATGGCTTGCCAGTTGCCCAGGCGGCGCAGGCCTTGCTCCAGGTCGCCGAGGATGACAATTTTCGGGCGCGCATGGATCGTCGTCATGCTTATTTCCGCTCGGGTACAGCCAGCGCTACCAGCGCGAGTACGTTGGCCGCGTTGCCAATGGCCCAGCATGCGTTGATCAGTTCACTGGTACGGCCAGCACCCAAAATCGGGTCGGACATGCCCTGAAATTTGGCTTCGAGTTGCGTGTCAGTCATCGGGTTTTTAAGTGAGCCAATCGCGTGTTCGACAAACACATGCACACGGCGGCCATCGAGCAGCACGGCAGTCACGTCGGCGCTGGCTTCGTCAATCGAATCATCGACCGTGGCCAGCACCTTGCGGCGCAGCGCCACCATGTCGGCCCGGTTGACCACCGCGTCTGAAAACTCGTCTTCAGCCGCGTAGCCAAACGTCAGGCCTGCAGCGCAGCCGTGATACACGCTGAACTTGGCTTGCAGGCCGTCCTGCGGCTCCTTTTTGCCAGTCAGCTCCAGCACCAGTGAATGCACTTTGAGCTCAATCCGCTCGATTTGATCTGGCGTTACACCTTGCTGACGCAACTGCGCGCATGCATCAATGCTGGGGTGAATCACGATGCCGCAGGCAAACGGCTTGTAGCTGTTAAACGATATTTCAAAGCGTTCGCCCAGCTCGTGGGTGATCTCGCTCCAGGTATTTTTGGTAGAGATGGTCTGCATCATGCCGCGGGGCGCTTCAAGTGCTTTGGGGCTGGCAGTAAAACCCTGGCTGGCCAGCAAGGCTGACATCAAGCCCGCACGCGCTGCGCCACCAGGGTGAAAGGGCTTGGTCATGGTGCCAAATTGCTCACGCATGCCAATGGGTTGCGATGCCGCAATGCCCAAGGCCATGGCGGTTTGCTGGACATCCAGCTTGAGCAGGCGCGCACACGCTGCTGCGGCTCCCAGCGTGCCAGTCGAGCCCGTGATGTGCCAGCCACGGTCGTAATGGTCGGGGTACATGGCGTTGCCGACGCGGCATGACACGTCAACGCCAATGACCAGCGCGTCGATGACTTCGCGACCCGTGTTACCCGCGTGTTCAGCCATCGCCAGCACAGCGGATGCCACGGGCCCCGCCGGGTGGATGATCGTTTTCAGGTGGGTGTCGTCAAAGTCAAAGGTGTGCGACGTGATGCCGTTGACGAGGGCTGCACTGGCCATGTCCACCTTCTCGCTGCGGCCCAGCACGCTGGCCTGTGCTGCCGGTTGCAGCAGATTGACGGCCCCCAGTGCCGCATCGGCCGCCTCATGGTGCGCTGCACCGACAGCGCAGCCCAGCCAGTTCATGAAGGTGCGGTGCGCTTCGTGGTCAACTGAGTCGCTCCAGCCTTTTGATGGATGGGTGGCGACAAACTTCGCCAGGATTTGGGTGATGGGGGGGGCGTTGTGGTCAGCGGCGACCTGGGTATTACGTGCCATGGTGGTATCACTAAAAGTAAAAACGCTATGTATTTAATAGCTGCTTGCGCCCGTATTTATTGGGCTAAAGGCCGATTTGATGGGTAGTTTGTGCTGTTTTAAGGCATTTTCACGGCAGTTTTTAGCTGTCCAGCACAATATTGCGGTCCTTGGCCAGCTTGGTCCACCTCGCGATGTCCAGCTTGATGAAAGTCGCAAACTCCTCAGGCGTCATCACCATCGGCTCAATGGCTTCCACCGACAGCTTGTCACGCATGTCTGGCGCACGCAGCACCGTTGCCAGCGACTCATTGAGCTGCCTGACGATAGTCGCGGGCATGCCTGCCGGGCCCACCACGCCATACCACTGCTGAGCGTCAAAACCTTTAAAGCCTGACTCATCCAGCGTGGGCACGTCCTTGAATTGCGGGTGCCGCTTCAAGCCAGTGACTGCCAGTGGCCTGACACGGCCGGAGCGGATATGCGGCACAGCAGCGGCCAGGCCAGGAAACATGGCCTGCGTTTGGCCGCCCATTAAATCTGTAAAAGCTGGCGCAATACCGCGGTACGGGATGTGCACCATGAAGGAATTGACCTGCTGCTTGAACAGCTCCATCGTCAGGTGCGTGAGCGAGCCCTGACCAGCCGATCCGTAGCTGAGCTTGCCCGGGTTTTTGCGCAGGTAGTCAATGAACTCTTTGACATTGGTCACTGGCAGCGCACTGTTGACCACCAGCACATTCGGGGTGGCGCCAATCATGCCAATGGCAGTGAAGTCCTTGACAGCGTCGTACGGCAGCTTGCGTGTGGCCGGGCTGGTGCCGTGCGTGGCCACATAACCTTGCAGGAGGGTGTAACCGTCGGGCGCAGCTCGGGCTGCAGCCTGGCTGGCAATCACGCCACCACCGCCACCCTGATTCTCGACAACAAAACTTTGCTTGAGCAGGTTGCCCCAGCGCTCGGTCACGGTGCGGCCCACCATGTCGCTGCCGCCGCCGGCAGATACCGGCACGATGTAGCGAATCGGTTTGGCGGGATAGCTGGCTTGGGCTTGAGCTTGAGCTTGCGTGTTGATGAGGCCTGGCGCGCAGACAAGGGCTGGCGCGGCTTGCAAAAGGGTGCGTCGTTTCATGGGTTTGTCTCCGGCTTGATGTTTTGCCATGCCTTGATCGTTAGCATGGTAACTAAGCATAACCCATCAAAAAAAGGGCCGGGTTGCTCTCAAACCATGATCAGGGCAGGCGTTTGTCAGTCAGCGGGTCTTTGACTTCACGCACTTCAACATCGACCACATCGCTGTGTGGCGTGGATTTTTGGGCAAACGGCCAGCCGCCGCGCGCGCCTTGCCGGAATTGCCTGAACTGGCTGTAAACCACAAAGGGCACAGGCTTTTGCCAAGTGATCAGGGACTTCAGCAAACTGAACACCACCGCGATCAGCGCCGCCAGCAGCAAGCTGACGGCAAACACCAGCCCAAAAGCAGCCAGGATGAGCTTGATGATGAAGCGGATGATGCCGCTAAGAAGGTTTTGCATGGTGTGTATTTGACGCCTAAAGCGCCGATTTCAACCGTGAGCAACTCACCACTTGATGCCCAGCTTGCCAAACAGTTTTGACAGCACAAACAGCGGGCCAACCCAGAGGTACTGAATGTCTTCAAAAAACGAAGGTTTCTTGCCTTCCATCTTGTGGCCGATGAACTGCAAAATCCAGGCGCCGACAAAAATCGCGATGCTGACGGTCAAAAGTTGCGGGCCCATTGCCATCACCAGCGCAAGCGTCAGCACCGACCAGACCAGCATGGTGGCCAAAAACACCATCGACAGCCGCGCGTAGTACACCATGCTGGCCGCCGTAAAGGCATAAGCCACAAACGGGTGCAGGGCAAACAGCATGCCGACCAGGCTGAGCATGATGAGCGGAATGGCAATGAAATGAATCAGCTCATTGCCCGGATGTTGGTGGCTTTGGCCGTAGTGGGCGATGAGCTGGTCAACGCGTCTGGGTTGGGCTTGAGAAGGTTCTGCTGTCGTGGTCATGAAAACTCCTTGTCAGAAATGTCTGAAAGCGTTGCTATTTTCAGGCAAGCAGTGCCTGCGCAAATTCCCGCGCGTTGAAAGTTTCCAGGTCATCGAGCTGCTCGCCCACGCCGATGAAATACACCGGCACCGGGCGCAGCGCGGGTGAGGTGGCATGCCGCTCTTGGGCCCACAGTGCAATGGCAGCCAGCACGCCGCCTTTTGCTGTGCCGTCAAGCTTGGTCACAACCAGGCCGGTGAGCTGCAATGCTTCATCAAACGCCTTGACTTGAGCCAGGGCGTTTTGGCCGGTGTTGCCGTCAATCACAAGCAGTACCTCATGGGGAGCTGTGGCTTCAGCCTTTTGCACCACGCGCTTGATCTTTTTCAGCTCTTCCATCAGATGCAGTTGCGTGGGCAAACGGCCAGCGGTGTCCACCAGCACCACGTCTTTGTTGCGTGCCTTGCCAGCGGTGACGGCGTCAAAGGCCACAGCCGCCGGGTCGCCGCCTTCCTTGCTGATGATCTCCACCGTGTTGCGGTCAGCCCAAATCGCCAATTGCTCGCGTGCAGCCGCTCTGAATGTGTCGGCTGCAGCCAGCAGAACGGATGCGCCGCTGGTGGCCAAGTGCTTGGTCAGTTTGCCGATCGACGTGGTTTTGCCCGCACCGTTTACCCCCGCCACCATGATGACGGTGGGGCTGTGCTGGCCAATCATCAGCGATTGTTCGAGCGGCTTGAGCAACTGGCTCAACGACTCGGTCAAAATATTTTTAACCGCCACCGGGTTGGTGACGCCACTGGCGGCGACGCGGCGCTTTACATCGGCCAGCAAATATTCCGTCGCTTTGACGCCCGTGTCGGCCATCAGTAACGCGGATTCGAGGTTCTCATACAGGACGTCGTCAATCTGCGTGCCGGTAAACACACCCGATATGCTGGAGCCGGTTTTGCGCAAACCTGATGACAACTTGTCGAGCCAGCGCTGCCGTTCAGGGGCTGCTGCCACAATGGCTTCAATGTCCAGTGGCGTGACCAGGGCTGTGCCGATCATGCTTGCGCTGGGCTTGAGGGCATCCGTCACTGCAGCAGTGGGTTGCGGAGATTTTTTCTTGAAGAAACTGAACATTGCGCCTGCTATTTGAGTCACACCATTCTATGAAACACAGACACCACTTTCTTTGCGCTGCACTTTTGCCACTATTTCTGACCGTCGCGACGGCTCAAACCAGTCAATTAACCACGCCCAAAGTCGAGCAGTTCACCCTGGCCAATGGCATGACGCTGATCGTCAAACCCGACCGCCGCGCCCCCACTGCGGCGCACATGCTGTGGGTGCGGGTCGGCTCGATCGATGAGGTCGACGGCACATCGGGTGTGGCCCATGTGCTGGAGCACATGCTGTTCAAGGGCACGGCCACCACCAAGCCCGGTGAGTTTTCACGCCGCGTCGCCGCCCTGGGTGGGCGTGACAACGCCTTTACCAGTCGCGACGCCACCGGCTACCACCAGCAAATCCCCAGCAACAAGCTCGAAGACGTGATGCGTCTGGAAGCCGACCGCTTTGCCAACAACCAGTGGGCTGACGATGAGTTCAAGCGCGAGATTGAGGTGGTCAAGGAGGAGCGCCGTTCCCGCACTGAAGAGTCACCGCGCGCCCTGATGTTTGAGGCTGCCACCGCCCTCACATTTACCGCATCACCGTATCGCCGTCCCATCGTCGGCTGGATGAGTGATCTGGACGCCATGACCCCGCAAGACGCGCGCGACTTTTACCAGCGCTGGTATGTGCCGGGTAATGCGGCTGTGGTGGTCACCGGGGATGTGGACACGCAAGAGGTCAAACGTCTGGCTGAAAAATACTACGGCCCGATTGCCGCGCGCCCCGTGCCTGTGCGCAAGCCGCGCGACGAGCCCGTGCAAAGCGGCGTAAAACGCATGGACTTCAAAGGCGTGGCTTCGCAGGCCTACGTCAGCCTGTCATTTAAAGTGCCCAAATTGCAAGCGGCTGATTTTGCAGACGACAAAGCCGGGCGTGAAGCGCTCGCGCTGACGGTGCTGGCTGCTGTACTTGACGGCTACAGTGGTGCGCGCCTGGCCCGCGCGCTGGAGCAGGATCTCCCCGGAGGGGTTGGCCGTTTGGCAGACAGCGCTGACGCTTACAACGGTCTGTTGGGCCGGGGGCCGCAATTGTTTGTGCTGGCGGGTGTGCCTGCGCCGGGCAAAACGGCTGAGCAAGTTGCCACCGCTTTGCGCCAGCAAATTGCGCTGATTGCGCAATCGGGCGTCAGCGATGCCGAGCTCAACCGCGTCAAGGTACAGTGGGTGGCCAGCGAGACCTACAAGCTCGACAGTGTTTTTAACCAGGCACGCGAGCTGGGCTCCAACTGGGTCAACGGCTTGCCGCTGGACGCCGATGCACGGCTGATTGCCAAGCTGCGCAGCATCACCAGTGCTGAAGTCCAGGCCGTGGCGGCCAAATACTTTGGTGACGACCAGTTAACGGTGGCCACGCTGGTACCGCAGCCGCTGGACCCGAATGCTGTGCGCAAGCCGCGTACTGCACCCACCACACCCGCAAGGCATTAAGCTCATGACAATTACTCTGAAATCAATAGCTGCTTACGCCCGTATTTATTGGTTTGCGACCATTTTATGTACTGTATCAAGCCTTTCTTTGGCTGGTATTCCCATCCAGAAGTGGACGCTGCCCAACGGCGCTTTTGTGTTTCTGGTCGAAAGCCCGGCCATTGCCATGCTGGATGTGCAGATCGATTTTGATGGCGGCAGCAGGCGCGACCCGTCAGGCAAAGCCGGTTTGGCCAGCGCAACCGCCGGGCAAGCTGGCAAGGGCGTGGCGGCGCGTGGCGGCTTGCCTGCGCTCGACGAAAATGCTTTGGGTGAGGCTTGGGCTGACCTGGGCGCACAGTACGGCAGCGGCGCAGGCGGCGACCGCATGAGCTTTTCATTGCGCACGCTGACAGAGCCCGATTTGCTGGCCAAAGCCGTTTTGCTGGCCGCGCGCCAAATTGGCGAGCCAGCCTTTGCAGAAAGCGTGTGGCAACGCGACAGGCAAAAAGCGATTGCGAGCCTGAAAGAGTCCTACACCCGCCCCGGCAACGTGGCGGGGCGTGCTTATTCGCAGGCTGTGTATGGCAGTCACCCGTATGGCTTTGAGCCCACCGAGGCGACGTTGGGGCGCATCAGCGTGGTTGACATGCAGCAGTTTTACGCCGCCAGTGTGGTGGCCTGCCGGGCGCGTATCAGCATGGTGGGTGCGGTGACGCGCGCACAGGCTGAGGGCATTGCCCAGCAGCTGCTGGCGCGCTTGCCGCAAACACCCTGCGCCAGCGTGCCGGCCTTGCCGCCTGTGGCCGAGGTAGCGCCGCTGGCACAGGCAGTGCAAAAAAATATTCCGTTTGATGCCGCCCAGGCCCAGGTGCTGATGGGCCAGCCCGGCTACAAGCGCAATGACCCGGCGTTCTTCCCGCTGCTGGTGGGCAACTACATTTTGGGAGGCGGCGGGTTTGTGTCGCGCCTGCAAACCGAGGTGCGTGAAAAACGGGGACTGACGTACGGCGCCTATAGCAACTTCTCGCCTGGTTTGCATGCGGGCGCATTTACCGTCAGCTTGCAGACCCGGCCTGACCAGGCCGCCCAGGCACTCGACGTGGCGCGTACGGTGGTCAAAGACTTTGTCGCCAATGGCCCCACAGAGGCGGAACTCAAAGCCGCCAAAGACAACCTGATTGGCGGCTTCGCCCTGCTGATTGACAGCAACCGCAAGTTGTTGGGCAATGTGAGCAACATCGCGTGGAATGATTTGCCACTGAACTATCTGGACACCTGGATCAGCCAGGTCGACAAGGTCACGTTGCAAGATGTCAAAACCGCTTTTTCTGTCAAACTGCAACCTGACAAAATGGTGACTGTCGTTTTAGGCGCAACTCCATAAAAGCATGAAATACACTCCGCAAGCCAGCGCAGAAAAACCTGAAAAAGCCGCCGCCAAAAAATTAGCCAAATCAGGCAAAGTCGTTGGCCGCAAAACTATCCCGCCGGGTGAAGTCCGCATCATCGGCGGGCTCTACAAGCGCAGCAAAATACCTGTGGCCAGCACGCCGGGCCTGCGCCCCACGCCAGACCGGGTGCGTGAAACACTGTTCAACTGGCTCGGCCAGGACCTGACTGGCTGGCGCTGTGCAGATGTGTTTGCAGGTACAGGCGTACTGGGCTTTGAGGCCGCGTCGCGCGGCGCTCTTGAAGTGATGGTGTGCGACCAGGACCCGGTACTGGTCGACAAACTCAAGGCACTGCAAACCAAGCTCAAGGCCAACATGGTCAAGGTCGAACGGGGTGATGGTGTGAGCCTCCTGCGTCGCGCCAGTCCTGGCAGCCTGCAGCTGATTTTCCTGGACCCGCCTTACGAGTCCACCGCGTTTGAGGCGGCCCTGAAAGCCGCTGCACAAGCCGTTGCCATCCCCGGCTTTGTCTACCTGGAAGCGCCCAAGCCCTGGACCGATGAGGAATTGGCAGAATTGGGTTTGAAAGTCCATCGTTTTGGCAAAGCCGGGGCAGTGCATTTTCATTTGCTGACCAAATCGGGGGAATCGGCTCTGAGCGCATAATTTAGCCATGACTTCTTCTAAACGAATCGCCGTTTATTCGGGCACGTTTGACCCCATCACCTTGGGCCATTTGGATGTGGTCCAGCGGGCAGCGGAGCTTTTTGACCAGCTGATCATTGCAGTGGCTGCAGCGCATCATAAAAAAACATTGTTCAGCCTTGAACACCGCGTCACCATGGCGCAATCGGCTACCAAACATATAGCGAATGTGGTGATTCAACCGTTCAGTGGGTTGATCATGGACTTTTGCAGAACGCACAACGCCAACGCCGTGGTGCGTGGTATCCGCAACATGGCCGACTTCGACTATGAAGCCCAAATGGCCGCCATGAACCGCAAGCTCGCACCCCAGGTCGAAACCGTCTTTTTGCTGCCCGACGCCAACCTGGCCTGCATCAGCAGCACGCTCGTGCGCGAGATCAGCAAACTCAAAGGCGACGTCAGCCAGATGGTCACGCCCGCGGTGATGGCGGCACTGAGCACCGCCCACGCTGCTGGCGCTTGAGGCACACATGGCACTTCTAATCACCGACGAATGCATTAATTGCGACGTGTGCGAGCCCGAATGCCCCAACCAGGCCATTTACATGGGCAAAGACATCTACGAAATTGACCCCAACAAATGCACCGAATGCGTCGGCCACTTTGACGAGCCGCAATGCGTACAGGTTTGCCCGGTGGCCTGCATCCCGGTCAACCCGCAGTTTGTGGAGAGCAAACCCACGCTGTGGGAGAAATACCATCGGCTGACGGGGACGCTGGCTGTGGTGGTTGGAAAAGTGGCTTGAAAGCCTGTTTTTTAGTGATTTTCATGCATATTCTGGGGCTCTAGCCCAATAAATACGGATGCAAGAAGCTACTAAATTAATAGCTTTTCAATTCGCTTGAATCACGCTCTTTGCAGATGTAACACACTGGTGTGAGCCAGCTCAAACCTGCTGCCAGCCTTTTGATAATCCCAGCGCTCAACGCTACTGCGCAACACATCGCCATCGTTTGCAAACTCAAGCAGATTGACAGAGTTCGGCGCTTCACGCCGTATGCGGCTTGACACCGCTGTACCGGCCTGCACGCACCACATGCGTCGGCTGATGCCACTGACGGTACTGGACAGCTCGCAGACGTAGGGCAGGTGAATGTGCCCGCCCATCACGATGTCGGCACCGGCTGCGGCCCATGCGCGCACCGCCGGTTCCCAGCCCCGCAGGCGGTCATGCTCGTCCTGGGGGCGCAGAACATGGACCGGCTGGTGGACCACCACCAGGCGCAGTTGCTGTGCCGTGGCGCGTAACAGTTGCTGGCAGGCACGGTCAATTTGTGCTGTCGACACCTCACCGTTTTTATGCCGCCACCAGCGTGTGGTGTTGACGGTGATCAGGCACAACGCTGGCGTCACCAATGCGGGCTCCAGAACCTGCCCAAACGCCTTTTGGTACGCCGCATACGGGCTCAGCACCCGCGAGAACAGGTTAAACAAGGGAATGTCGTGGTTACCAGGCACGGTAATTGTTTGTGCAATGCCCAGACTGTCGCAAAAGGCCTTGGCGTGACTGAACTGGATGGGCGTGGCGCGCTGCGTGATGTCACCAGACACCACCAGCACATCCGGTTTTTTGTCGTTGGAAAGCGTGCGCAACGCCGCCATCACATCGGGCTGCTCCGTCCCAAAATGCAGGTCTGATATTTGCAGCAGGCGAGTCATGCGATCTCTGCCCGGTCTGCAGGCGCAGGCACCATCAGCAGCAGTGGCGTGTCGGCCACCTGAAACATCAGTGGCGGCGTCATCCAGGTGATCTCGCCATCGGTTGCCACTTTCACGCGCCGCTTGCGGCGCATGGCCACTTGGAGTTTGCGAAACGAAAAGCTGTCGATGTTGTCAGCATCGCCAAGCCGCCCGATCACACCGCGCGCCAGCAGGCCAAACAGTGCCAGCGTGCCGATGGGTCGAACCGCTATGCCTGCCAATTCACCACGGTTGACGGCGTCGGCATGGGCGGCATCAATGCCGACCTGCGTGAGTTGCAAATGGTTGTTGCCGATGAAAAGCGTGGGCGTGCGCAGCGATGTGGTTTTGCCTGCCATTTCTATCTCCAGCCTGAGTTGGCCACGTGCCTGGAAGAGGGTGGCCAACCCCGATGCAAATGCCACCAGGCGACTGCGGCCAAACTGTTGCTTCCAGGCCTCGCGGTCTTCCAGCAGTTGGGGGTAAAGACCCAGACTGGCATTGACGAGAAACACACGGCCATTGACCTCGCCCACCGTGACTGGGGAGGTGTTGGCACCCAGCAAAGCCGTAGCAGCTGCTTTGGCATCCTGCGGGATGCCGTGGGCACGGCCAAAGTAATTGAACGTGCCTTGCGGCAACACGCCAAACGGGCAGCCGCTGCGCAGAACGGCGCTGGCCACAGCATTGATGGTGCCATCGCCGCCTGCTGCCACCACCACACCGCCTTTTTCTTTGGCCAGTGCAACGGCCTTGGCGCTGATGCTGGAGATATTGGCCGGATTATCAAATTGCAAAAACTCAAAAGCCCGGCCGGCACTGCTGAAAACGTCTGCCAATACCTTGCGCTCTGCTTCGCTGTCTTTGTAACCCGAAGCCGTGTTCAAGACAACAAAAAGGGGGCCGTTTTTGGCGGCTTCGTGAGCCGATTCAGGGATTGAAAACATGCCGTCAAGCCTAGCGCCTACAGGATGCTTTAGCCTGTCAGTCAAGGCTGCTATTGGTCTCTGGCGCATTTGGGGGCATGGGCTCAGGCTTGCGTGGCGGCTTGGGTCTGGGCGGTGTGCTGGTGTGGATCATCATGGTGGCTTTGTCCATTTCTCCTGCCAGCAAAGCCGGTACGGCTTTGAGCGAACGGGAGATGCAGTCCTCTATTGCCACACGGTGTTCCTGCATGGGTTTTCTCAGAACCCAGTCGACCACTTCGTCTTTGTTGCCGGGGTGACCCACGCCCAGGCGCAGCCGCCAGTAGTCGCCTGTGCCCAGTTGCGCATGAATGTCGCGCAGCCCGTTATGGCCAGCGTGGCTACCGCCAAACTTGAGCTTGACCTGGCCAGGAACAACGTCGAGTTCGTCATGCACGACCAGAATTTCTTCCGGCTTGATTTTGAAGAATTTTGACAAGGCGGCAACCGATTTGCCCGACAGGTTCATGAAGGTTTGCGGGGTTAGCAGCCAGATGTTTTGGCCGTTGATAGCAGTGCGTGCGACCTGACCGTAATAGCTTTTGTCAAAGGAGAGGGGTGCTTTCAATTCACGCGATAGCGCGTCTATCCACCAAAAGCCTGCGTTGTGCCGGGTGGCTTCGTATTCGGTTCCGGGGTTGCCCAGGCCAACGAAAAGTTTGATCATGTTTGAAAATCCATCACAGCATTTTAAAGTGCCATAAAAAAAGCCCTTGTGCTCTTTTGAGGACAAGGGCTTTGACTGTGAAAGCAGTCAATGCGAGCGCATTATTTTTTCTTGGCAGCAGGCGCTTTGGCTTCAGGTTTGGCGGCAGCGGCTGCTTTGCCAGCAGCGGCTTTGGCGGCTTTCGGGTCAACCGGCACGGCTGCGGCAGCAGCGGCTGCTGCATCCGCTTCGGCTTCTGCAGACACGGCCGATACTGACACCAGCACCGGATTGGCCTGACCTTTGACAACAAACTTCACGCCTTTTGGCAGGGTGATGTCTTTGACATGCAATGACGAGCCTTTTTTCAGGCCACTCAGGTCAATGGCGATGAATTCAGGAATGTCTGCCGGGAAGCACGACACCGTCAACTCAGTCAACACGTGGTTAACCAGGCAGTTTTCCACCTTGACGGCTGGGGATTCTTCTTCACCGCTGTAGTGCAGTGGCACTTTCACGGTCATTTTGGTCTTGGCTTCAACGCGCTGGAAGTCAATGTGCAAAACTTGCGGCTTGAACGGATGCATCTGCAGATCACGCAGCAGCACTTTGTGCTCTTTGCCGGCCAGTTCCATGTCGAGAATCGATGCGTGGAAGGCTTCTTTTTTGATGGCATGGAACAATGCGTTGTGATCAAGCTCGATCAGCAATGCCTCACCCGTGCCACCGTAAACGATACCGGGCGTGCGACCGGTGATGCGGAGACGGCGGCTCGCACCCGTACCCTGCTTGGCGCGCTCAAAAGCGACGAATTTCATAACTTACTCCTTGGAAAGGGCAGACCGCGACCAGTCATGCCCCGTTTAAAAAGGCAACACCGATCAAGGTGTTGCCGCTTTTTGTCTCAGATCAGTTCACCTTGGTCCTGATCAGAAAACAAACTCATCACCGACTCTCCCTTGGCGATGCGCTGAATGGTTTCAGCGATCAACGGGCCCACAGAGAGCTGGCGGATTTTTTTACAAGCCTTGGCGTTATCGGTCAAAGGGATGGTGTTGGTAATCACGACTTCATCAAGTGCATCGCCCTGGGCAATGCGATCAATAGCCGGACCTGAAAATATGGGGTGCGTGCAATAGGCATAAACCTTTTTTGCACCGCGTTCTTTCAGCACCTCAGCCGCCTTGACCAGCGTGCCTGCGGTATCAATCATATCGTCCATGATGACGCAGTTGCGGCCTTCGATGTCGCCGATCACGTGCATGACTTCAGACACATTGGCTTTGGGTCGGCGCTTGTCAATGATGGCCATGTCGCAGCCCAATTGCTTGGCCAAAGCGCGTGCGCGAACCACGCCGCCCACGTCGGGTGACACAACCATCAGGTCCTGGTAATTTTTTTGACGCAAGTCGCCCAAAAGCACGGGCGAGGCATAGATGTTGTCAACTGGAATGTCAAAAAAGCCCTGAATCTGGTCCGCGTGCAAGTCCATCGTCAAAACGCGCGACACACCTACGGCTTGCAGCATGTTCGCGACCATTTTGGCAGTGATCGGCACGCGGGCTGAACGCGGGCGGCGGTCTTGCCGGGCGTAGCCAAAGTAGGGAATAACAGCAGAAATGCGCTCGGCAGATGCCCTCTTGAGGGCATCCACCATGATGAGCAATTCCATCAGATTCTCATTGGTCGGGGCGCAGGTGGACTGCACCACAAACACGTCTCTTGCGCGCACGTTTTGCTGGATTTCAACGGTTACTTCGCCGTCTGAAAATCGGCCAACGTGGGCCGCGCCCAGGCTGATACCCAAGTGTTGCGCAATCTCCAGCGCCATGCTTGGGTTGGCATTGCCCGTGAAGAGCAGGAAATCAGAATGGTTTGTAGGGTGCGAAGAATGAGGCGTTTGCATGTGGGGCCCAGCAGTTTTCTAGTGTGGCGTGGCTAAAAGTGTGGCAGACAAAACGCTTTTCAAATGGTTCACGGGCTCATGCAGGGCATGAGCCCGTGATTGAATTTTGGCAGGGGTGGAAGGAGTCGAACCTGCGAATGCCGGAATCAAAATCCGGTGCCTTAACCAACTTGGCGACACCCCTACACAGGACGATTGCTTGATGTTTGACCTTCAAGCAACCAACCCATTAACTGTCTTTGCTACCAACCAACAAGTGGATGGGCTTGCAAATTACTGCATTGACGAACAATAAAACCATCTGGATGGTCAGAAATGTCAACCTGTTGCAGTAAGTGTGCAAACACTGCACTTCCTGAGCCAGTCATCCGGCCTTTGAGTTGCTTGCTGGTCAACCAGTCGAGAGACTGGGCAATCTGCGGGCAAAGCTCTTGGGCAACTGGCTGCAAGTCGTTGTGACCAAACCCTAGTATCTCTAGTCTATCTTCAAGTTCGTCGTTTGCAGCAAAGCCTAAGATTGTAGCAGTTTCAGTGTCGCGTTTAAGCATTGGCGACTTGAAAATGTCAGGCGTTGACACGCCGTGGGGCGGCTTGACCACTAAAAAATCAGCAACTGGCAGGCTGATGGGTGTCATTTGCTCGCCCACGCCTTCGACCCAGGCGTTGTCGCCGAAAAGGAAAAACGGCACATCTGCGCCCAGCTTCAGGGCCATGGCCAGCAGCTGATGACGCGGCAATTTGACACCCCACAGGCGCTGCAAGGCCAGCAAACAGCTGGCCGCATCTGACGAGCCACCACCCATACCCGCTTGGGAGGGGATCTTCTTTTCAAGGCTGATATGCGCGCCCAGCGTCGTACCGCAGGCTTGTTGCAGGGCTTTGGCGGCGCGTACCGTCAAATCCTCGGCGGGCAAAATTTCGGTATTTTCTGAATGGATATCGGCGCGTGTGATCTGGCCGTCCGTGCGAAGCTCAAAGTGCAGCGTGTCGCACCAGTCAATCAACATGAAAACTGATTGAATCAGGTGGTAGCCGTCGGGCTTGCGACCTGTGATGTGCAAAAACAGATTCAGCTTGGCAGGCGCCGGAACATCGTAAATGGCTTTCATCACGGCTTGTCCAGCACGATGCGCAAACTGGCAGAAGGCATGGGGTCCGTTCTTTGGGCGGTGATGCGGCCTTTGCCCTGCTGCGACAAGTCGGCTGCCCAGCCCGGCGTGGTTGTGTTTTTGCCACTTAGCCAGTCAAACAGCGCGGCAACAGGTACCGCTGCACCGGTGGTTTGCGCCAGCAGCTCTTCGGCAGACAAAAAGCGTCTGACGTTGCCGCCTTGCTCGAGCGTGGCATCCAGCGGTGTCCAGCGCATGACGCCAAAAATGCTGCCGAGTGGGCTGATCAGCGTCAGTTCGCCGTTGTCAGCTTGACCCTTGAGCTCAAAACCGGCGAAAAAAGCCTGAACAGGATCGCTCTGTATCTGCAAGCTGATTCGGCCAGACCAAAAAGCTGGCGAAACGTCGTTTTTAGCCTCATTTTGAGTATCATTTATGCCTGTGGTGACCTGCTTGTGGGCGCAACCAGCTACTAAAAAAATAGCAGCTAGCAAGCTGCACAACAGGGCTCGTGCTGTCATGCTCAGAGCTTGACCTTCAGGCGTTTGAGGGTTTCAACCAGCGTCTCGTTTTCAGGGTTGAGTAACTGGCCTTCACGCCATATGGAAATGGCCTTGTCGCGTTGACCCATGACCCACAGCACCTCACCGTAATGGGCGGCTATCTCGGCATCGGGCTTGGTCTTGAAAGCATCCGCAAAAATTTTGGCCGCTTCAGCGTTGTTGCCCATGCGAAATTCAACCCATGCCAGGCTGTCGCGGATATAGGGATCGTTCGGTACAAACTCCAGGGCTTTTTGGATCAGCATTTTGGCCTCTGGCAAGCGCACATTGCGGTCTGCCAACGAATAACCCAGAGCGTTGTAAGCGTTGTAGGCATCTGGCTTGATGGCGATAACGCGGCGCAGCAGGCGCTCCATCTCAGGCAATTGCCCCAGTTTTTCGGCCATCATGGCCTGGTCATAGAGCAGGTCTGTGTCTTGAGGGGATGCGGCAGAGGTTTGCGCCAGTAGGTCGTAGGCCAACTGGTATTGCTTTAAATCGCGAAGCAGACTAATTTCGGCCAACACTTTCAGCCGTGCGTCGCCAGGGTTGCGTTCGGGCAAGCTGCGAATCAGCTGCCGGCCTTCAGCCAATTGCCCCCGGCTGGCCAAAATTGATGCGCGGCGGGTTTGCGCCTGCATCATGTCGGTTGAGTTTTCAATTTTGTTGAGCCAGGCTTCTGCACCCGCAAAATCCTTGCGCTTTTCGGCGATTTGGGCCAATGACAAATAGGCCTGGGCCAGCCCCCGATTGGGTTCATCTTCTTCACTTTGCTGATTCGCCGCCAATATCAACGCGACGTAGCGTTCGAGGGAGGTTTGTGCCAGCGCCAACTGGTTGTCCTGCAACTGCAAAGAACCCAGCACCAGCCAGGCTGGCGCAAAGCCGGGCTTGTCCGTGATGACAATTTGCAACTGCGTACCCACCTCTGAGTAACGCTGCGCGTCCAGCAAGCCGCGTGCATAACCCATGCGGATTTCGGGGATGGCGGCGGGATTGGACGACAGGTATGTCTTGACGACCGCTTCAGCCTGCGGCTGCTTGGGGTTCATGATCTCCAGAGCCACCAGAGCCGGTCCTTCAGCCTTGGCATCTGCACTTTGGCCTTTTTGCACGGCCTCCAGCGCACCGGGCGTATCACCTGCAGCCAGACGCATACGCCCCACTGTGGTCCAGGCCACAGCAGCCGTTGTCGGGTTGATGACGTAGGTGCCGAGGGCATTTTCAACAATGCTAGCCGCTATTTTTTTGTCGCCGATGCGGGCGTACGCACGAGGAATGGCGGATATTGCACGCGAACGCTCGGTCGAAGGCGTCAACTGAATGCCCTTTTTCAAGGGCTCCAGCGTGTCCTGAATGCGGTTCAGGGCGATGAGTATTTGCAGCACATAACGATTGGCATCCTGCGAGTTGGGCTGCGCTTGGGTCCAGGCCGTCGCCGCTTGCAGCGCGGCATCGCCAGAGCGTGATTGCAGGGCAATTTCTACCGCGCGCTGGTACAGCTGGGCATCGTTGGTTTTGCGGGCTGAGTCCAGCATCAGGGCAAAGCCCGCACTGGCATCTCCTTCGCGAGCGGTGATTTCGCCAATGAGAAGGCGATAAAAGAGCTCTGCATTGAGTGCGGAAACCGTGGGCGTTGATACCGCTGTCGTTCGGCTGACGGGCGGGCTGGTTTGCGCAACGCCCGTTTGTGCCCACAAAACAGGTGCTGCCAGCCAAAAGCTGCAAAAAGCCCACAGGATTTTTTTCTTCATCAAGGCATGATAATTGAAGCCCAACCCAAGCGTCTCGTACCTGCAAATCCCCTCATGCCTGAACTCCCCGAAGTAGAAGTCACCCGCCTGAGCTTTGCCAGCCGCATTGAATCGGCGCAAATCCTGTCCGTTCAAATGGGCAAGCCCCTGAGGTGGCCTCTAGGCTGCGTGCCAGATTCACTTCGGGGCCAGCAGGTGCTGGCAGTGCGCAGGCGCGGCAAGTATTTGCTGCTGGACCTGTCAAATGGCCTGTTGCTGGTGCATTTGGGCATGTCAGGCAGCGTCAGCTTTGGCAACGGCTTGCCAGCGCCTGGCAAGCACGACCATTTTGAGATGTTGACCAGTCTGGGAACCTTGCGTTTGCATGACCCCAGGCGTTTTGGCGCTGTGGTTTTTGCGCGAAGTGAAAACGATCCTGTGGCGCGCAAACTGCTGGGTCGTTTGGGGGTTGAGCCTTTGACCGACGCATTTGACGCCAATACTTTTCATGCAGGCTTGAGACTGAAAAAGACAGCCATCAAGCAGGTTCTTCTGGCCGGTGAGCTGGTGGTGGGCGTGGGCAATATTTATGCATCCGAAGCGCTGTTTTTAGCAGGTATCCGGCCTACGACCTCTGCGGCCAAATTAAGCAAACCACGCAGCGCCCGGCTGCACAGCGCGATCCGCCAGGTGCTGGCGAAGGCGGTTGCCAAAGGCGGCAGTACCCTGAAAGACTTTTCAAGTGCGGACGGGCAGAGTGGCTATTTCCAGCTTGAAGCCATGGTGTATGACCGCACCGGCTTGCAATGTCGGGTGTGTGCCAGCCCCATCAAAACCCTGCGTCAGGGTCAGCGCTCAACCTTTTACTGTGCTAAATGCCAAAAACCGTGAGGCTGGTTGCAAGTCTGGATGGCTCTTTGCGGATGTCGATGCTATATTGAACCACCCAATCTGACCCTGAAAACATGTCTTTTAACGAACAATTTGACCAGCATGGCGCATGGCGGCGCGAATTTGCCTTGCGCCTCAAACTGCTGGCCGAGTGGATGCGCAGCCATGACTTGCTGGACGCAGCCGTCGAAGAGCGCTTGCGCAGGCTGGAGGCGCAGGTTCGGTCTGACAAGGTCATGGTGGCCTTTGTGGCCGAATTTTCACGCGGCAAGTCAGAGCTGATCAATGCCATCTTTTTTGCCGGTTACGGCAGGCGCATCATGCCCGCCAGCGCAGGCCGCACCACCATGTGCCCGACAGAGCTGGGTTATGACGCCGACGTTCCGCCATGCCTGCGTTTGCTGCCGATTGAAACGCGCTTGCAGACTCAGGCGTTGATGGAATGGCGCGCCGTGCCTGAAAAGTGGACGCGGGTTGACCTGGATGTCAATGACCCCAAGCAATTGGCCCAGGCACTGGAAAAAGTTGCCGAGGTGCGCCATGTGACCAAAGACGAGGCCAGAGCCCTGGGCTTTTGGCATGACGAAAACATTGACGACAACCCGCTGGTGGGTGTCGATGGTTTGATTGAAGTGCCCAAATGGCGACATGCACTGATCAACATCGCGCACCCTTTGCTCAAACAGGGCCTGGTGATTCTGGATACACCAGGTTTGAACGCCATTGGTGCCGAGCCCGAGCTGACTGTTAGCCTGATACCGCAGGCGCATGCGGTGGTTTTTATTTTGGCGGCCGATACCGGCGTGACCAAATCAGACTTGTCAATCTGGCGTGAGCACCTTATCCGCGACGAGGATGAAAACATTTCGCGCCTGGTGGTGCTGAACAAAATTGACACACTGTGGGACGCGTTGAGCTCGCCCGAGCAAGTAAAGGCGCAGATTGAGCGCCAGCGCACCAGCTCCGCTGACATATTGAGTCTGCCAGTCGAGCAGGTGATTCCGGTGTCCGCGCAAAAA
Organism: Polaromonas sp.; assembly: GCA_044378095.1. Lineage (GTDB taxonomy): Bacteria > Pseudomonadota > Gammaproteobacteria > Burkholderiales > Burkholderiaceae_C > Polaromonas. Next base: position 45,009 of record JBILXX010000002.1, read on the forward strand.
GGTCTGGTAGCCAAAGTCACCCGCGACGATGCCTTGCTTGAGGCCAGTTGCCTGCCGAATCTTGAGTTGGCTCTGGCTGAAGGCATCATGGGCAAACGCCAGAGAATCTTGCGTACAGCGGTGGCCGGCGGCATCGCCGAACTTCGAGTTGAGGCGGGAAGATCCATTCATGTGCGCCGCCGCGACCTGGCCGAGCAGATGGATGAGCTGCGCAGCTTGAAGGGTAAAAACGTTTCTGTGATCAGAAACATGCGCACCCGCATTGAGCAGGAGCAAACCGAGTTTGATGGCAGTGGCGCCAAAATTCACGCGGTACGCTCAGTGCATTTGAAACTGCTGCGCGAGGTGTTTAATTTGCTGGGCACACCGACCCTGAAAACTGAACTGACAGAGTTGACCAGTGCCCTGAAGCAGCCTGGCATTAAATTTGGCGTGAAAAAAGCCTATGGCCAAACTTTTTCGCGCCTGCGTGATGCGATGCGAAATTCTGCAAAGACCAGCGGCGAAATACACACCATGCTGATGGCTTCATTCAAACAGTTGAATGCAGAATTCGGATTCTCACTGCAAGCCCCCAAAGCCCCTGACTTGACTGGCTATGAAAGTGACCTCGATCAGATTGAGCGCAGTCATTTGCAGTATTTGGGCGTGACCAATGTCATCAAGCTGTCGCAGCCTGATTTTTCAGAACGCCTGGTGCGTGCTTTGTCCACCCGCCTTCGGGTTGTGTATGAGTCGGCGCTGGCTGAAGTTGAGTTGTGGAACAAATCAGCAGCCGCCCAGCTCGATGCACAGCTGCGTGAACGGCGCCGCAATTTTGGCCGCCGTATTGAAGCCATTGAGCGCATTCAAAACGCAGCCTCTGGTCTGGATGAGCGCATTGGCGAAATAAATGTGCAAGAGCTGGCATTGAACGCGCTGGACAACAAACTCACCGAGTTGACATCCCACCTGGCAGGAACACCAGTTATCAACAGCGATCAGGGAGATGGCCCCAACACTGTGCCGAGTGCACTGGAAGAAGCCACCGCTTGACGCTTTTGTAATTCCTGATTTGTGACACCAGCTCTGGAGGGCCGCTTCGCCCAAGATATTGTTGCCTGGCAAAAAACGCATGGCCGCAACAGCCTGCCGTGGCAAAACACCCGTGACCCGTACCGCGTCTGGTTGTCTGAAATCATGCTCCAGCAGACGCAGGTTGTCACTGTGCTCGACTACTACGCACGATTTTTAGAGCGCTTTTCAACTGTTGCCGAATTGGCGTCAGCTCAGCCAGACGACGTACTGGCGCTGTGGAGTGGTTTGGGCTACTACAGTCGAGCCCGCAACTTGCACCGCTGTGCACAAGATGTGGTGGCGCTGCATGGCGGCCAATTCCCAAGGTCAGCCGTGCTTTTGCAAACCCTGCCCGGCATTGGGCCATCAACAGCTGCTGCAATAGCCTCATTTTGTTTTTCAGAGCGCGTGGCGATTCTCGATGGCAATGTCAAACGCGTGCTTACGCGGGTTCTCGGGTTTTCTGGAGATTTGTCGTCAGGCAAAAACGAAAAGCAGCTATGGGTCATCGCCAACAGTTTGCTGCCAGAAAAAAATCTTACGCAAACAATGCCGCGATACACCCAGGGCGTGATGGACGTCGGCGCCACGATATGCACCAGTCGCCAGCCGCAATGTCTGATTTGCCCGGTCCAGAATATTTGCAAGGGGTATGCTCAAGGCGAGCCTGAAAAATATCCCGTCAAAACCAAAAAATTAAAGCGCAGTGTTGAGCACTTGAACCTGCTGCTGGCGCTAAAGCCGGACGGCTCGGTCTGGCTTGAGCGCAGGGCTGCGAAAGGTGTTTGGGGAGGATTGTACTGTCTGCCAGTTTTTGAAAGTGAAACAGCTCTCATGGCATTTGTTCCCGCGCCCGTTCAGGCACGCCTTCAGTATTTGCCCACTTTCAAACATGTATTGACCCACAAGGACATGCATTTGAGCCCAGTCGTGGCGAGATTTTCTGTCAGTCAAAAAATGGTTCCAAACCCTGCTAACGAATCGGGACGCTGGTTTTTGCCGGGTGAGTGGCTAACGATGGGCTTGCCAGCACCGATTCGCAAGCTGCTTGAATAGCACCCTAGCTCACTGCATCCAGCTCACGGTGACGTTTGAGCGTTTGCCAGTTTTGCCCAAAGCTTTTAGCCAGCATCTCAACCAGATAAACCGATCGGTGCTGCCCCCCGGTGCAGCCCACCGCCACAGTCACATAGTTGCGGTGGTCACGCACCAGCGCTTTGAGCCAATGGCTGATGAATTTTTCAATGTCCTTGAACATGTCGTCGACTTCTGAATGGGACCGCAGGTAGCTGGCCACGGCCTCATCTTTGCCAGTCAATGCGCGCAAACCAGATTCATAGTGGGGGTTGGGCAGCATGCGCACATCAAACACGTAGTCTGCATCCAGCGGCACGCCGCGCTTGAAGGCGAACGACTGGAACACCAGCGTCAATTGGGTTGAAGGGGCAGATATCAGCGACTTAACATAACCTTGCAATTGCGACGAACGAATCATGCTGGTGTCCAGCACGTGCGACTGTTCGCGCATGTCACCCAGCAGTTCTCGCTCAAGCTCAATCGCATCGACCAGCGCCCGGTGCTGGTCTGAGGCATCCATGCGCGACAGCGGGTGCAAGCGGCGGGTTTCTGAAAATCGCCTGACCAGCGTTTCAGTGCTGGCATCCAGAAACAGGGACTGCATGGCCACGCCACGTGCGCGCAGTTGCTCCAGCTGTTTGGGCACCAGCGGCAGTGATGTTGCGCTGCGCACATCCATTGCAATGGCTACTTTGCTGGCGCCGTGCTGGCGCTCCAGCGCTACGAATGAGCTCAAAAGCTCAGGTGGCAAGTTATCAACGCAGTAGTATCCAGCGTCTTCCAGTGCATGCAGGGCGACTGACTTGCCCGACCCCGACATCCCGGTGATCAACACCATTTGAAGAGAAGATTTCATTGCCCAAGCATTTCTTTGGCATGTGCCAATGTGGTGTTTGACAATTTTTCGCCGCCCAGCATGCGGCCAATCTCATGCACACGCGCCTCACCTGTCACAGGCTCAACACTGCTGAACGTTTTGCCATTTTCAGTCAGCTTGGCCACCACCAGATGCTGGTCTGAACATGCGGCCACTTGCGGCAAGTGGGTCACGGCCATGACCTGCCGGTCTTTACCAAGCTGCTTCATCAGTCGGCCAACCGTTTCTGCCACCGCGCCACCCACACCGGAGTCAACCTCGTCAAAGATCAGTGTTTGCGCTTCGCCGAGCTGGCTTGTGGTTACGGCGATGGCCAGCGCAATGCGCGACAGCTCACCACCTGAAGCGACTTTGCCAACCGGGCGCGGCGTGCTGCCGCTGTGGCCTGCCACCAAAAATTCTGCCTGCTCCAGCCCGTACATGGCGGGCTGCTCCATTTTGATGAGTGCCACATCAAATTGGCCACCCTGCATGCCCAGGCCCTGCATGGCTTGTGTGATGGCTTTGGCCAAAGCTGGTGCGGCTTTGGCCCTGAGTTTTGTGACGGCTTTGGCTTCTTCAAGATAGGCTGTGTTTGACTGCGTTTCAAGCCTCTCAAGTCCCACCAGGTCGGCAGCTTCGTTAATCTTGTGCAGCTCATTTCGCCAGCTCGCCAGCAGTTCGGGCAAATCCGCAGGCTGGCGTTTGTAGCGACGTGCCAGGCTCACCCACAGGCCCAGACGCTCATCAAGTTCGTTCAGTCGCTGCGGCTCCAACTCCGCGGACCTGGCGTAGCTGTTCAAAGAATGCACAGCGTCTTCAGTTTGCGCAAGCGCACTGCCAAGCACTTCGCTCAAGGCATTGAACTGCGGCTCAATGTGTGACTGACTTTGCAAAGCGTTGATGCCCCGGCTCAACAGGCTGGTGGCATTGTGTTCTGCATCTGCCAGCGAATCCAGTGCAGCCTGAACAGCATCGCGCAAGGTCTGTGCGTTGGACAGGCGAGTGTGCTGGGCATTGAGTTCGTCCCATTCGTCTGGATTGGGCGCAAGTTTGTCCAGCTCACCAATTTGCCAAGTGAGGCGCTCGCGTTCGCGCTGAAGGCTGTCTTGTGCACTGCGTGCATCTAACAAGGCTTTTTGCGCCTGCCGCCAGTCCTTCCAAAGGACACCCAGGCGTTCAGTTTTGACACCCCCGTACGAGTCCAGCAGGCCGCGCACGGCATCCGGGCGGGTCAAGCTTTGCCAGGCGTGCTGCCCGTGAATGTCAATCAGCTTGTCGGCAATGTCTTTGAGTTGTGATGCCGTAGCGGCGCTGCCGTTGATCCAGGCGCGGCTTTTGCCTTGCGCATCAATCGTGCGACGCAACAGCAAGGTGTCGCTGGCCGCGAAACCCGCTTCATCAAGCCAGCTGGCAAGGGAGCCGGGGCTGTCAAATTCAGCACCGATCTCGCAGCGCTGCGCCCCTTCACGCACCACGCCCGCATCGGCGCGCGCGCCCAGCGCCAATTGCAGCGCGTCAATCAATATTGACTTGCCCGCGCCAGTTTCACCGGTCAGCACCGTAAAGCCGCCAGTTAAATCCAGATCCAGCGTATGAACGATCACAAAGTCCCGTAAAGAGATGCTTTTCAAGCTCATACCGCGCCTTCGTTCCAGTGCAGCTTTTTACGCAGCGTGTCAAAGTAGCTCCAGCCTTTGGGGTGCAAAAAGCGCATCTGGTAGTCAGACCGTTTGACGATGATGCGGTCACCCAGCATCAAACTGGCGAGAGACTGCATGTCGAAATTGGCGCTGGCGTCCCGTCCAGCTACTATTTCAATCGCTATCTCACCGCTGTCAGACAATACGATGGGCCGGTTGGACAGCGTGTGTGGTGCTATGGGCACCAAAATCCATCCGGCGATTGACGGATGCAACAGTGGCCCGCCAGCCGACAAGGCGTAAGCAGTAGAGCCAGTGGGCGACGCAATAATCAAGCCATCAGCCCGCTGGTTGGCCACAAAACGCCCATCAACTTCCACGCGCAACTCAACCATGCCCGACGTTGCACCACGGTTGACCACCACATCGTTCATGGCCGCGGCGCTAAAAACGCAATGTCCATCGCGCATGACTTGCGCCTGCATCATCCAGCGGCGGTCTTCCTCAAAATCACCGCGCAACATGGGCGCCAAAACAGCCTGATAGTCGTCGAACGCGATGTCGGTGATAAAACCCAGTCGCCCCTGATTGATGCCGATCAGTGGCACGCCAAACTTGGCCAGCAAGCGACCAATGCCCAGCATGGTTCCGTCGCCGCCAACCACAAGCGCCAGATCACAATGTGCGCCGATACCTTCAACATCCAGAATCGGGTATTGCGTCAACCCGGTGTTGCTGGCGGTGTCTTTTTCAATTGCCACATCGCAGCCTTGGGCATTAAGAAAAAATGCAATGTTCTCCAGCGCCGAGCGTGAACCCTGAGCCTGGTATTTGCCGACGAGCGCGACATGATGAAATTGCGACTTCATTTTCAAATTACATCACAAGAACAGTGACAAGCTTCGTAGAATGACAAGATGCTGGATGATCGTGCAAGACTGTTGTTAAAAGCCCTTGTAGAGCGTTACATCGCTGATGGGCAGCCGGTGGGTTCGCGCACGCTGTCAAAAGCGTCCGGCCTGGAGCTGTCGCCCGCCACCATCCGCAACGTGATGAGCGACCTTGAGGGCCTGGGCCTGATCGTCAGCCCGCACACCTCTGCCGGGCGGATACCGACTGCACTGGGCTATCGGCTGTTTGTAGACACCATGCTCACCACGCAGACAGACCCTTTCATGAATGCTGGCCTGAGCGCACAGCGCCTGGCGCCTGACCAGCCCCTGAAAGTCTTGAGCAGCGCCGCACACATGCTGTCCAGCCTGTCGCAGTTTGTCGGTGTTGTCATGGCACCCCGGCGCAGCTCGGTCTTCAGGCACATTGAGTTTTTGCGATTGTCAGAGCGGCGCTTTCTGGTCATCATCGTCTCGCCTGACGGAGACGTGCAAAACCGCGTCATCTTTACCGAGGCTGACTACACACAATCGCAACTGGTAGAAGCCGCCGATTTTTTAAATTCACATTACGCCGGCATGGCGATCGAAGAGGTGCGCGAACGGCTTAAGAATGAGGTTGAAGCACTGCGCGGCGAGATTGCCACGCTCATGCAAACTGCCGTTCAGGTCAGCTCTGAAGCCATTGAGTCGCGCGATGAGGTCGTCATATCAGGCGAGCGAAATTTGCTGACAGTCAGCGACTTTTCAAACGACATGGGCAACCTGCGCAAGCTGTTTGATTTGTTCGAGCAAAAAGCCCAGCTCATGAAGTTGCTCGACGTCTCCAGCCGGGCTGAAGGCGTGCGCATCTACATCGGCGGTGAAAGCCAGGTCATCCCCTACCAGGAGCTGTCAGTCGTGACCGCCCCTTACGAGGTCGATGGGCAAGTCGTGGGCACACTGGGCGTGATCGGCCCCATGCGCATGCCGTATGAAAAAATGATCCAGATCGTGGACATCACGTCCAAGCTCGTCAGCACCGCCCTCAGCCACAGCAAGTAGGCACTTACAATGCTGGCTGGTTCGGGCCGTTAGCTCAGTTGGTTAGAGCAGAGGACTCATAATCCTTTGGTCCACAGTTCAAGTCTGTGACGGCCCACCAATTCACATGATTGAATAAGCTATAATTTGAGGCTTCGCGGCTGTAGCTCAGTTGGATAGAGTACTTGGCTACGAACCAAGGGGTCGTGGGTTCAATTCCTGCCAGCCGCACCAGAATTTCGGTTCTAGAACAATAGCTTAGAGGCTTACCCCTCTAGGCTATTTTTCTTTGTGCTTTGCGTTTTTTGCTATGAATAAAGTAGCTGCTTGCGCCCGTATTTATTGGGCTGGAGCCCTAAAACATACCTGAAAACGGCTCAAAAAGGCCCGAAATCAGCCAAAAACCGGCTAAAGATCAGCTGTCGACTTGGTTAAAAGCTGAAAATAGCCCGAAAACAGCCCAAATTTTGAAAGAATAATAGCCAGAACCGCCTGTTGACAGGCGTAAGCAGCTATTAAATTTATAGTAAATCCAACATCAGTCATACTTGAGGTCAGCGCCATTTGCGCACCCCAATGCCTATCTACCATGAGCAAAGCCTTCACCAAAGAAACTGATTCTGATGACGATGATCTGGTGCTGCCGCCGTTGCCTGCGGGCGGCAAAAACTACATCACGCCGGCTGGCTACGCGCGCATGCGTGATGAGCTGCTGAACCTGATGGATGTGGAGCGGCCCAAGGTGGTAGAGGCGGTTTATTGGGCTGCCAGCAACGGTGACCGGTCTGAAAACGGTGACTACATTTACGGCAAAAAGCGCCTGCGGGAGATTGACCGGAGGATACGATTTTTAACCCAGCGCCTGGAGATTGCTGAAGTTACCGATCCGTCCACGCATTACGGCAAAGACCAGGTGTTTTTTGGCAGTACCGTGACCTATGAGGACGAGGCAGGCGTTGAGCGCCGCATCACGATTTTGGGGATCGACGAGGCCGATACGCTGGCGGGGCAGGTCAGTTGGGTGTCGCCCGTGGCCCGGGCACTGCTCAAAGCGCGGGTAGGCGATGAAGTCAGTTTGGTGATGCCTGATGGCGTTCGGGTTTTGAGCGTGATCAGCGTTGACTACCCCAAGTCCCCCACGAATTAGCTGCCGGGCTTGGCGCGCTGCACCCGCAGTACCGACGGGGTTCGTTTCACGTTTCTGAAAACACTGGCCAGATGTACCCTGTCCCGTACTGCCACGCCAAAGCGCAGTTCTGTGGCGTCCTGCGCCCTTTCTTGACCCATGTTGACGTGGGTGATGTCTGCCTCAGCGCTGGCCAATGCGGCCGCGACTCTGGCCAGCACGCCTTTGCCGTTGGCCACGGTGATGAGCAGGGCGGTCTCAAACAGTCGTGTTGGCTCGTCTGACCAGTCCACCGCTATAAATCGCTCACTGTCGCGGTGTTGCAGGCGTTTGGCCACTGCGCAGTCGTCGGTATGTATGACCAGACCTTCGCCGCGCCCCAAATAACCCAATATGCCGTCGCCGGGGATGGGTTTGCAACACTGCGCAAATTGCACCGATGCGCCCTCGCTACCGTCGATCAGCAATGAGCCCTGCGATACCGATTCATGCGCTGTATAGCGCTCGCGGCTCATGAGCAAACCATCAGGCTTTTCACCCCGCTCGGCCAGCAAGACAACAATGCGTTTGGCCACCATGCTGGCAATGCGTTTGCCCAGGCCTATATCGGTGAGCAAGTCGGCGCGGCTGCGGTTGCCGCTGAAGCGCAGAATTTTCTCCCACAGCATGCGGTCTGACTTGGTGTCTTCAGGCAGTTTGTCGATGCCTTCGGCGCGCAAGGACTGGGTCAGCATTTTCTCGCCCAGCTCTTGCGATTCCGCCAGCGCCATGGTTTTGAGGTGGTGGCGAATTTTGGACCGGGCCTTGCCGGTTCTGACAAACCCCAGCCAGCCGGGGTTGGGGCTGGCCACCGTCGAGGTGATGATTTCAATCACGTCGCCATTGTGCAATTCGGAACGCAACGGCACTTGCTCGCCATTGACTTTTGCCGCCACGGCACGGCTGCCAATGTCGCTGTGAATCGCGTAGGCAAAATCCACGATGGTGGCACCGCGCGGCATGGCCATGATCTGGCTTTTGGGGGTAAACACATACACAGCTTCTGGAAACAGGTCAATTTTGACGTGGTCCCAAAACTCGGCGGCATCGCGCGTTTCGTGTTGAATATCCAGCAGTGACTGCAGCCACTGCGTACCCAGTCGCTGCGATGCGTCGCTCTGCGGGTCAGCCGCCTTGTACAGCCAGTGCGCCGCCACACCCGATTCAGCAACCACATGCATGGCCTCGGTACGCATCTGAAATTCGATATTGGTACCAAATGGGCCGACCAGTGTGGTGTGCAGCGACTGGTAGCCGTTGATTTTGGGAATCGCAATGTAATCCTTGAACTTGCCTGGCAACGGCTTGTAATGCTGATGCAGCACACCCATGGCGGTGTAACAGGCGCTGAGTTTGTTCACAATGACGCGAAAGCCATAAATATCCGTCACCTGCGCAAATGACAGGTGTTTTTCTTCCATCTTGCGATAGATGGAATACAACGTCTTTTCGCGACCTGATATGCCGATCGGTATGCCTTCAGCTTCAAACGCAGCTTCAACTTCAGCCTGCACCCGTTTGATGACGTCGCGCCTGCGACCACGGGATTTTTGCAATGCTTTGGTTAGCGTTGCGTGGCGCCAGGGGTGCAGATGCTGAAACGACAGCTCCTGCAATTCGCGGTAGGTGGTGTTCAAGCCAAGGCGGTGGGCAATGGGAGCGTAAATATCGAGGGTTTCGCGCGAAATCCGTGCCCATTTTTCACGCGGGGCATCACCCATGGTTCGCATGTTGTGGGTGCGGTCGGCCAGTTTGATCAAAATAACCCGCACATCACGCGCCATCGCCAGCAGCATTTTTCTGAAGGACTCGGCCTGGTTTTCTTCTCTGGTGTTGAACTCCAGCTTTTCAAGCTTGGTCAGCCCGTCCACCAGCTCAGCCACGGGCGCGCCAAAGCGCTCAATCAGCTCCGGCTTGGTCACGCCGCAATCTTCAATCGCATCATGCATCAGTGCCGCCATCAGGGCTTGTGCGTCCAGCTTCCATTCAGCGCACTGCTGTGCTACGGCGATGGGGTGGGTGATGTAGGGCTCGCCACTGTTGCGGAGTTGGCCCAGGTGCGCTTCATCGGCAAATTTGTACGCACTGCGGACGCTGTCGACCTCGGCTTGGGTCAAATAGTCGAGCTTGGCTGTCAGCATGGCAAAGCTGGCAGCAGCGGCGTTGGCGGCAGCCGGGGTGGGCTTGACCATCGATTTGGCTTGCCGCACCGCTTTGGCCGGCTGGTCGGGCTTGGTTGAAGGAAGCAAGGCGCTCATGTCTCAAATGTATCGCGCTGGGTGAGAAATTTAAAGCGAATGGCTTTTGCACTACAAAAGAGCGGGCGCTAAAAGCAAAAAAGCACCGGCGAGCGGTGCTTTTTTGTGCGGTTAATTAAATCAGCCTGGTACTTTTTTCAGCATTTCCAAACCGACTTTACCCTCAGCGATTTCACGCAAAGCGGTAACGCCAGGCTTGTTTTTGCTGTCAATTTTGGCAGCGTGCCCCTGGCTCAACATGCGTGCGCGATAGGTGGCGGCCAACACCAATTGAAAGCGGTTCGGGATTTTTTCTAGGCAGTCTTCAACAGTAATGCGGGCCATGGTGATCTCCGGTGGGGTCAGTGTTTCAGGTAATATGAAGGGCTTTGAAGGTTTCAGCCCTGGCGATACGCTGGGCTGAAAATTTGAGCCGCTGCGCGTGAACAATGGTTTTCAGGTCGAAAACCGCACGCTCAAACAACTCATTGATTATAACGAAGTCAAATTCGCTCGCCTGGGCCATCTCCAGCGCTGCATTTTTGAGCCGCAATTCGATAATGTCAGCGGTGTCTTCGCCCCGCCGCTGCAAGCGCGATCGCAGCTCTTCCCAACTCGGCGGCAAGATGAAAATCAAAACCGCATTGCTAAAAATGCGTTTGATGTTGATAGCGCCCTGAAAATCGATTTCCAGAATCACGTCGGCACCATGGGCAATCCGCTCTTCAATTGCCTGGCGTGACGTGCCGTAGCGCTGGCCATGAACATGTGCCCACTCCAGAAACGAGTCACGCAGCACCATGGCGTCAAACTCTTCTGGCGAGATGAAAAAATACTCCCGCCCATGCTTTTCCTGGCCGCGCGGCGCGCGCGTGGTGTGCGACACAGCAGGCTGGATTCGCGCATCCAGCTCCATCAGCGCCTTGACCAGGCTGGACTTGCCAGCGCCGCTGGGCGCAGCCACTACAAATAAGTTACCAGGGTAGTCCATGTTGTTCTGTTAGCTGGGTTATTCGATATTTTGTACTTGCTCGCGAATCTGCTCAATCAGTACCTTCATGTCGACCGAAATGCGTGTCAATTCAAGCGATGCGGATTTTGAACCCAGCGTATTGGCCTCGCGATGAAGTTCCTGGATCAAAAAATCAAGCCGCTTGCCGAGCTCGCCACCGCCTTTCAAAAGGCGGTCAATCTCATCCAGATGCGACGCCAGGCGTGTGATTTCTTCGGCCACGTCAATCCGCATGGCAAAGGCGGTGGCTTCGGCCTGGGCTTTTTCACGGGCAGCTTCTGGCAGGGGCGCGCCATCGGCCAGCGCCATGGCTTCTTTGAAGCGCTCCAAAAAGCGGGTTTTTTGCAGCTCTACCAGTTGCGGCACCAAAGGCACGGCCTTCACTGACAACGCGCGCAACTGCGCTGTGTGGCCCAGCAGCATGTCTTTAAGCCGCTCTCCTTCGCGCTGGCGGGCTGACAGTAGTTCATTGAGGGCTTTTTTAGCCAGCTTCAGCAACGCTTCTGCATGGTCGTGGGGTTTTTTATCTTCATTGGTGGCAATGCGCAAAACGTCAGCCACGCTCAATGACGTGGCTTGTGGCAGCCAGGACTTGATACTGTCTTCCAGCGAGCCCAAGCGCTGCAAGGTTACAGATGATGGCGCGCGCAAGCTGCTGGCTGAGCTGCTGTCCAGAGCAGCTCTGACCTCAATCTTGCCGCGTTTGAGTTTGGCCGTCAGCAGTTCGCGCAGGGCGGGCTCAGCCTGGCGCAGTTCGTCGGGCAAGCGAAAAGCAAGATCCAGAAACCGGCTGTTGACCGAACGAATCTCAACGCCCAGCCGTGCGGAGGCTGCTTGACCGGATTCGTGGCCCGTATCAGCGCTGCTGGTGTTTGACTGGACGGCTGCATAACCCGTCATGCTATAAACTGACATGAGTAAATATTTTGGTAAAAGACTGGACAATAAAAAGCAGGACAGGGTGGGTTTCACCTCTGCAAATCTTTAAATTATGTCAAAGGTAAAACCAGCTCCCCTACCGCCCGATACCGTCATTGGTGGCTATCGTGTTGTGCGCAAGCTTTCAGCGGGCGGCTTCGGGGTAGTTTACTTGGCTGTTGACAACGAAGGCCAGCAGGTCGCCATCAAGGAGTATTTGCCTGCTTCGCTGGCAGGCCGTCCGCCAGGCGAACTGCTGCCGCAGGTGCAGCCTGACAAGCTGTCGCTTTACCGGCTGGGTTTGAAGAGTTTTTTTGAAGAAGGCCGTTCACTGGCGCAAATTTCACATGGCTCGGTGGTTAGCGTGCTGAATTTTTTTCGCGAGAACGAAACCGTCTACATGGTGATGAATTACCTGGAAGGTGGCACCCTTCAGGACTTCATCATCACCGCGCGTGAGCTGAAAAAGCAGAAAGTCTTTCGCGAGTCCACCATCCGCTCATTGTTTGACGAAATTTTGCGCGGTCTACGCATCGTGCATCAGCACAAAATGCTGCATCTGGACATCAAGCCCGCCAATATTTTTGTCACTGACGACAACCGCGCCGTACTGATTGACTTTGGTGCTGCGCGCGAGGTGCTGAGCAAGGAGGGCAACTTTATTCGCCCCATGTACACGCCGGGCTTTGCGGCTCCAGAGATGTACCGCCGCGATTCATCAATGGGTCCGTGGACAGATATTTACGCGATTGGTGCCTGCATTTACGCCACCATGCAGGGTTACCCGCCAAACGATGCGCCGCAACGTCTTGAAAAAGACCGTCTGTCGCTTGCGTTGTCCCGTTTGCGCGGTGTGTACTCCGACAACATGATTGAGGTTGTAGAGTGGTGCATGGCGCTTGATCCTTTGTCCCGTCCGCAGTCAGTATTTGCCCTGCAAAAGGAGCTCAGCCGTGAGGGCGAACGCCGTTACACCAAACTGTCGGTGAGCGAAAAAGTCCGCTTGCAGTTTGACAACATGGTGTCAGACACAAAAAAATCAGCCAAAAAAGCGGTTGATGTTGTGACGCGATTCAAATGAAATTTTCTGTCTTTCAGGTCAGCCGACGTGGCGGTCGCGAAAAAAACGAAGACCGGATGGGTTATTGCTATACCCGTGAGTCCGGCCTGTTTGTGCTGGCCGACGGCATGGGCGGCCACCCTGAGGGAGAAGTCGCGGCTCAATTGGCATTGCAGACCATATCGGCGCTGTACCAAAAAGAAGCACGCCCGGTGATCAGTGACACCACCGAATTTTTGTCCAGTTCAGTGATGGCCGCGCACCACCAAATTTTGCGTTATGCCAGTGAAAAAGGCATGCTTGACACGCCGCGTACCACGCTGGTGGCCTGCATTCTTCAAGGCGACGGCGCAACCTGGGCGCACTGTGGTGATTCGCGGCTGTACGTGGTGCGAGATGGTGAACTGCTGACCCGTACCCGTGACCACTCATACCTTGAGCAACAAGCCGCTGCTGCGGCGCGTTTTGAGCACATCAACAGAAATATCCTTTTCACCTGTTTGGGCTCACCCACCAAGCCCGTATTTGACATCACCGGGCCGATTACTTTGCAGCAGGGTGACAAATTGCTTCTCTGCTCCGACGGCTTATGGGGCAGCTTGAGCGACGACGAAATCGTCAGTCAGATGGCGTCCAAAGGCGTGTCGGATGCCGTGCCGGACCTGGTTGAAAAAGCCCTGCGTACGGCGGGGGAACACAGTGACAATGTCACGGTGCTGGCCATGGAGTGGGAAACGCCCGACGCTTTTGAGTCCACACGCGGCATATCCACTGACACCATATCTGATGGCGTTTTCGCGTCGACCATTCAGGCTGGTGGACTGGATTCTTTTGTGGATGACCTGGATGAGGCAACGATTGAACGGTCAATTGCCGAGATCAACGAGGCCATTCGCCGATCGGCTGCCCGCAAGGCTTGATGGCTGCGTGAGCGGCCGTTTCTGCGCTGTTTTTAATCCCCTTTTTTGAGAGTTCTGACATGAGTTCGTTTCAACGAAGCAGTGAGCGTGCAGCCAACGCCCTGCGCCCGGTGCGCATCACCCGCAGTTACACAGCCTACGCTGAAGGTTCAGTGCTGATTGAGTTTGGCGGCACGAAAGTGCTCTGTACCGCGTCAGTAGAAGAAAAAGTACCCGGCCATAAAACGGGCAGTGGTGACGGCTGGGTGACAGCAGAATACGGCATGCTGCCCCGTGCCACCCACACGCGCAGCGACCGGGAGGCTGCTCGCGGCAAGCAAAGCGGCCGCACGCAAGAGATTCAGCGCCTGATTGGCCGATCCATGCGCAGTGTGTTTGACTTGAAAAAGCTAGGCGAGCGGACAATTTACCTGGACTGCGACGTGATACAGGCCGATGGTGGAACGCGTACTGCCGCCATCACGGGCGCATTTGTGGCTGCTCAAGATGCGGTGACCAAACTGATAGCAGATGGCAAACTGATTGAATCACCGATCATCGATCATGTGGCTGCCATTTCAGTGGGCATTGTGCAGGGCACGCCGCTGCTTGACCTGGAATACACCGAGGATTCGGCCTGCGACACCGACATGAACGTGGTGATGACAGGCGCTGGCAATTTTGTCGAAGTTCAGGGAACGGCTGAAGGCGCTGCTTTTACACGTGCCGAAATGGATGCGCTGTTGGTACTGGCTGAAAAAGGGATTCAGGAACTGGTCAAATTGCAGCGCCAATCACTATCAAAATAGTAGCTTCTTGTGCACGTATTTATTGGATAAAGCACCGATATGACCATGAAAATAGTGCTTGCATCGAACAATTTGGGTAAATTGGCTGAATTGCAGATCATGTTTGCTCCCCTGGGTGTTCAGTTGCTTCGCCAGTCTGACCTGGGCATTGGCGAGGCTGAGGAGCCTTTTCGTACCTTTGTCGAAAACGCGCTTGCCAAAGCCCGCCATGCGTCACGCGCCAGCGGCTTGCCCGCTGTGGCGGATGATGCCGGTTTGTGTGTGGATGCTTTTGGCGGTTTGCCTGGCGTTGACACCGCGTTTTACGCCACGAAGTTTGGCTATGCCAAGGGCGATGACAACAACGTTAAGGCACTGCTTGAGCAGATGTCGGGCATTGACAACCGGCGTGCTGCACTGGTCAGCACGCTGGTAGCCGTTCGTTTTGAGGATGACCCGGAACCGCTGATAGCAGCGGGACGTGTGGTTGGTGAAATTACCCGCGTGCCTGTGGGCGGTAACGGTTTTGGCTTCGACCCGGTGATGTTCATCCCTGAGTTTGGCAAAACCTTTGCGCAACTGCCCATCGAGGTGAAAAACGCGAACAGCCATCGCGGCAAAGCAGCGCAGTTGATGTGTACGCTGATGCGCGAGCGCTGGCCAGTGAGCTAGGCTATGCCCCAGCAAGACATTCAGCACTATATGCGGCCGGGCACGCTGCAACTTAAAAGCTTGCCACCGCTGTCGCTCTACGTTCATTTGCCCTGGTGCATTAAAAAGTGCCCTTACTGTGACTTCAACTCCCACGAGGCAACCGGTCAGATGCCAGAGCAGCGCTACATCGACGCGCTGGTTGCTGATCTTGAATCGTCATTGCCACTCATCTGGGGGCGTACGGTTCACAGTATTTTTATTGGAGGCGGTACGCCCAGCTTGTTTTCGCCGCAGGCCATTGACAGGTTGCTCGCGGCCATTCGAGCCCGGCTCAAGCTCAATGCCGATTGCGAAATCACACTTGAAGCCAACCCTGGCACGTTTGAAAAAGACCGGTTCAAGGCCTTTAGAAATGCGGGTGTGAATCGGCTCTCAATTGGCGTGCAAAGCTTCAATGACCAACACCTCAAGGCGCTAGGCCGCGTACATGACCGTGACCAAGCGATTGCAGCCGTTGAAGAGGCCGCGCAAGCCTTTGATACTTTCAACCTTGACATGATGTATGCACTGCCTGGCCAAACCCTGCAAGATTTGGAGCTGGACATGACGACGGCGCTCAGCCTTCAGCCACCCCACATCTCCATCTACCACCTGACGATTGAGCCCAACACCTACTTTGCCAAGTTTCCGCCTGTGATTCCTGAAGAAGACATGGCCTATGACATGCTCGACAAAATAACCGAGATGACTGAAGCCAGAGGCTTGGCCAGGTATGAAATTTCAGCCTACGCCAAGCAAGGCCATCGCTGCTTTCACAACACCAATTACTGGCAGTTTGGCGACTATCTGGGCATAGGCGCTGGTGCGCACAGCAAGCTCAGTTTTGCGCATCGGGTGGTTCGCCAGGTCAGGGTGCGCGAACCCGGGTTATACATGGACAAAGCTTTGATGGGGGACGCCGTCACGATTGATTCTGAAGTCACCCGGGCCGATTTGCCGTTTGAGTTCATGCTCAATGCGCTGCGCCTGAAGGATGGCTTCAAGCTGCAGGATTTTGTTGAAAAAACCGGCCTGCCTTTTACCGCGATAGCCAAAGGGCTGGACGAGGCAGAGCGAAAGGGTCTGATCGAACGCGATTTCGTCTCGGTCAAACCCACTGTGCGCGGTTATGATTTTTTAAACGATTTGCAGCAGCTTTTTCTGGCCTGACGACGGGCGACACTCATATGGAAACCTCACACATCATTCTCCTGGTAGTCAGTGCTTCAATCAGCTTTGCAGTCGGCAGAGTGATCATGCACATGCGCAAAATAAAAAAAATGCGGAGAAAGAGTTGGCCGCGAAAAAGGCTGCACAAGCCCTGCGTGATGCACCACATGGGCCAGAGTCAAAAAACAAAAGCAAACGAAAACGGCAAATGCTGCAGATCGAAAAATCTGGGAAAAACCGAGTTTAATTGAGTCCGACGCCGCCTCGACGAGGCAATGTGAGGGTATGTGGCGGAAGCTGTGAGATTCGAACTCACGGAGGACTCGCATCCTCGGCAGTTTTCAAGACTGCTGCATTCAACCGCTCTGCCAAGCTTCCAAGTCTCTTAGTTTAACCTGTGTCGCTGGCTTGCTGTCGATCGGGTTCAAAAACGCTGTCAGGCAACTTGCAACATGCCTTTTGTCTCAATAAACGCCACAACGTCGGCCAAACCCGCATTGGTTTTCAGATTGGTCATGACAAAAGGTTTGAGGCCTTTGGATGTCGTGCGCATACGGATGGTGTCTTGCTCCATGACTTTCAGGTCTGCTCCCACATAGGGCGCCAGGTCGGTTTTGTTGATGACAAACAGATCGCTCTTGGTAATACCCGGCCCGCCTTTGCGCGGGATTTTTTCCCCCGCCGCCACGTCAATCACGTAGATCGTCAGGTCACTGAGTTCAGGGCTGAAGGTGGCGGCCAGGTTATCGCCACCCGATTCGACAAACACCACATCGGCATCGGGAAAGTCCACCAGCATGCGGTCAATCGCTTCCAGGTTGATGGATGCGTCTTCACGAATGGCGGTGTGCGGACAACCACCCGTTTCCACGCCCATGATGCGGTCGGCGTCGAGCGCGCCGCTGACGGTGAGGATGCGCTGGTCTTCCTTGGTGTAAATGTCGTTGGTGATCGCCACTAGGTCGTATTTTGTTTTCATCGCCTTGCAGAGCATTTCAAGCAGCGTGGTTTTACCCGAGCCAACGGGCCCGCCGATGCCGACACGCAGGGGCGGCAGCTTTTTGCTGCGGTTGGCGATATGGTGAAGTTTTGTATCAGTCATGATCTGAATAGCCTCGAGTATTGGGTTTCGTGTTGTGCCGACAATATCGCCAACATGGGTGAAAAAGCCTGACGTTCTTCGTCGGGCAAATCGATGGCAGTTTGCACCGCCGCCGGGATGTGCCGGCTCAGCTGCGCCAAAATGCGCTGGCCAGCCGTTTGGCCCAGCGGTACGGATTTGATGGCCGCCTGCGCCATATTTTCTGCCCAGCCGAAGGTATACGCCAGCAAACAGTCGCGCACGCTGGCATCAAGTTGCGCGGCGGCCAGTGCGAAGGCAACCGGATAGGTGGGCGGCAATTGCTCGCAGTGGGTAAGCTGGGCCTCATCCATGCCGTCGTGGTGACGCAGCCAGTTGCACAATGACCGCCCCATCTGCTCGGCCTGCGCACGCAGCTCGCTGGTCTCGCGGGTTTGCAGCAGCCAGTCGTTGAGTTGGGAAATGCGGTTCAGATCGTTGCTGCGCCAAGCGGGCACGGCTTGGGCCATCACTGCCAGGTCGCCACGTGCGAGTGTCAGTTTTAACTGGTCACCGAGCCAGTTGACAAGCCACTCATTTTGCAAGTCACTTGCTATATTTTCAGGAGCTTGTTGCGCACGCAAAATGGCACTTTCAAGCCCTTCTGAATAGGAAAAACCACCCACAGGTAAGGCTGGAGAGGCCAGCCAGATCAGTTGTAGCAGGCTGGCGGGGGCAAGCCCTTTGTCCGTCGATTGCACAGCGCTGTTTTCTGTTTCAGTCAGTGATGATGGTCGTGACCATGGTTGCACTCAGGGCCGTGGACGTGTGGTTTGGCTGCAATCGCAATCACTGTTTTGGGTTTTTCTTCAGCATGCGCATGTCCTTCTGCGCTGTATGCACCCCCTTCAGGTTCAAACGCTTCACTGACTTCATTGACGATCAAATGCATGGCTCGCAGCATGTCGGCCAGCACATGGTCCGGCTCAATTTTCAGGTGATCAGGTTTTAGCTCAATCGGCACATGGCGGTTTCCCAGATGGTAGGCAGCGCGGGTCAAATCAAATTGCGAGCCATGTGACGTGCAGGGCGTGATGCGGAGCACAGCCTGCGGCGCAGCTATCACCCTGATCATGCTGCCGTCCTCAGCCACCAGTACATCACCGCCTCGCACCAGCGTGCCGCGCGGCAAAAAAACGCCTAGTTTCCGGCCTAGCGAATCAGTGCCATCAAAACGGCTTTTTTGTCGTGTGTCCCAGTCCAGTTCGATGGCTGACGCCCTTTTGACGAGTACAGGCGCCAGGCCATCGCCTCGGGGGATGATTTTGGAAATCTGGAGCATTCAATCTTTCAATAAACTTAAATCAGAACCTAAAACAAAAAATAACGCTGTGCCATCGGCAAACTTGTTGCAGGCTCACAGGTCAGCAATTGGCCATCTACCCGAACCGCATAGGTTTGCGCGTCAATCTCCATTTTGGGCAGATAGGCGTTATGAATCATGTGCTGCTTGCGCACGCCACGTATGTTTTTAACAGCCACCAGATTCTTGGCGAGGCCGAACCTGTCTTTGATGCCTGCCGCCAACCCGGCTTGCGAAACAAAAGTGAACGAACCCTTGGCAATCGCGCCACCAAAGCCACCGAACATGGGACGGTAATGCACGGGTTGCGGTGTGGGTATGGATGCGTTTGGGTCGCCCATCGCGGCCATGGCAACGAAGCCACCCTTGATGATAGCCAAAGGTTTAACACCGAAAAAAGCGGGTTTCCAGATGACCAGATCGGCCCATTTGCCGACTTCAACCGATCCGACTTCATGTGAAATACCGTGGGCAATGGCCGGGTTGATGGTGTATTTGCTGATGTACCGTTTGACGCGGAAGTTGTCATGACGGTCGCTGTCGCCTTCAAGTTTGCCGCGCTGCTGCTTCATCTTGTGCGCCGTTTGCCAGGTGCGCATGATGACCTCGCCGACACGGCCCATAGCCTGGCTGTCGCTGCTCATGATGCTAATGGCGCCAAGGTCATGCAGCACGTCTTCAGCGGCAATGGTTTCTTTGCGGATACGGCTTTCAGCAAAGGCCAGGTCTTCAGCAATTGACGCGTCCAGGTGGTGGCACACCATCAGCATGTCCACATGCTCGTCAAGCGTATTGACGGTGTAGGGCATGGTAGGGTTGGTAGAGCTTGGCAAAAAATTGGCCTCGCCCACGACTTTCAAAATGTCAGGTGCGTGACCGCCGCCTGCGCCTTCAGTATGAAACGCGCACAGACCTCGCCCCTTGGTCGCCGCAATCGTGCTTTCAACAAAGCCGGATTCGTTGAGTGTGTCGCTGTGAATTGCTACTTGCGTGTCTGTTTCTTCAGCAACGTCAAGGCAGTTGCTGATGGCTGCCGGTGTGGTACCCCAGTCTTCGTGCAGTTTCAGGCCGATGACGCCTGCGTTAATTTGTTCGTGCAGCGCCGCAGGCAAGGCGCTATTGCCCTTACCCAAAAAACCGAGATTCATGGGAAATGCATCAGCGGCTTGCAGCATGCGTTCAATATTCCAGGGGCCAGGCGTGCAGGTGGTAGCGCAGGTGCCATGGGCTGGCCCAGTGCCGCCGCCGAGCATGGTGGTCACGCCGCTGGCCTGAGCCTCTTCAATTTGTTGCGGGCAAATAAAGTGAATGTGCGAATCAATGCCACCCGCGGTGACAATCATGCGTTCGCAACTGATGACCTCAGTCCCTGGGCCGATGATGATGTCGACGCCGGGTTGTACATCAGGGTTGCCGGCCTTCCCAATGCCTGCGATACGTCCATTTTTCAGGCCAATGTCCGCTTTGACGATCCCCCAGTGATCGATGATTAGAGCGTTGGTCAAAACGGTATCAACTGCACCCTGCGCATTGGTACGCTGAGATTGCGACATGCCGTCGCGTATGGTTTTGCCGCCGCCAAATTTCACTTCTTCGCCATAACTTCCTGCTCTCAGTGTGTAGTCAGCTTCGACTTCGATCATCAAGTCCGTATCTGCCAGGCGCAGGCGATCGCCGACTGTGGGTCCGAACATTTCAGCATATGCGCGTCTGCCAATTGTTGCCATTACAAAGTCCTCTCGACGTTCATGTCGATTTGCCCGTTTATCAGGCCGCGAAAGCCGTAAATGATTCTGTCACCCGCATAGTCCACCAGCTCTACCGTGCGTTGCTGACCTGGCTCAAAACGCACAGCTGTTCCGGACGCAATGTTCAGCCTCATGCCGCGCGCTGCATCACGCTCAAAGCCTAATGCCGCGTTGGTCTCAAAAAAATGGTAGTGCGAGCCCACTTGTATAGGCCGGTCAGATGTGTTTTGCACCACGACAGAGGTGCAACGCCTGCCCGCGTTTAGAACGTGGTCGGAGCCGTCGGTGATCAGTTCGCCTGGAATCATGGCAGCCTCACTTGCGAGACAGCCAAATAGCCACTGCAATCATGGCCGCCACAGCGACAAAGCCCCAGACATCAGTAGCGTGCCAGTGTGTGCCCGACAGGCCATGTCCATCATGTGCCAAAACAGCCGTAGTTCCCGTTAAGCCGGCGAAAGCGGCTATGAATTGTGTCGTCAATTTTTTCATGGTGATATCTCTTAAACAATTGGCTGGTGCACAGTGACCAGCTTGGTGCCGTCGGGAAAGGTGGCCTCAACCTGAATGTCAGGGATCATCTCGGCGATGCCGTCCATGACATCTGCGCGGGTCAGTACCGTGCGGCCGTAGCTCATGAGTTGCGCCACGGTTTTGCCGTCACGCGCACCTTCCATCACCGCTGCACTGATCAGCGCTACTGCCTCCGGGTAATTAAGTTTTAACCCACGCGCCTTGCGTCTTTCGGCCAGCAGGCTGGCGGTAAAAATCAGCAGCTTGTCTTTTTCTCGCGGGGTCAGTTCCATGGGCAGTCCTTCAGGAGGCTTGTCTCAATAATTTTCATCAATTGCGCAAGCAAAAATAATGCCACGCAAACTTTTCAGGGATGATCTTATCGTGCCATGGGCGCCTGCAAGCAGCGCGCCTCAAGTGCAGCTATAATTAAACTTCTGATACGCAACAGCGTTTCGAATCAAAGTTTCCTGCTTTTTTGGCCCACACAGCCTCAAAGCCTACAAACACAAACCACCTTTACCGGTCTGCCTCGCCCCCAGCGAGGCACATACTTGTGGTTACCCAGCATGTTTTAACCAGTGCTGTTGAATTGAAACCTCATCTCCGTTGATGAAAACGCACGGCTTGGGCTACGCAAGTCGTTTATTTTTAAGCATTGTTATGCAATGCACCCGTCTGCACACCAGCTATCTAAAACATGGTGAAGACTTTTAATACTGATTTTTATGATGATTTCCCACAACACTTTTCCCACTCAGATGGCGGTAGGCAAGTACCTTGTTTCGCCTCTGGCCAAGCCGCAAGGTGAAGGTCGCTACGCCGCTTCGGTGTCCATTCGCTCAGGCAAAGGCAGCGCCACGCATGACCGCGTGATGCGCTTTTCTACCTTGTTTGACAGCGCAGCATCTGCCTTGCATTACGCCACGGAGCATGCCCTTGGCTGGATCAAGGAACGCAGCACCCCAGCCAGCGCTTGAGTTTTTTGATTTCAGCACCTAATTTTCGAGGACAATACGGTTATGGCAAAAGAAGAATTGATTGAAATGCACGGGCTGGTCGATGAAGTCCTGCCTGACTCTCGTTTTCGCGTCACGCTGGACAACGGCCACAAACTGGTGGCTTACACGTCTGGAAAAATGCGCAAAAACCATATCCGCATCCTGGCGGGTGATCAGGTGTCGCTTGAGTTGTCGCCGTACGACTTGAGCAAGGGTCGTATTACCTTCAGGCACATCGCAGGTCGTGGACCTGGGCCGGGCGCTGGACCAGGTTCAGGCGGCGGCGCTCCCCAGCGCGGCGCACGCTAGTTTTTATGTTTTTAACAAAGGCCCTTTACAGGGCCTTTTTGCTTTGTGTACGTTACCCTTGTTCGCTAAAGGAGATGACATGAAAAAAAATATCGGTATTTCGGTGCTGTCGTTGCTGTCTGTTGCGTCATTGTTCCTTGTCGTGACCCGAGCAGGCGCACAGCAGGTCGGTGAGGTCAGCACGGTCTTCAAGCTGCTCAGCCCGAACGACAAAATTGTGGTCGATGCCTATGACGACCCGAAGGTGGCGGGCGTGACCTGCTATGTGTCGCGCGCCAAAACAGGCGGCTACAAAGGTGCGCTGGGTCTGGCAGAAGACAAGGCTGAAGCATCGATTGCCTGTCGCCAGACCGGACCAATTACTTTCACAAAACCACTCGAAGCCCAGGAAGACGTGATGAGCGAGCGCATTTCACTGGTCTTTAAAAAGCTCAGGGTGGTACGCATGGTCGATGCGCCAAGAAATACCTTGGTCTACCTGACTTATTCAGACCGCCTGATTGAAGGCTCTCCGCAAAACAGCGTGACGGCTGTGCCAGTTGATAGAGCCAACAAGATACCCGTCAAATAGAGCCGCCAATCAAGGTGGGCTTTACCTGACATTTACGTCAACGCTTGCAAGGCGAAATCAACTGGAAAAGCGCCAAGCAATAATCCGGTTGAGTCAAAATTTTCTGAGGATTTTTCGATGAACCTGCCAGACGAAGCACAGCCTTCAAGCCTAGACAGGCCAGCTACACCAGCGCGCAAACCACCTTTGAGCAGGCGTGGCAAGTTGATCGGCTCGCTGGTTGCTGTTTTGGTGTTAGCGGGTTTGGGCATGCTGACCTGGCATCTGACCCGACCCTCCACCCTGTTTGCAACGCCTGCCGGTGGCGGGGGTAGCCCCCCTGGGCCTGGCGGACCTGGTGGGGGCGGTGGTGGCCGCGGCGCCAGCACTGTTGGCGTAGCCACCGCTGAGCGGGCCAGCATTCCTGTCACCCTCGATGCTTTGGGTACCGTGACGCCGCTGGCGACCGTCAAGGTCAAGCCGCAGGTATCCGGTGTGCTTGAAAAAGTTTTGTTCAAAGAAGGCCAGATGGTGCGTGCAGGCGAACTGCTGGCCACGATTGATGCACGCCAGTTTGAGCTTGCTTTGGCTCAGGCCACAGGTCAGCGCCTGCGCGATGCGGCTCAGCTCGAAAGCGCGCGTGTCACGCTGGAACGATTCAAAACACTCTTGAGCCAGGACTCGATTGCCCGGCAAGAAGTTGATTCACAGGCAGCACTCGTCAAGCAGCTTGAGGGCACGGTGATGGTTAACAACGCTGCTGTGGGTGCTGCGCAGCTTAATTTAAGCTACACCAAAATCACTGCGCCCATAAGTGGCCGGGTGGGCTTGCGCATGGTGGATGTGGGCAACACCGTGAGCCCCAGCGACGCCAACGGCGTGGCCGTCATCACGCAGGTCATACCGATGGACGTGGTGTTTGCCGTGCCACAAGACCGGGTCAGTGATGTGCTGAACGCGGCCAAAACAGACATGCAGGTGTTGGCGCTGGATCGTACCCGTACCGGGGTGCTGGGCAGCGGCACTTTTGCATCGCTCGACAACCTGGTCGACACCACCACAGGAACGGTCAAGGCCAAGGCGCGCTTTGCCAATAATGACTCTGCCTTGTTTGCCAACCAGTTTGTCAATATTCAGCTGCGCATCAAGTCGATTGACAACGCGGTGGTGGTGCCGGTAACGGCGGTGCGTTTGGGTGGTAACGGTGACTTTGTGTTTGTGCTGAATGCGGCAGAGCGTACCGTGTCAATCCGGCCGGTGATTCGCGGCCAGGCAACAGGTGAAAAAATTGTGATTGCGTCCGGCCTGAAAGTGGGCGAGCAGGTGATCACCGAGGGTGCAGATCGACTCAAAGAAGGTTCGCGCGTCACGCTCGCCGGGGACGCACCGCGTGGCGGTGGCCGCAGGCCGGGTACCAGTGCAGCCGCATCAGGGGCTGCGCCATCTTCTGCCAGTGGCGCATCATTGCCGCCGCCAGCCGCATCCACTGATAAGTCTTCAACTGCCAGGGGCGCAGTACCTGCGATGGTTGTACCCGTTGCACCAGTCACACCAGGTATTGCGCCGCTCGCAGCGCCAGCCTTCAAAGCCCCCCCTTTGCCCACACCCGAGCAGCGTCTGCGCATGCTGGAACAAGTCAAAGACGACCCTGAAGCCCTGGCGCGTCGCAAGCGGTTCTTTGAACTGCTCGATAGCGGTGACCCAGACGCTCTGGAACGCTGGAAGGGCGTCGTGCAGCGCAGACAAGGCGGCGGCCAGGGTGGTGGCGAGCGACCAGCGCAATGAGTCCTTCGCGTCCGTTTATTCTGCGCCCGGTTGCCACGTCGCTGCTGATGCTTGCCATCGTGCTGGCCGGGTTGCTGGGGTGGAAGTTATTGCCACTGGCGGCCTTGCCGCAGGTGGACTACCCCACCATTCAGGTGCAAACGCTGTACCCCGGTGCCAGCCCCGAAGTCATGGCACAAACCGTGTCAGCCCCGCTGGAGCGCCAGTTTGGCCAGATGGCTGGCCTGCAGCGCATGAGCAGTACATCGGCAGCAGGCGTGTCCATCGTCACGCTACAGTTTGGCCTGGGTCTGGCGCTGGACATTGCAGAACAACAGGTACAGGCCGCTATCAATGCGGGGGCTTCATTGTTGCCCGCCGACTTGCCCGCACCACCCGTGTATGCCAAGGTCAACCCGGCCGATGCGCCCGTGCTCACGCTGGCCATCACGTCTGACACGCTACCGTTAACGGAAGTGCAAAACCTCGTCAACACACGACTGGCTTTGAAGATCAGCCAAGTCAATGGTGTAGGTCTGGTCACCCTCAGCGGGGGTCAGCGGCCTGCCGTGCGCATACAAGCCGACATACGTGCGCTGGCATCGTATGGATTGGGGCTGGATGCTTTTCGCACGGCAATTGCGGCTGCCAACGCCAATGCCGCCAAGGGCAGCATTGACGGGCCGAGTCGGGCCTACACCATCAATTCCAACGACCAGCTGGTGGCTGCGCAGGACTACAAGAATCTGATCATTGCTTACCGCAATGGTGCGGCGGTGCGGGTTGCCGATGTGGCGCAAGTCGTTGATAGTGCGGAGAACGTCAAGCTAGGCGCATGGAAAGGTGTAGGCAAATCGCAGAGCGAGTCCAGCAGTAGTCAGCAATTTTTCGCAGGGCCGCCCCAAGAAAAATTTGCCCCCTCGGGGGGCAGAGAGCTACGCGAAGCGAGCGAACGTGGGGGTCAGTTAACTCCCGCGATTATTCTGAACGTACAACGTCAGCCCGGTGCCAACGTGATCGCCACCGTCGATGCCATCAAGGCACGCCTGCCCGAGCTGCAGTCCGGCTTGCCCGCATCGGTCAAAGTCGATGTGCTGAGCGACCGCACCACTGGCATACGTGCATCCGTCATGCATGTGCAGATTGAGCTGGCGCTGGCGGTGCTGCTGGTGGTGCTGGTGATTTTTGCCTTCTTGAACAGCCTTCGCGCCACCGTCATTGCCAGCTTGGCTGTTCCGATTTCACTCATCGGCACTTGCGGCGCGATGTACATGCTGGGCTACTCCTTGAACAACCTGAGCCTGATGGCACTGACGATTGCAACGGGCTTTGTGGTTGACGATGCCATTGTGATGATTGAAAACATCTCGCGCTACATCGAAGAAGGCATGGCGCCAATGCAGGCGGCTATCACGGGTGCGGCACAAATTGGTTTCACCATTATTTCGCTGACGGTGTCGCTGATTGCCGTGATGATTCCGCTGCTGTTCATGGGTGATGTGGTGGGGCGTCTGTTCAGGGAGTTTGCCGTCACTTTGGCGATCACGATTTTGATTTCGGCGGTAGTGTCTCTCACGCTGGTTCCAATGATGTCTGCACGCTGGTTGAAGAAAGCGCCCCCCCAGAACGAAGAAGGCAAACTTCAGCAGTTTTTTAGCAGTGTGATCGCTCGTTACGACCTTGCCTTAACCTGGGTGCTCAATCGTCAAGGCTTGACGCTGGTGGTCGCATTTTTAACGCTGGCGCTCACGGTACTTTTGTATGTGGTGATCCCCAAAGGACTTTTCCCAACACAGGACACAGGCCAGTTGCAAGCCCGCGTGCAGGCCACGCAATCCATTTCCTATGCCCGCATGGCAGAGCTGCAGCAAGCCACCGCGCAAGCCATGCTTGACGATCCGGACGTTGCCAGTCTGAGTTCCTTCGTCGGCGTTGATGCCGCCAACAACACCATGCTGCATACCGGCCGCATGCTGATCAACCTGAAAAAATCACGCACTACAAGCCAGCAAGCCACCATTGACAGACTGAAAGAGCGCGCCAGCAAAATCGCGGGTGTCACGCTGTATCTGCAGCCGACTCAAGACCTGACGATTGACGCTGAAACGGGGCCTACCCAGTACCGTGTGTCGATGGAAGGTTCTGACAACAAGGTGGTGGTGTTATGGGCGACAAAGCTTGCTGAACGCATGGCCACCCTTGGCAGTGTGCGCAACGTGGCGACCGACGCTGGCGCAACCGGCTTATCGGTTTTTGTCATGGTGGATCGCGACACGGCCTCACGCCTGGGCATTTCGACTGCGTCGATTGACGACGCGCTCTACAGTGCCTTTGGTCAGCGCATTGTGTCAACGATTTTCACCGAGACCAACCAGTACCGCGTGATTCTGGAGGCGCTTCCCAGCCAGTTAAGCACAGCAGCATCTCTTGGCAATCTGCAGCTCAAAACAGGCGCTGGCGGCACTACGCCGCTGGCCAGCATCGCCACCATCACCGAGCGGGCGGCCCCTTTGCAGGTCACCAACGTCGATCAATTCCCAGCCACTACCCTGGGTTTTGACACCGCCCCCGGCACATCACTTGGCAAAGCGGTGGACGACATCAAGCAAGCCGCCAAAGACATGGGTATGCCGGCAAGCGTCAGCTTGAAGTTTCTGGGTGCGTCAGGAGCCTATGAAGCATCACTGTCCAGCCAGCTGTGGCTGATTTTGGCGGCGCTGGTCTGTGTGTACATCGTGCTGGGCGTGCTGTATGAAAGCTACATTCATCCGCTGACGATTTTGTCCACGCTGCCTTCCGCGGGCGTCGGTGCGTTGCTGGCATTGATGATCAGCGGCTCAGACCTGGGCGTGATTGGCATCATCGGCATCATTTTGCTGATCGGCATCGTCAAGAAAAACGCCATCATGATGATTGACTTTGCGATAGATGCGGAACGCACACAAGGCAAGTCGGCGCAGGAGGCGATTCATCAGGCGGCATTGTTGCGATTCCGTCCTATTTTGATGACAACCCTGGCGGCGTTGTTTGCTGCTGTTCCTTTGATGCTGGGCTGGGGCGATGGGGCTGAGCTGCGTCGTCCGCTGGGTTTGGCTATTTTTGGTGGCTTGGTTGTCAGTCAGGTGCTTACTTTGTTCACGACGCCTGTGATTTATTTGGGGTTTGATCGGTTGGGGCGGAAATTTGGTCGCGGAGGCTGATTTTTAGTATGTTTTATGCCTCTAGACCAATGAATACGGGCGCAAGAAGCTTCTTAATTGATAGCGGTGTGCGTTCACGTGATTTGCCGGGCAACCCCCGGCACTGCCCGCAAGATGCAACCACTCAGCAGCGCCAGCAAGAGGCCACCGAATGAACCTCTCAGAACCCTTTGTCCGTCGCCCAGTAGCTACAGTCCTGCTCACCATCGGCTTGGCCCTGTCCGGCATAGGTGCGTTCTTCGTTCTCCCAGTCTCACCGCTGCCGCAAGTCGATTTCCCGGTCATTAGCGTCAGCGCCGCCATCCCCGGTGCCAGCCCCGACACGATGGCATCAAGTGTCGCCACACCACTTGAAAGAAGACTGGGCGTGATCTCGGGCGTTAACGAGATGACCTCGTCCAGCAGCAATGGCCAGACGCGTATCAACCTGCAGTTTGACCTGAACCGCAAAATCGACGCTGCTGCACGAGAAGTGCAGGGTGCGATCAACGCCAGCCGGTCTGACTTGCCCGCTGCGCTGCGCAGCAACCCGACGTACCGAAAAGCCAACCCGGCCGCTGCGCCCATCATGATTTTGGCGCTCACGTCCAAAACGCGAACGCCAGGGCAGATTTACGACGATGTGTCCAGCCTGCTGCAACAAAAAATTGCCCAAGTACCGGGCGTCGGTGATGTGGAACTGGGCGGCGGCTCGTTGCCTGCGGTTCGGGTAGAACTGAACCCATTCGCACTGAACCGCTACGGCATCAGCATGGAGGATGTTCGCGCTGCCTTGCAAGCGTCCAACGCCAACCGGCCCAAGGGCGCGATTGAGGACAACAGTGACAGCAAAGGCCAGCGTCTGCAAATCTATGCTGGAGGTAATTCTGCCAACGGCGGGCGGCTTGCGGCCGACTACCAGGGTCTGGTGGTGGCCTGGCGCAATGGTTCTGCAGTGCGTTTGCAAGATGTGGCCGAAGTGCACGATGGCACGGAAAACACCAACACGCTGGGGCTGTTCAATGGCGATGCAGCGGTGATTGTGTTGATTCGTCGCCAGCCCGATGCCAACGTGATTGCCACGGTCGATGGCATTCGCGCGCTGCTGCCTGAGCTACAAGCTCAGTTGCCGCCCGACGTCAAGCTGTCGGTCGCGTCTGACAGTACCAACTCCATTCGCGCATCGCTGCGTGAAGTAGAAATCACGCTTCTCATATCGATTGCGCTTGTGGTGCTGGTTGTCAGCGCCTTTTTACGAAGTGCGCGGGCGACGCTGATTCCGGCGGTGGCCACGGTTGTGTCGCTGCTGGGCACATTCGGTGTGATGTATTTGCTGGGTTTCAGTTTGAACAACCTGAGCCTGATGGCGTTGACCGTGGCCACGGGTTTTGTGGTGGATGATGCGATTGTGGTGCTGGAGAACACCAGCCGTCATATTGAAGCGGGCATGGATCGCTTCAAGGCTGCGCTGCTGGGCGCCCGTGAGGTGGGCTTCACGGTTTTGTCGATCAGTTTGTCGCTAGTGGCCGTGTTCATTCCGTTGCTGTTCATGGGCGGGCAAGTCGGGCGGCTGTTTCGTGAATTTGCCGTCACGCTGTCTGTGGCGGTGATGATCTCTCTTGTCATATCGCTGACCACCACGCCCATGATGTGTGCGTGGCTGCTCAAACCCCATGCCAAGACCAAACAAGGCCGCATTGCGAGCTGGTTTGACAACGGTTTCAAACGTGTGCTGCGCGGCTATGAGATCAGTCTGGACTGGGCACTGCACATGCGCTGGCTGATCATGCTGATCCTGGTGGCGGTGATCGGGATGAATGTTTATCTGTTCATCAAAATCCCCAAAGGGTTTTTCCCGCAGCAGGACAGCGGGCAAATCAATGGCGGCTTGCGGGCTGATCAAAGCATTTCGTTTCAGGCCATGCAAGCCAAGCTCAAAGAGCTGGCCGACATAGTGCGGGCAGACCCAGCAGTGGACACGGTGGTCGCATTTACCGGTGGCGGCAGGGCAGGCGGCGGCTTCATGTTCATTAACCTCAAGCCGCTGAGTAAAAGGCCATTAACGGCGGACGGGCAAGCAGTGGGCGGTCAGGCCGTGATTGCCCGGCTGCGCCCGCAACTCGCACGTGTCACGGGCATCAGTTTGTTTTTAGGCACGGTGCAAGACTTGCGTGGCGGCGGGCGTTCGAGTAATTCAACATACCAGTACACCCTGAAAAGCGACAACATTGCCGACCTCCGTAAATGGGCGACACGCCTGGCAGACCAAATGAAAAATCAGGATGCACTGACAGACGTCGACACCGATCAGCAGGAAAACGGCGTTGAAGTCATGGTCACGGTTGACAAAGACACCGCATCGCGTCTGGGCATTACCTCTCGCGATGTTGACAATGCGCTTTACAACGGCTTTGGCCAGCGGCAGGTGGCCACGATTTATGGCGACATCAACCAGTACAAAGTCATCATGGAGGTTGCGCCCCGATACCGGCAAAGCCCGGAGGCGCTCAAAGACATTTACGTGCCGGCTCGGACGGCGGGGGTCGGCGTGGCCAATGCATCCAGCCTGGTGAACCCGGCACTGCGCGATCAATCTACAGGCCAGGCGCTCAGCAGCACAGGCAGCGTCATGGTGCCGCTGTCGGCGATTGCCAAATTCTCTGAAAGCGCCAAGGCATCGAGTGTCAACCATCAGGACGGCGAACTCGCCACCACCGTGTCGTACAACCTGGCTGAAGGCTATACGCTGAGCCAAGGCCAGGATGCCGTCAAACAGGCCGAGGCCGAAATTGCCCTGCCCAACAACGTGCGTGGCAGCTTTCAGGGTACCGCCCGTACCGCACAAGACTCACAAGGCCAGCAACCACTGCTGATTCTGGCGGCGCTCGTCGTCATCTACATCGTTCTGGGCATTTTGTATGAAAGCCTGGTGCATCCGATCACAGTCCTGTCAACGCTGCCATCGGCAGGCGTGGGCGCGGTGCTGGCGCTGATGATCTACAAGCTCGACTTTTCCATCATTGCACTGATTGGCGTTTTCCTGCTGATCGGCATTGTCAAGAAAAATGCCATTTTGATCATTGACTTTGCGATAGATGCGGAGCGTTCACGGGGCATAAGTGCCACCGATGCTGTTCGGGAAGCTTGCCTGTTGCGGTTTCGCCCCATCCTCATGACCACACTGGCCGCCATTCTGGGTGCGCTGCCGCTGGCCATTGGTTTTGGTGAGGGAGCTGAGCTGCGCCGCCCACTGGGAATCGCGATTATTGGCGGGCTGATTGCCAGCCAGTTGCTGACCTTGCTGACCACGCCTGTGGTCTATGTGCTGATGGACAAGCTGCGCAGGCGTGGTGCGCATGAACTGCATTTGGCCAGGGCTACTTCCTGAAAGGGTGACTATGCAACTTAATGATTTGAAACCTGTTCTTCCGTTTGCGCTGGCATTGCTCATCACAGGCTGCGCTGTAGGCCCTGAATACGTGCGCCCTGTTACACCAGAAGTCAGCAACTACAAAGAGTCTGGCGATTGGGTCAGGGCAGCCCCGGCAGATGCGCTGGAGCGCGGGCCGTGGTGGCAACTCTTCAATGACCCGGTGCTCAATGATTTGGCAGCGCGGGTGGAAGTGTCCAACCAGAATGTGGCGGCAGCTGTCGCTGGGTATGCGCAGGCCAGGGCCTTGGTGGCCGAGCAGCGGGCCGGGCTGTTCCCCTCTGTCACATTGGGTGGTGGTGCAACACGTTCAGGCAACGGCGGTGGTACGGCCAACGCCAACAACAACATCACTACAGGCAACCGCAGTAATACCAACTACCAGGCCAGCCTGGGCGCCGCCTGGGAGCCCGATGTGTGGGGCCGCCTGCAAAGTGTGGCCAATAGCGCGGCAGCTACGGCCGCGGCCAGCGCGGCAGACCTGGCGACTGCCCGGTTATCAGCGCAGGGTGAACTGGCTGTGAATTACCTGTCACTGCGTCAGCAAGACGCACAGCAGGCCTTGCTGGCAAGCACGCTGGCGGGCTACGCGCGCGCGCTTGAGATCACGCAAAACCGCTACACCGCAGGCATTGTTGCCAAGACCGATGTACTGCAAGCGCAAACCCAGTTCGCCAACGCCAAGGCCGATGAAGCTGGTTTGCAACGTACACGAGCGCAACTGGAACACGCCATTGCCGTGCTGGTTGGCCAGGCACCGGGCAACTTCACATTGGCGGCTGCCCCTGATTACAAGCCAACTGTTCCTGACGTTCCGATCGGCGTGTCGTCAACCCTGCTGCAGCGCAGGCCCGACATTGCCGCCGCCGAGCGCCGAGTGGCCAACGCCAACGAACAAATCGGTGTGGCCAAAGCCGCTTACTACCCGAGCCTGAGTTTGAATGCGTCCCTGGGCACAGCAGCCAGCCGCGTGGCTGACCTGTTCAGCACCCCGGCTGCCGTTTGGTCGCTGGGTTTGTCAGCGGCGCAGGTGCTTTTTAAAGGTGGCGCGCTGGATGCCCGACTCGAAGG
Source organism: Polaromonas sp. (assembly GCA_044378095.1). GTDB lineage: Bacteria > Pseudomonadota > Gammaproteobacteria > Burkholderiales > Burkholderiaceae_C > Polaromonas. The sequence goes on from JBILXX010000002.1 coordinate 77,484, forward strand.
CGCGACAGCTTCGCACACACAGGCCGTCGCGCGCTACCGCCAGGTCGTGCTGACTGCTTTTCAAAATGTTGAAGACCAGTTGTCGGCCAGTCGGGTTTTGCAGGTGCAGCAAACCCTGCGCGCCCAGGCATCAAGTGCCGCTGACCAGGTCGAGCAACAGGTGCTGAACCGCTACCGCAGCGGGCAGGTGGGCTATACCGAAGTCATCACCGCGCAAACCACGGCTTTAAGCGCACGCCGAGCGCTGGTGCAGGCCACCGCTGATCGCCAGACGACGGCCGTGGCATTGATTCAGTCCCTGGGTGGTGGTTGGCGTGCTGATCAGTAGGTAGCGAGACGCTATTTTATAAATAGCTGGTTACGACCGTATTCATTGGTTTACAGCTTATTTTCCATTAATACCCAGCAACTCCACCTCAAACACCAGCGTCGCATTGGGTGGTATCACGCCGCCTGCGCCGCGCTGGCCGTAGGCGATGGCTGAGGGGCAGGTCAGCTTGGCTTTGCCGCCCGTTTTCATCAACTGCACGCCTTCTGTCCAGCAGGGAATGACACCGTTCAACGGGAACTCGGTCGGCTCATTGCGTTTGTAGGAGCTGTCGAACTCTTTGCCATCCGGGAACGTGCCTTTGTAGTGCACTTTCACGCGGTCTGTGGCCGCCGGGCTGCTGCCCGTGCCGTGTTTTAATGACCGAAACACCAAGCCGCTTTTGGTCACCTGTGCGCCAGACTCTTTCGCAGCGGCGGCCAGCACGGCATCCGTCTGTGCCCAGCTTGTGGTGGCCAACAGGGTGAAAGTTGCTGCCAAGAACGTGGAACGCATGTAACTCCTTTAAGGTTTCAATATCGACAGGCGATTCTCCTACAAACTGCGCCGCCCATGAGCTACGCCCTTGTTTTGAAGTCGTGTTACTTTAAGCAATGCACAGTTCTTCAACAACAATCAACCCACACAAAATGGCTCTCATCACCTATCTGGTTGAAGACAGCGCAACGATTCGTGAAAATTTGATCTCTACGCTGGAAGAAATAGCACCTGTCAAAGTGGTGGGTTTTGCCGAAACCGAAGACGAGGCCAACGCTTGGCTTTCCAGTCACAACGGCGACTGGAAGCTGGCAATCGTTGATTTGTTCCTCAAAGAAGGTAGTGGGTTGGGGGTTCTGAAGGGTTGCCAAAACCGCAATGCTGACCAGAAAGTCGTGGTGCTGACGAACTACGCGACCAGCGACATTCGCAGGCGCTGTGCTGAACTGGGTTCAGACGCTGTGTTCGACAAATCAAATGAGCTGGACGAATTGCTGGACTACTGTGCGCACGCAACGTCGCTCAAGAACCTGCATTAGGCACAAACCGCCATGCTCAGGGCAAGCGCTGAAGCGGTCCATAGCAGGCTTGCAAACTTGCTGACCGGCAGATGATCATCCGGTCCTTGGCCGGGTTGAGCTTTACAAACCTGGTCGCATCCAGTCCGGCTTCGTCCACCACATCACCCGAGCAATCCTTTTTGGAGTTGTGTCGGGTTGAGATTTCGTCCAGCTTGTAAAAGCCTTGCGCGTCTGGCGCGCTGCTTGCCGCGTAGCGCCACTCGGTCACAGCATCACCGCTGGTGCTGAGCAAAACACCATCGGCCCGGTACTGCAGGGTTTCGTTGCATGTGCCGTTATAAAGCGTCCAGCTCCAGGTGCCGGTAAGAGGATGAGTATTGGCGGTTTGTGCATGGCTTGCTGTCAAGCTTGCGGCGGCCAACAACAAAACTGATGCGATCAGCCTTGCGCTGGTGTGAGTTGTTAAAACTTTCATGTTGCTCGCGGGTTTTAAATCTGTCAGTTGAATTACTATTAATTTAGTAGCTGCTTTCGCCCGTATTTAATGGCCTAGAGACTGATTCAATACCTGAAAAAGGCGGTTTTTAGGTATTTTCAGTCAAAAACCGACTGATTTCATCAACCCGCCACCAGGCAGGCAACAGGCTTTGTACGTCGGGGCGGGTAAAGCGATCATCCATCAGCACAATCACCCCTGTATCGTCCTGCGTGCGAATCACGCGGCCAGCCGCTTGCACCACTTTTTGCAGGCCGGGATACAGGTAGGTGTAGTTGTAGGCTTTACCGGCTGCATCGTCCTGCGCTTCAAAATACGCAGCCATGCGGGTTTTGATTTCTTCATTCACGGCGTTGACCTGCGGCAGCCCCAGCGTGGCGATAAACGCCCCGATCAGCCGCGCCCCCGGCAGGTCAATGCCTTCGGCAAACGCACCACCCAGCACCGCAAAGCCAATACCCTGCGACTGGGTGGTGAAACGGCGCAAAAACTGCTCACGCCCGCCCTCGTCCATCTGGCGGGTTTGCGCCCAGGTGGTGATGTGGGGGTGGCGCTGATTAAAGTGGTGCTCAAGTTTTTGCAGGTAGTCATAGCTGCTGGTAAAGGCCAGGTAGTTGCCGGGTGCCTTGTCGTATTGCAGCGCCATCAGTTGCGCGATCAGATTCATTGACTGGTCACGGTCACTGTAGCGGGTTGACACATTGCGCACGGCCGCAACGTAGAGCTGCTCATGCGAAAACGGTGACGCCACTTCTATCCAGGCAGTCGACAGCGGCAGGCCCAGCGTTTCCTTGTAAAACTCCGGCGGGCTGAGCGTGGCCGAAAACAGTGCGACGGAATGAGCCGCCGTAAAACGCGGGTTTAAAAATGGCGCAGACACGATGTTACGGATATTGAGGGTGGCGCAACCATTGTTGGGCAGCAGCAGGGCGTTGTCGTGCACCGCGTCTTGCAGCGTGATGTCAAACATCGAGTGGCTAGCAAAGCTGTCGGCCATGCGGGCAAAGTGCAGTGCCTCAAAATAAAACGCCTGCAAGTCCGCATCGACCCGTGTCGGATTCGCCACCAAAAAGTCCGTGATGACCGTGATGGCCTGCTGCAAGGCTTTTAAAAAATCAACCGGAATCTCCTGCACCACCTGGTAGGTTTCAGTCTGCGTTTTATGCACATCGTTGAAGGCACGATTGAGCTTGTCAAGCACAGGCCGGACCGCCCTGGGCGCTGAGCCATGCACCGCCTGTAGCTGGCGTTGATCAAGCGCGGCGGAGTACATGCTCCGTGCCCGTTCAATCATGTTGTGGGCTTCGTCCACCAGCACGCTGACCCGCCACTGGTGGCTGACCGTCATGGTGTGAAGCATGGCACTTAGATCAAAGTAGTAGTTGTAGTCACCGATCACCACATCGCTCCACACTGCCATCTCTTGAGCCAGGTAGTAGGGGCAAACGCGGTGCGCAAGGGCGACATCGCGCATCGCGGCTTTGTCTAAAACGCCTTGGCTTGCGCTTTGCACGGCGGCATAGCGTGCCTGTGGCAAGCGGTCATAAAAGCCCTTGGCCAACGGGCAAGAGTCGCCGTGGCAGGCTTTGTCAGGGTGCTCGCAGGCTTTGTCCCGCGCGACCAGCTCCAGCACGCGAAGAGGCAGGTTGGGGCTGCCTTGTTCAATCAGCTCCAGCGCATCAAGCGCCAGCTTGCGGCCCGGCGTTTTGGCGGCTAAAAAAAACAGCTTGTCCAGCCGCTGTTTGGGCATCGCTTTGAGCAGCGGGAACACCGTGCCTATGGTTTTTCCAATGCCAGTGGTGGCTTGCGCCATCAGGCATTTGCCGTTGCTGGCAGTCTTGTAAACCGCCTCAGCCAGTTCGCGCTGGCCAGGCCTGAAGGTGGCGTGAGGGAAGGCGAGGGTACTTAACGCCAAGTCCCGCACTGTGCGGTGTACCAGCTCGCGCTCAGCCCAAGCTAAAAACAGCTCGCACTGACGGTCAAAATAGTCTTTCAGGGCGGCGCTTGTAAAGTGTTCAATCAGTGGGGTTTCCTGCGTGCTGGCAATGTCAAAGTAGACAAGCGCCAGGTTGATGTCTTGCAATCCCCTGGCCTGACACATTAGCCAGCCGTAAATTTTGACCTGAGCCCAGTGCAGGGCGCGCTTGTTGTCGGCCATGTTGTGCAGGTCGCCACGGTAGGTTTTGACTTCTTCGAGCTGGTTGTTGACCGCGTCATAGCCGTCGGCCCTGCCGCGCACTGTGAGCGTTTTGTAGTCACCTTCAAGGCCGACCTCAGACTGATAGTCAGCGTCCCGGCGTGAAGCCACCAGCGCATGGCCAGCCATGCCCTCTTGCGCAGATGGTGCGGGTGTAAAGCGCAAGTCCAGGTCGCCGTGTTTGGCGGTAAAGTTGCACAGGGCACGGACAGAGACGCAGTATTTCAAAAGCGACTCTCGCCATTGGCTGATTGGGGGCAATAAAGGATCATTGCACCCAAGTTTAGGGGGTGCCATGGAAGCGGCCTTCCCGCAAGATGGTTAAAGGTTAAATTCTGCCCAAGTCTTGCACAGCATCCACAATCATGCTGGTGCCAATGGCGATCAGCAAAATATCACTGGCAACACGCACGTACTTGTGGCCTGCCGGGGGGGGTGCCCAGTTGCACCACCACTGCACTTGGCACGGGGTAATAGACGACATCACCTGGCAGTGGTTGGCCCAGAGTCCATTTTTTGGCTTGTCCTGGCGGCATACAACCATTGTTCTTTTTGGCCAAGCCGGGCGGGCAGCGGCCATTTTTGAATTGCTGTCCGTAGTAGTTGCGAATCACCAATCGCTGCGGGTCTGTAAAGTAAGTGCTGACACGTACGTCTGCTGTTTCGCCTTCGTATTTTTGTTTTTTTCCTTTGCTCTTTTCTTTTTGTTCGTACTTACCGTTTTTGCCTTGGCCAGCCCATTCAGGCTTTTCAGCCCACGCTGTGCCAACCGATGCTGAGGTCATCAACACTGCAGCAACTAACGGGAGCGGGAGAAATTTTTTGAAATTCATGGCGTGTCCTTTGAGTTATGAAGTGGGTCATCATTGCCAAGATGCAGGATGTCTTCATGCCTTGTTCAACGCTCCAGTATCAGCCCCCGCTGGCGCTCACGTTCGCTTTGGCGGCGATGTCCTACAAAGAGGATTTGGTGTGCTTCAGGTTTAGACTGTACTTTTTAAATTGAAGGTCACAGCATGCCAAACAAGCGGTCTTACGATGTAGTCTTGTACGGTGCGACTGGGTTTGTAGGTCGCCAAACCGTGCAGTACTTTGCTGACAGCGCCGACGTTAAAGCCCATGGCCTGCGTTGGGCGTTGGCCGGTCGCAACCAGGCCAAGCTGGAGCAGATACGCCAAGGTTGTGCAGGTGCTGCAGATGCGGGCATCGTGGTGGCTGCGGCAGATGATGCCAAAGCGCTGGAGGCTTTGGCTAAAAGTACCCGCGTGGTGCTCTCAACCGCCGGACCCTTTGCCTTGCATGGCAGCGCTTTGGTGGCGGCCTGTGTCAAGCACGGCACGCACTATGTTGACATCACAGGAGAAACGCCTTGGGTCGCCAGCATGATTGCCCAGCACCATGCGCCAGCCGCCGAAAACGGCACGCGCATCATTCCGTTTTGTGGTTTTGACTCCGTGCCATCAGACATCGGCACATGGCTCATCACACAGGCCATGCAGCAGCGCCATGGTGTGCCTTGTGTGGACGTCGTCGCTGCTTTCAGCCTGCGCGGCGGGGTCAATGGCGGCACGCTGGCTTCGCTTTTCAACATCATGGGCAGCGAGCAGGCCAAGCGGCTGGCCAACCCGTTTTTACTCAACCCAAATCCAGCAGGGCAAAGCCAGATAGCAGCAAGCAGTGACCCGGTAACACCGCGGTATGACGCGCACTTCAAGGCCTGGCTCGGCCCGTTTTTTATGAGTGTCATCAACACCCGCGTGGTGCGCCGCAGCGCGGCCCTGTTGAGCTACGGCGATAACTTCAGCTATCAAGAGTATTTGCGCCTTGGCAACGGTTGGCTGTCGGGTGCGGCGGCTACGTCACTGAGCGTCAGCATGGGCGTTTCAAAAGTGGCGATGGGGTTTTCAGCAGTTCGCCGTGTGGCTGCCATGCTGATTCCCAAGCCGGGCGAGGGCCCGTCCGAGACGCGCATGGACAAAGGTTTCTTTCGCTGCGAGCTGGTTGGCAAAAGCGCTGGCGGGCAGGTGGTGCGAGGCCGCGTACAAGATCAGGGTGACCCTGGCAATCGCGCCACCACCAAAATGGTTTGTGAAGCCGCACTTTGTTTGGTGATTGACCACGAGAAGCTGCCGGGCGGCGCGGGCTATGGTGGTCTTTTGACGCCCGCATCAGGGTTGGGCGCTGTGTTGGTCACGCGCCTGCGTCGCGCAGGTATGACGCTGGAAGTCGATGAAAGCTAGTAGTGGTGTTTTTACCTGACGGATTCGAGCCTGTCAGAAATTTTGTGTTTGAGGCATACCATTCCCCCAAAGGAGTTACATGCCCCGCACTACAACCAAGTCCGCTGTCAGCGGCAAATCGGCACAGCCGCAAATTTCAGCCAAGCTACT